>JANRLY010000032.1:0-1834 GCA_033762075.1 Gammaproteobacteria bacterium
TTTGAGTATTTTTTTTATATTTTTATCGTCCAATAGCTCGTATTTTTTCATACATAAAAACAACTGGGTCAGTGCGCAAATCGTTTTTTCACTTTTAAAATAAAGCGCCAATTCATCATAAGTTGCCAAGCCACCTATAATGACCTTGTCATCATTTTCAGTTGTACAAACGGAAGATAACAAGCTGGATATTTGTTGCAGCAATGGCTGCTCGGCTTGAATAATAGGGTTATAGAATTTTGATAATAAGTTAGAATTTTTTAAAATAAGCACAATATTTTTAATAGTCGCAGTTTTGTTTAAGTGGCACATTAAAAAATTGATGGTGTTTTCATCGAATACATGTCCAAGAATATCAATTAAATCTTTAATTGCTGCTGCTTTATGACATTGAGCAAGTTTGCGAAGGTGTACAGCTGTGAGCTATCGTCAAAAGTTGTGTTTAAGTGAGAGCTGACTAGCAAAATAGTAGCGGTGTACAGTATTGGTTCGACTAAAAACTAATACTTTAAAAAGGTACACCGCTATGAACACAAAAGATAACGTAATTGGTATAAATTCGCCAGCAGAAAATTCATTCAATGATCCATTAACGGCGCTTGCTAGACAAGGTGCGCAGAGGATGCTTGCCACCGCTATGGAGCAAGAAGTTTTAGAGTTTTTAGAAAAATACAAGGATGAACGCACACCAGAAGAACGCCAACGATTTATTCGTAATGGCTATTTGCCTGAACGTTCTATCCAAACTGGTATTGGTGATATTAGTATTGAACAACCTAGAGTGCGTGACCGCGCTGCTGGCAAGGATGATATTCAATTTTCTTCGGGTATTATTCCCCCATATTTAAGACGGAGCAAAAGTATTGACGAGCTGTTGCCATTACTTTATTTACGCGGTATTTCTACAGGTGATTTTCAAATGACGCTCACACCGATTTTAGGAGAGAATGCAAAAAATGTTTCACCTAATGTAATTAGTCGTTTAAAAGCATCATGGGAAGATGAATACCAAACTTGGCAGAAACGTGATTTATCATCATCACGGTATGTTTATTTTTGGGCGGATGGAATTTATTTGCAAGCACGCATGGAAGATGGACGTGATTGCTTGTTAATTATTATTGGTGTAACAGATAAGGGTCAAAAAGAAGTTATTGCGATTGAAGACGGCTATCGCGAAAGCAAAGATTCATGGCAAGCACTGGTACGTGATTTAAAATCTCGTGGATTAACGAAAGGACCTAAAGTTGCAACAGGTGATGGTGCATTGGGTTTTTGGGCGGCACTCCGCGAAGAATTTCCACAAACACGTCATCAACGCTGTTGGGTGCACAAAACGGTTAATGTATTAGATAAATTGCCTAAATCACAACATGGTGAAGCTAAACAAATGTTACATGAAATCTGGATGGCTGCCACAAAAGATGATGCATGCAAAGCGTTTGACACTTTTGTTAACAAATACGGGCTTAAATATCCAAAGGCTGCTGAGTGCTTGAAAAAAGACCGTGAAGAATTACTGACATTTTATGATTTTCCTGCAGAGCATTGGAAATCAATGCGCACAAGTAATCCAATAGAATCAACATTTGCAACAGTGCGTCATCGTACCAAGCGCTCGAAAGGATGCTTTTCTCGCAAAACAATATTGACGATGGTATTCAAGTTATGTCAAAGTGCACAAGTGCGTTGGATCAGGCTTTATGGCTTTTCTCGTCTTGCTGAAGTCATTCGCGGGGTAAAATTTGTCGATGGAGTGGCTGATAAAACGCAGTTAGCAAATGACCAATCTGTAGCCGCCTAAAATGCTAAACACAACTTTCGGGCATAACTC
>JANRLY010000033.1:0-6178 GCA_033762075.1 Gammaproteobacteria bacterium
ACCCGTACTCCCCTTTTCCCATTTCGCCCGTGGCCCGGGGCTTGGCCGGCGGAACCCCCTTATCCCACCCTTTACCCGGCGCACACCCCGCGGGACGACGGCGAAATGGACAAACCGCAGGACGACGGCGAAACAAGCAAGCTCCGAGACAACGGAACCAACTCAATCATCATTGCAGCAGATGGCACACACTCCACGCTGCGCACACAACTCAATATTCCGACTGAGACAGTTGATTACGAACAGCGAGCTCTCGTGACTGTCACACACTTGCAACGTGATCACGACAATATCGCTTACGAACGATTTCATAAAACGGGAGCGCTCGCATTATTACCTTTACAAAATAATTGTGCCGCAACCATATGGACAGATACAGAAAAAAACATTGAAGCGTTATTACAATTATCCGACGAAGAGTTCGTTATAAATTTACAACACCAAATGGGGTATCGCTTGGGACGTTTTTTGAAAATCGAAAAGCGTTATACCTATCCTTTAAAATATATTTGCATGCAACCACATCAGCAAATTCAAGATAATGTGATTTTTATTGGCAACGCTGCGCATACGATTCATCCCATTGCCGCCCAAGGATTGAATATCGCGCTCAGTGAAATTACATTTTTAATTGATCATTTCAAATCGTCACTGACAGTGCCGCGCGCACTGCCCGAACAAAAAAATATCCGCTTATCGCACCAACTCACGCAAATTTTCGCCATCGATTTTTTGCCGTTTAATTTTGCGCGGCAAACGGGGATTGCATTGCTAGATATTTTCGCACCTGCAAAGAAAAAGTTTATACGAAGAATGATTGCTAGCTCTTAATAACGCCCGGCTTAGACGTTAACCCACCTTCTTCTCTTGGAGCAGTTACAGCAGGAATCCAAGGGTGAGATTTACGCAAATCAGCCAAAAGGTTTGGTGTAACTGGCACTGGAGGGCTATACTTCGAATAAGCTGAGTTATTCGCATACTCACAAGGAATGCCCAATAATTTACTACACTCAAACATCGTAGCTGCTAATTTTGGATCAGTTTTATCTTTAATAATAATCACTGGAGCTGCAATACCATTCAAACGGCATTTTTCAATAAAAGCAACCACGCGCTCGATCGCAGTTAAAACAATTTTCAGTCCAGGTAAGTTTTTAAAATTCATTGACGCATAAAAATCAAATGAAACATTCTCAGCTTTTGTTTCGCCAGGTGCTTTTGTTATCGTTTCTTTGGTAACAAAAGTTGCCGGCTGGCTATACATTGCGCTTCCTGATTTATGCTCGACAACATGCACAACAGTTTCCGCGCGCATTGCGGCAGTTTTTTGCATCTTGATTGCGCTACCTACAGTAATTTGACCCATGTGTTTGACATAGCCTTTTCCAGCTCTCTCATCTAAATAAAATCCTGTTTCTGCTTTTTGTTTTTTATAATCAAATCGATCCTTGATTCTATATTCAATACCACTACCTGATGGGGGATCAACTTTATTTAAGCCTGCTAATTCACAACTGAGCTCAAATGACTTATCTTCATTTAATGCTTCTCGAATATCTGCACAGATAATCGACGTAAGTCCAGGGATATCTTTAATGCCAAAAGCACCTGGAGTATTTCCATTAGCCACTTCTTCTATTTTCATATTCTTAAAAATAGTCTTATAAATACTGATGAATTCATCGCGTTGAAGTTGAGGATCGGTATAACTCGGCAACGTATTATGTAAACGAAAATATTCAAGCATTGCGAGCCGATAAACTTCTTCTTCGCCTGTACGGTCTTTTCCTGACTTACAATGCGTTAGAACAACGCCGCCCATCGCCTCTACTAAAATGGCATCGTATGCCGACTTAAAAGCAGGATAGTTTCTCCCGAAATAGCAAAATGGATATCCACCAGTGATGGATAAATTGCGCATATTTTCCAATTGCTCAACAGCGCAATCGATTAATCTTTTTTTTCTTTGTTGTTGCGGCGTTAAATCGACATCATCTTTTAGTGTTTGCGTGAAATGATGCGCATACGCTAAAAGCCTATCTGTTTCTTGCCAACGACTGTTGATATATCTTTGTCTTTCTCCTACCGTTACCTCGTGCGCGACATGTTCAGTGAGCGAACGAATAAAATTCATTGGCTCATTATTAAAAATATATTCATGGTCTTCGTCTTTTAATTCGTCAACAGTTGCTGCAAATGCATCTCTTTCTTGACGAACGTATGAGAGATCTGGGTTAGAGAAGAACCAAACATCTGACAGCAATGCGCCGACATAAATAATAGGTCTTAGTTTTTCTGCTGGAAGAAGATCAGCACGAAATGCACCCTCCCAACTTTCCTCTTTACTCTCTTCGATTTTTTGACTGGCTTTTTGCAGACATCCTAGCACTTTTTTCATCGTAAATTTTGCATTGTCTTGCCTTGTTGTTCCTTGACCCGGCATTTCATAACACAATGGAATACCTGACTTATAACTATGTGAACTTAGTCTTTTATCATCAGGATTTCCTGGATCGTATTCATAAACTAAACTTTCGCGAAAATTAGAAATCCCAGGGATCCTGGCATTAGAGCATGATTTTGAATGATGACTCAGCTCTGTCTGCTGCTGCCAAGCTGTTTTTTGTGCATCTGTTAATTCAATTTGGCCCAGGGCACTCACGGGCGCAGTGCGAATTGCCTCAAGTTTTTGCCGTAATAATTTTTGTTCCCACGGAGGTAATACATTAAACCAAGCCGGGCGATCATTTTCATTTTCTGCAAATATTTTTTGATACTCATTAAACAAATCGATCGTAATATTATTTTCAGGTTGAATATCAACTTGAATTTTATTTGCCACATGACCATTTAGATCTGCTCCGAATCCGGTTGTTTCAACGACCAGTATTTCATTGGTTGGTTTATACTCCCCGCTAAAATAAACTTCTGGATTTTTTTTCGTGTTGCAGAGTTTACTCATAATGCTATGTGCAGGCATATCTGTCACATCCGCATTAGCAATAATATCAACGACTCTAGCATAAAATTTCTGCATGGCTTCTTCTGGGCTTATATTTGCTTCACCATCATCAGGAAAAATTTCTTCTGCTAATTGTAATAATTTTTGCGTTAAGTAATCATGCTTATTATAAGCATCATTTACATCTAAAAATCCCGTTTCAAGTCCCGTTAAAATACCGCCAATCACAGTTAACTTTCTGACTGCAAGTGCGTTTATTTTTTTAATCACTAAATTTTTCTTAATGTTCTTTTTATTGTCCTTTAACTCAGCGTCACTAGGTTGATTTCCATGTGTATCAACCCAATGTCCATTTTCATCTTTATGGTACTTGAGAGAAGGATCCTCTGCAGGATCATACTTGATATAAATAACAGGTTTTCGATCTATTGTTTCATATCGTTCATATTGATAGGGTGGTTCAGGATATTTTTGCATATCAAAAACATGCATCTTTTCTATCACATATTTTTTTGCATTTTTGACGTTAATCTCTTTGACTTTTTCAGGCTCCGACAAAGGAATAGGTGCTGCATCCGCAGCCACTTCTACGCCAGGAATATGAGTAGGAAACGGCATTTCATCCCCTCCCATCAGAGACAGTTACAACAGAGATATCCTAAGTATAGGCGAAGTTTCCAAGATACGTAGATGAAAAACCAAAATGTTACACTGATATTTTCCAGTATAATCAATGCGTTGCTATAGACTCCTCAGTGAAATATGGTAAGATAATCGCTTCAATCCAGAGGAGTAAGCATATGGGCACACAACTAGATCGCCAGTACTTCGAAGCTATTGTTTCCCCTAAAACACCGGAAGAAATGGTTTTATCGCTTCAAGACCCCCGCTCACCCTTTTATAAAGAAATGATGGATATGCTGATCATTGAAGGCATGAAAGCCTCTATCGTTCTCGAAAAATTATGTGAACATTGGATCGAAGTTGCGCGCCAGCAAGATAGTGAAAAATCAGAACGTCTCGCCGAGATCTTGTTCGAAGAACATATTCAACAACAACGATATTTAGAAGAATCGACCTACAAATTAAACCCAAGTGTCTTGCAGAACATCCCAGTAAATCAATTAGAACATACGCATCATATACTCGAGGATGAATTAAAAAATCTCACTGAAACTGAAAATGAAATTCGCGCAACTCTCTCAGACATGAAACAAACGAATGAAACCTATAAAGATGAGTTAGCGACAATCCATAAAGAACAATCTACGCAACTCAGAAAAGCACTCGATGATACAAAACTTTACGACGCTCAAGGTAACGAATTAATTTTGACGCATGCTGAAAAGGATAAGATTGTAAAAGACATAACACCTTCAGCAAAAACACCTGAGATCATCGCCAGATCACACATTCAAATGAATCCTGAAAGGCCGCATCTTCCAAGTGGAGAACATATGGCACATATGGTCAGTGCCACAGCAGCAATCAAAATGTTAGGTGCCGTTCATCAAGCTGCTCAGAAACAACAAGGCATCCACCAAAGTGAAGAAGGTGTTGACCGAACTTCTTTTGCAAAAGATTATTTTGCACTTCTCAAAAAGAACAAACATTTTGGATTTGCGCATCAATCCACGCATGCTTCTCATGATAAATTAGCAGCACACTTTTCTAAAATGAACGCTCACACCCATGAGATCGTTAAACAAGAAAAAGCGCTCGAAACTGTCACACAGAAAATTAGCCTGACAAAAGAAGCGATTCATCGCGTCGAAGAACAACAAAAGAAGCATGAATTAAACTCAGAACATCAACCACCGAGCTTTAAGCGGTAACTTCAACGCCGTCGTCCCGCGGCTTGCCCGCGGGATCCAGCGAAATATTTCCTAGATCCCGCGCATAAAGCGCGGGACGACGGAGAAAAATAAAGCGCGGGACGACGGAGAAAAATAAAGCGGCGGATGACAGCAGATAATAAAGAGACGAATGACGACGGAAAATAACTTAGCCATCACGGTTTTGCTGACAAATCCCCTGACTCGCCAAGGTCCAGGCGGTGAGCTTATAAAGCAAACGGGCACCGACATTCGCATCCCATTCGCTGGCTTGATCGATGCCAGGCGACACTTCATTTAAATCAAAGCCAATAATTGTGCGACCTGAACGTACCAATGCAGCAATTAAATAATTTGCTTCATCGAAGGTTAAACCACCTGGCACAGGTGTGCCCGTGTTGGGACAAAAACTTGGATCTAATCCATCAATATCAAATGAAATCCAAACGTGCTTAGGTAAAGGAGAAATCATTTTTTCTGTCAGTGCGGCCCAAGTTTTTCCGTGCATTTTTTCATGCTTCAAATGTAAATCAAAATTCACATGTACGCGGTCTTTTTGCACTTGATGCGTATAATCATATTCTTCTTCACAAAAATCGCGAATACCGACTTGCACCAATTTTTTAATTTCAGGAATGTGTTGCAATGCATTATACATAATTGAAGCATGTGACCACGTGAACCCTTCAAATGCTTCACGCGTATCAGAGTGTGCGTCGAAATGTAAAACACCATACTCAGGATATTTTTCTGCAATCGCTTGAAATGCACCGAAAGGAACAGAATGATCGCCGCCAACAATCGCCGGTATTTTATTTTGCGCCAATAAACGTTTTGTTTCATTAAAAACATATTGATTGAGCTTTTCACCCATTGCATTGGCATATTGAATGGATTTTTCTGCATGGCGATTATTTTTGAGTTTCGCACATGCTTCTGCATTCCACGCACGCACCTCGGCAGATTCTGGCAACATGAAAAGTCCTGCTTCATACGGCCGCATGATTTCTAAATCAAACAAATCAACTTGCCGACTCGCGTGCAAAATCGCTGACGGACCATTTGCTGTGCCGCCACCGTAGGACGTAGTGACTTCCCAAGGAACTGGTACATACACTAAAGCAGATTCTGCTTCTGTGTAGGGCAGCCCAAAAATACCAGAGTCTTCACTCGCTACTGCGTTGGGATCAAATTCAGACATACATACCTCATCAAACACTCAAAATCTGTCATTCCCGCGAAGGCGCACTAGCATCCGGTAAAACGGTTTAAATATTGAACGTCCTTGAGAAAGCGCTAAAATTAGCGCCCTAAACACCACATTTAGGCTCAAGGACGAATATGAAAGATACCGTTTTTCAACAAATTTTAAAACCTTTAA
>JANRLY010000034.1:0-106933 GCA_033762075.1 Gammaproteobacteria bacterium
CGCCTTTGAGCGCTAATAATGCAATTTCAAATTTAGCCGAAGGCGACCACTTCTTTCGAGACATACTTTCCTCCAATGGGAGGGCTATTATCTCTCAAAATTCTCAGTTTGGGTGGTCTAAATTGCGGGGGTCACTATAAACTAACCCCTCAATTGAAAACGGCACAACACAACAATTTTATGCTACTGGAACTTATGCAGATAACTCCTTTCAAGATGTTACGAGCTCAGTTACCTGGAGTTCTTCTGATCAAACAAAAGCAACGATTTCAAATACGAGCGGCTCCGCTGGACTTGCCACAGGAGTGGCCGCTGGAACTAGCACAATCAGCGCAACACTTGATGGTATATCTGCCTCCACTGCACTAACTGTGAATGCAATCACTTTATCATCCATTACTGTGATTCCACCGCGTCCTTCAATTCCAAATGGTTTGACACGTCAATTTTATGCAGTCGGGATCTATTCTGATAACAGTTATCAAAATTTAACTTCGTTGGTGACCTGGAGTTCTTCCAATCAATCTATAGCAACAATTTCAAATATTAGTGGTGAATCTGGAAAAGCAACAAGTAAAAGTGTTGGCTCAACCACCATCACAGCATCTATGAATTCTGTCACAGGCGCCGCTTTATTGACTGTTGCCGCGCCGACACTGGATTCTATTTCTGTCACGCCAACTAATCAAACTGCAGCCAAAGGAACAACACAGCAATTTACTGCAACAGGGCTTTACTCAGATGATTCAACGAACGATTTAACTAGCGATGTCACCTGGAATACAGGATCTGCTTTAACAGCTATTATTTCTAATCGATCTGCATCAAAAGGGCTTGCGCTTGCTCGCAATGAAGGCACAACATCAGTCAGCGCAACACTTGGAAGTATTTCTGGCTCAACTGATTTCACGGTAACAACTGCCACATTAAGTTCGATTTATGTTTCTCCCACAAATCAAGCAATATCCGCCGGTGAAACACAACAATATAGAGCAACAGGCATTTACACAGATTTTAGAATACAAGATTTGACTGATAAAGCAACGTGGACATCCTCAAATACTGCAATAGCAACCATTTCAAATGCTCCTTCGTCTCATGGCTTAGCGAAAGGTTTATCGATTGGCACGGCAACTATTTCTGCAACGCAAGGTGATGTGACAGGTAGCACTGTTATGACCGTTCATGCTGCGACATTAGTATCTATTGCCGTGACTCCAACATTGCCAACTATTGCGAATGGCACACAGCAACAATTTACAGCAACAGGAACATACTCAGATGCCTCAACAAGAGATTTGACGAGTGTTGCGACATGGGTTTCTACTGCACCATCCATTGCAGTTATTTCAAATGTCAGTGATTCAAAAGGATTAGCGACAACTATTGCGGCTGGATCAACTACTATTCAAGCAATATTTTCAGGCATCACTGGCAGCACAACATTAACTGTTTCAGCGGCCACTTTAACTTCAATTGCTGTCACACCAGCCAATGCATCTGTTGCACAAGGTACAACAGCTCAATTTACTGCAACAGGTACTTATAGTGATCTCTCGACGAAGATTATTACCAATGAAGTCACATGGAATTCTTCAACTCCTTCAAAAGCAACTGTTTCAAACGCCGATCCAACAAAAGGTCTTGTGTTTGGTGTTTCTGAGGGTCCAGCTACGATCAGAGCAATTGAAGGTGGCCTGATCGGCAGTACATCAGTGAACATCGTCGACGTTAAAATTGGTCACAGTTTTAACGGAGGAATAGTAGCCTGTTTAGAAGGCGGTTTAAATAATTTAATTACTGCAAATGCTAATAACTCAAATGGAATTACTTGGGGTGCGTCAGGCACAACAACGAATGCTCAGAGCACAGTGGATGGTCAAGCTAACACAACAACAATAGTTAATTTGTTAGGTGCTGGAACGACATATGCAGCAGGTGTCTGTGATGCTTACGAAATTGATTCTGCTGGCAATACACCTTGCGTTGGTGGCAACACTTGCTACAACGATTGGTTCTTACCTTCCACCAACCAAATACAGTGTTTGCAAGATAATAGAAATCAAATCGGTGGTTTTGATAAGGATAATTATTGGAGTTCAACAGAAGATTCAGCTTCGTCAACCACTAAAGCTTTTTATATCACTTTTGCAAACAGCGGACATCCACCTGCATCTGCCAACAAAACAAACACCTATAAAGTGAGATGTGTACGATTGATGAGTGCATTTCCTTAAAACTAAACAGGGTCAAGCATCTCCTTGCAAGACCCTGCGACGAAATGTCAAAAATGGATAGATTAAGAATGCGCATTTTTGCATTACAATGAGATAGTTAACCCTATATATACATTTCTCACGTGGTATTCTCCCTGACACCCTTTATAGCAAGTCGCCCATAAAATGAGCTAAATCATCTTCATTAATTGATATAATGATGATATTATGAGCAATTAATGAGCAATAAGCAGCTTGCTAAAGCTGTGGAGAAATTCAAGTGTTTGTCTTTGAAAACCAGAAATTTTATCTGGAAAGTCATCTTGTTTTGGAACTGCTGGAACTACGCCCAACAGGTTTCTTCTGGAAGGACAAGAATTCAGTTTATCTTGGGTGTAATGAAGTTTTTGCGCGCTCGCTGGGGCTGTCATCGGCAGCAGAAATAGTGGGTAAAACAGACCAAGATTTTCCCATGACAGATGAGGAAACGGATGCTTTTCGCGAAGATGACAGATGGGTTATTGAGACTGCTCAGCCAAAATTCAATATTGAAGAATACACAACAGTCGCCGAAGGTAAGCACGTAACCCTGTCGACCAACAAAATACCACTTATGGATAAAAAACATAATGTCATAGGCGTTCTCGGGGCATACTCATGGATTAAAAATGGAAAAGAAACCTCTCCTACTGGACTCACAAAACGTCAGACCATCTGCATCCATTATTTGACAAGGGGCATGACTATCAAGCAAATAGCCACCGCGCTTAATCTTTCACCTCGCACAGTAGAACATTACCTCGATGCAGTTAAGATCAAGTGGAGTTGTTATACTCGTCATGAGCTGATTGAAAAGGCAATGACGATTTTCTTCAATGAAGTTGACATCGAAATGCGTGAGATCTACCGATCTTCCCTCAAGATGAGAAATCACGTACGTCATCTTAAAAACGAAACGGGGTCAAGTATCTCCTTATAATCTGAGATGAGATATCAAAAATGGATAGATAAGAGTGCGCATTATTTTGCGTTACAAGGAAATACTTGACCCTATACATTAAATGTTAGCTTTAAAGAAACAGCATCGCGCGAGCCTTCGTTAACACCCTGCACTAAATATCGAGCGCCATTAATGTTGATATTTTCATCTTTCATAAATGCATGCGCGTAACTGCCATCAATAGTTACAATTTTATTGATTTCATAAGCCATCGATGCACCCAAAACAATACTGTCACCATTTGCAACTTGGTAATGCGGATTAGCAGGTGACTGATTATAGCTGCCAGCTACACGTAATACCCATTTTGGGGTAATGCGATAATGACTGCCAAAAGTAAACTGCCATGTATCACGTAAATAATATGGAATAGTTCCATTTACAATAACTGGTGTTGTGCCTGACACATTTGCAACATTATAAACATGTATATTGGTGAGCGAACTCCACTGAGTACGTTGAGCCGTAAAAATAAATCCTAATTTTGGTGAAACAAAGTGATTGATAGAAAATATACTGCGCGCCGGAGTTGATAATTTGAAGTGATAATTATTTGAAACAACTTGCGGACTCCCCTCATAAACACTTTTACCGCTGAGATTATATGTCGTCATACTTCGATAATTAAAACCAATGAGTGTGGCAGGACTTGGCTTGTATAAAAAACCTATATTTCCACCCACACCACTTCCATCACTTTGATTATGACTTTGAGCATCTGCTATATCCGTGCCGGGAAATCCAAGAATGGGTTTTAAATCAAAATTGGAGTATGAGAAATTAATGCCCGCACCGATTGAAAAAACATCATTTATTTTAATCGCGATCGCCGGAACCACATCATAATCTTGAATATCATTGCTGGATTGAACATAACGTAAAATTGAATTATCAGAGATATCTCTATTTGCAGAATTACTCACAACAGCGAGCCCAAGAATAATCTTACCCGTCACCGGTATCCCGAAATAGAAAGAAGGTGAATAATAATTTGTATTTGAACTAGAGCTGCCATTTTGAGTGATACCAGTAGACACTGGAGTAGATTGACCTGTAAATCGAGTGTGAAAATAAGCAGCAGTCACTTGAGGAATAATTTGCGGATTTTTTACCAGCATTAATGCAGCAGGATTATAATAACTGGCTGTCGCATCATTGACGACTGCTGTCCCGACAGTTGTCTCAATGAATGAAGCATGCGCAGAGAATGACAAAAGCATCAAGACTGGAAAGAAAAAACCAGGGATTTTCTTCGACATCCATATTTTTTTGACAGTCATCATGACTTGCTAGCATCCCTGCAAACTGAGAAAAGCATTGAGTATGAGACATCATAGCGGCATCAGATGTCAATGATAAACAAGCCTTTCATTTCCAACGCCGTGCATTTCTCCCCCAATAAGGCTAATATTCTACTTTCCACGATTAGCAAAGAAAGACAACATCATTTCACGGAGGAAAGCGATGAATTTAGAAAAGAGATTATTTCAATGGATAGGTATCGTCAGTCTTAGTGCACTTCTTGCGAGTGCAGCGCAAGCTCAATCTTCAGGCGACGAAAATTATTTACCTTATCTTTCAGGGCCACTTGATCAAGCAAGCATGGTCGCGCCGCATCGCACGACTCATCCGACATCAAAAACTTATATTCTTCCAGCAACACCGGCGACGTCACAATGGGGTGTGTTTGATAACAGTCAACCACCTGTCCTAACAATCAACTCTGGCGACTCTGTTGCGATAGAAACATCAGCTGCATCAGACAATCAAGTCGTACCTGGCACTACAGTCAAACAAATTATTCAAATGCAAAAAGCAGTACCAGAACGCGGCCCACATACTTTAACTGGACCTATTTATGTAAATGGCGCCGAACCTGGTGATGTTCTGCGTATTCACATCAATAAAATTGTGCCACGCGCTTATGCCTCAAACGACAGCGTGCCAGGGAAAGGATTATTTCCGCAAGAATTTCCCAATGGTTTCGTTAAATATTTTTATTTAGATGTGAAAAATAAAAAAATGCAATTTGCACCTGGCATCGTCGTTCCACTTGCACCCTTCCCTGGAATCGTTGCGGTCGCTCAAGCAACCCCTGGTAAATTTGATTCAGGTCCGCCCGGACGTTTTGGTGGCAATATGGATCTTCGCGAATTAACAGAAGGCTCAACGCTTTATTTGCCCGTTTTTGTTAAAGGCGGTTTGGTTTGGACAGGGGATTCACATGCCGGACAAGGCAATGGTGAAATTGATTTGACCGCAATCGAAACAGCATTTGCTGAATTTAACGTTACGATTGATGTCATCAAACACAAATCATTAAAGTGGCCGCGCGTTGAAACACCCACTCATTGGATCGCAGTTGGATATGACGAAAACTTAAATAAAGCACTCGATATTCTAAAAGATGAAACGACCCAATTGATCATGGATCAATATCATGTTTCGCAAGCGAAAGCTCAACAGATGATGTTGAACACTTGGAATTGTCCTATCTCTGAAGTCGTGAATGGTGTACAAGGCGTATATTGCATGATACCCAAAGACGCGCACGCAACTCACCCAATCGTATTACCAAAAACAGATAATTCAACCTATTTTGTGACTTACGCAAAAGATCCTGATTTACACAAAGCAATGAGTATTGCGTCAATGTCAATGCTTAATAAAATTGTAGCTGCAAAAAAACTTTCACGCATAGATGCCTATATGCTTGCAAGCTTCACGATGGATTGTCGAATGGGCCCGTATCAATCAGGCGACAAAGAAGTTCATTGCATGATGCCAAAAAGTCTCTGGACGAGTTAAAAAAATAACAAGTATCAACATAAAATCATTTTTATGTTGATACTTGTATCATATTGTTGGGATCAAAGATTTTTAGGTTTATTATGATTACCTTTACTTAAATCAGCATCATCTATAATTGTCTGTGGTCGCATTTTTGCATTTTCAAGTGATTTTACTTCATTATTTTCTTCCATCTTTAAAAGAGTTATCGCCATTTTTAACATATGTTTTGCACTTGAACCGTCAAATACATGTTGATACGTTTCAAGAATCATTTTGCGCGCGTCTTCAATATCTTTTTCGATAGACTCTGGTGCATTTAACAAATATTGATAATCTTTCCAAATTTGAGGATGATGATGTTCATAGACCTGATAAAACTCGATAAGAGCATGTCGAATATTTACAATGGATTGTCTATCACTTGGATCACACTCTCTAACAATATTTTTAATTTCATCCAATGTGTCATCAATATTTTTTACTCTGTCAAAGATATCACCTATGCTCTTTTCATCTGGAACATCCCTTCCTGTATTTACTTTACTGGTTGACCATTGCGTCAGGTCTGAACCATATACACTGTCTCTTTTGTTGCGCATCACTACACTCCTCCTCAGAACATTCTATTCCAAGTATAGTGCATAAATATCAACTGCGAGATTTTGGATAATTATAAATATATCAATGAATTAGAAGGATATGTTAGCCGAAAATGGTCACTTGAGCATCTCAAAAAACTGAGAAGTATAGCCAGAATTTGCTATTTTATTTCACCAAGCGCCCCAACCCAATACTTTGCAGGATTTCAACCAACAGAAATAAAGGACCCACAAGAAGTTGATTGACGCTATAGAGAAAAGCTGGACGGGATTTTTCAAAAGCATGACCTGCGAATAAAAGAATCCATCCAACAAAAAATAAGATCAAGAAAACAATTGCATTCATTTCAAAAGAATTTGCAGCTACAACTGAAATACAAAATACATTTGCTAAAACAAATACAATCGCTGCAACAAAAGCTAATCTAATATTTAAAAAATAATAGTAAATTAAAGTCGCTGCTATAACAATCCAGGAAAGCCTAACGTGCACATTGGGTGCAATCGAAATATTCAGCCAATTGAAAGCCATTAATACAGAAAAAATAATCATTGGCATTCCAATAAAATGGAAAAGTTTATTGAGGCGATGCGTGTGTTGTTGGCTATATTGATTGAGTTGTTCAGAAAAAGAATTCATCGGTGGCTCCTTGCGCATGTCATTCTATTGATGTGCGCTATTGTAAGTTGAAACATAAAAAAAGTGAAATTGTTTCTTCCCAAACAAACCTTTCATAGTTATGCTTCTCCCGCGCGTTGAGGAACGCACGCATCATTTAACACTCACATTAAAAGGAAATCATTATGAAAAATATCCTCGCAACGTCTTTATTATTAACAGGCTTTATCGCAATAACAGCTCAAGCAGGTAATGTCGTCGTGCAAGGTGGCACAATGACCGTCACACACATTCACACACTCAAAGTCACCAACACAGGCAGCAGATATGTCACCGGTAACGTCACACTACATGCTGGCGTCAGAGTCGGATCTACTTGTAACTATAAAATCCAGAGAGCCGCAGGAGCTTACACAGTTAATCCGAATACCATTTCCAATCTATATCTCGATGGTGATGCATTAGCGTCTGCCATTGGTCGCGACTATAGCTGTATGGATTTAATTTTCCAAACAGATAAACAAACATTCCATGATACTTTTTGGTTATATAGCGACAGCATGGGCTATTATAACAGCAGCCCAAATGCGGATGATGTTTCAGTGAACTAACATACTTTTTTACTGTCATTCCGCGCATGTTTTTAGCGCAAAAACCAGTGTCTTAAAGTCGCCAGGTCCCGCGCTAAAAACATGCGCGGGATGCCAATAACTAGAAAGTACATGGAACGGTGACTTAGGGGATTTCTTATTCACTTTCTGTTTTATACCGTCTTAACTGTTTTTTTGCTCCCTGCAATTTCTTCTTCTTAATACGACGCTCTTTTGAAGCGAGTGTAGGTTTTGTTTTAATACGTTTTTTAGGAGGAATCGCAGCACGTCGAATCATCTCTGCTAAACGTTGCAAGGCATCTTGCTTGTTTCGTTCTTGTGTACGTAAACGCCCTGCTTTAATGATCCACTCACCTTCTGACGTAAGGCGATTTTTTAATAAAGTCAGCAACCGTTGACGTACCGGTTCTGACAAAGAAGGGGACTGTTGTACGTTAAAACGGAGTTGCACCGCCGTTGCGACTTTATTCACATTTTGCCCGCCGGGTCCCTGCGCTGTCACAAAAGTTAACTCGATTTCTGAAAGAGGAATCACAATTTCCTTTGAAATTTTAAGCATTTTAAATGTCTCACAAAAATATATTTTGAATACGTCTCGTAAAAAAAATACGGCCGTACAATCGTTAAACACCCGTTAAACTTCGTCAAAAAAGTCTTAAGATTTCCTTAAGGTTCAAGAATGGATAATTGCGAGAATCATTCATTTACTAAGGAAAAACCACTACTTTTAAGAATCTATTTTATCACATCCATCTGCACGACTTACATTTTTGAACAGGGAGTTCTGAATTATGTCAAACCCAAGAAATGGCCAACTAGATGCTCAACCCTCCTCTAACACACGTATATTTTCTGAAAGTGATTTCGAACATTTAGCCGATAACGAACATCTTCGCTATATGGATAACAGCAAAAAAGTAGGCCATGCGCTCATCTTTAAAAATGAAAACGGTGAAGAAATTGCATTACAATATGCTATTCCATTTGATGCAAATAAAAATAATCCTATTGTTCGTCCACTCGAAAATATCCAATCTATAGAGCGCTTTGGTAAACATCGTTTTTTAGCCAGAACACCGAGTCATACCCCTATGTATGCAACACGTTACATTGATGTTGAATTAACTGAAGATAAACACACGAATTCTGCTCGCATTGCATGTTTCTCCCCCCTGCCAAAATCCAGTACAGACAAAGGTTATCCAGAACCTTTTTGGGGTGGTGCCGACAGTAATGCAACTAAGGACTTACTTTCTCATAAACACAAAGGGGGCAGAGAGTTAACGATTGACCCTGCATCCGTTAAGTTTCGCGACGAAAATCAAAAAAAGCGTGATCAAAATAAAGTGATGGATGATCAGTCAGCAAAAGATGCTTACGAAGAATTTCTTGATAGCTTTGGTAAAAAATTGCATGCGGATATTAAAGAAAGGTTATTACGCGCAATCAAAGCTCCGTGCTATTACCCTCAGAAACGACCGATTAGTTTCAAAAAACTCATGGCCAGCAATCATCGTCCAGAATGGCTGCACGCAGAAGGTCATGGTTTAACACCTCTTTCCATTGATCCACAACGCCAAGATAATTTGGGTGCAGGACCGAAATGGGCTAATACAGAAATGATGATTTTAGAGCGCATTGCAAAATGGTTTGCGCTTAATAGTCCAGAAACATTTGTCAAAATTAAACCTGAATTTGAAATGTTGCTAGAATCAAATTTAATTAAAAAAATTCATTTTGAAGTCACGCTTGAAGAAAAAAATCGCTTTGTCAAATTACTCCAAGATATAAATCCTTTCGAAAAAAATCCTATATTTAGAAAACCCTCTGATCTTGCACAAGGCACAGCCATTATTCATCATTTTTTAAATGGCAGTCAGCCGATTAAAATGGATAAAATCACTGCAGAAAATGCACATGCTGCAGTCGTTTATAATGCCAAACCTATCTTACAAGCTACGCAGCACATGTTTGTAGATAATCAACCTGCGCTGCCACAAGTTCCAATCGTTGAACAGACCCCCGTTATTGCGCAGATTCCCATTGCCGCGCAAATTTCCAGTGCAATGAAAAATCAATCCTGGTATCCCACGGAAAGTGAATATCAAAAATCGATTGTTGAAGTCACTAATAATTTTCAAACAGCAGATTATGATAAACCTTGGGGTGGCGTGCACGCGGATGAAAATCAAGGTGCTGGCTTTATCATTGAAAATGATGGCATTAAATACATTGTCACTAATGCACACGTGGTCGCAGACTCATCTGAATTGGAGGTACGATTCGCCAATGATAGACACTCAGAATATGTCGCAAAATGTAAATGCGTTTCTTATCAATGTGATTTAGCGCTTCTAGAAATCGTTAACCCTGAATTAGATAAAAAATATCAAAAACGTTCAAACTATGCGAGCCTACTTGAGAACTATAAAAAGTTCCAAGCTGAAGCAAAACCCATGACATTTAGTGAAAGAATTCCATCGCTCAAAAGCGATGTATTTGCGATTGGTTTTCCCATTGGTGGTTCGGAAGTTAAAATTACAAAAGGAACCGTTTCACGCATTGAAGTCGGGAATTACTGCATCAGTGGCCTAGACATGCTCCACATGGAAATCGATGCTGCACTCAATCCCGGTAATAGTGGTGGTCCCGTGATTTGTGATGATAAAATTATTGGTGTTGCCTTTCAAATTATGAACTCGGGTCAAAGCATTGGTTATGTAATCCCGGTTCCCATTGTTAAGCATTTTTTAACAGAAGTATTTAGTGGTAAATCCTATCGTGGTTTTCCTATTTTACCGATCACTACGCAAGCTTTGGAAAATCCCACTTTACGTCAATACTATAAACTTGCACCGCAGCAAGCCGGCGTACGCATTTCATCTGTTGATAAACTGACTGATGCACACGATAAATTAAAAGCTGATGATATTATTTTAGCGATTGATAATCATCCTCTTTCTAATGATGGTACTGTAGATATTCCTGGCATTGGTAACTGTATCGACATGATCCATCTTACCCACATGAAATATATTGGTGAGTCTGTCAAATTAACGCTTCTGCGTGATGGTAATATTATGCAAGTGGATGTCACGCTCGATTCTGTGCCGCATGATACGGATATTATTCCTGCGATGGAACACGACAAAATGCCAACTTATTATATTGCTTGTGGTATTGCTTTCGTTCCCGCCACTCGGAACTATTTAGATGGAAATGGTTGCGAATTAGCGGATCTCTATTTAGAAGATCAAGGATGTCTATTGTCTGATGCTGCTAAAACAATTCCTAATCAACAAAAGATTTTGATTCATAGCGTTTTGGTTTGTCATGAAACTAAAGGTTACAGAGATTACGTTAATAAATCCGTCAAACAAATTAATGGCGTCAAAATCAATAATATTTACGATGTTATTTCGGCTATTGAAAACAATCAGGAAGCAACCCATTGCATTACTGTAGGAGGAGGTAAAAAAATAATTGTCGAGAAGATGTCCAAAGAAAGACATGCAGAGTTGTTAAAGGATCGAAGAGTGTATAGCGGCGATCGTTCAGAGGATTTAAAAGGTTATATTCCTCAACCTATTGCCGAAGAAAAAGCTTCAGAAATTCAGCCCACTCCTATAGTGGTCGAAGAAAGAGCAGCAGAAATTCAAGCTATTCCAATGAAAGTTATCGCAGAGGATATTTCAGAGTCTGAAAATGAAGGAAAATTCAGTGAAGCAGAAGAAGTCGATATCGATGAAAACACCATTGAGTTGAGTGATGAAGCAGCCGCAAGAGAACTCGAAAAGCTTAAAATGAGAAAATCTGGCGTCAACAATTATTTATCCTATTTAGTCGGTAACTATGGCCCCTTGGATGATGAAGAGAATGATGAAGATTTCGCTCCCTCAAATGTGGTCAACGATGAGGAAGGAACAGAGGACGAGTCTGAAGAAGAAATCATCATTCCGAAACGTCGACGAGCTCAAGGAAATGCTTCCAATCGCAATTCCCTCTTTCATAAAAGAAAGATTGAATCAGATGAAGAAGACAACGTTCAGCCGAAGAAACGGTTGAGAAGAGCTTAGTCAAAATCTCTGGTACAACAAGGCTCGTCATTGCGAGCCCGCGTAAGCGCTTGGGCGTGGCAATCCAGTTTTTAAGAATACTTACAAAACTAGATCGCCACGGCTAAACACTCCGTAGCCTCGCGATGACGAATCTTTTTACAGATAAAGAATTTTTACATAAATCCAAGTACAATGTCTGATTTTTACGAGCAGACACCATGGCGAGCAACTCATTCGGCAATGTTTTTCGGATCACCACCTGGGGAGAATCCCATGGCAAAGCAATTGGCGTTGTTATTGATGGTTGTCCTGCAGGATTAAGCCTTTCAGACATAGACATCAATCAAGCGCTCGCTTTACGTGCACCCAACAAAAATCCTTACACTTCCCCGCGCAATGAAAAAGACCAAGCTGAAATTTATTCAGGTGTTTTTGAAGGGAAAACAACAGGTGCTCCTATTTCCATTATCATTTTGAATCGCGATGCTGACAGCAGCAAATACGAACCTATCAAAAATCTTTTACGTCCTGGGCACGCAAACTTTACTTACACAGAAAAGTATGGTGTGTTTGATTATCGTGGAGGTGGTCGCGCCTCTGGACGCGAAACAGCCTGTCGGGTTGCAGCAGGTGCAATCGCCAATAAAATTTTACAAAAATTTTCTATTCAAACATGCGCCCATTTATCTGCCGTTGGTGATATTCACGCAGCACGTTTTGATCAAACAATCGATGCGTTAAAAACAGCAACGCTGGCAAATCCTATTTTTTGTCCCGATCAAATCGCTTCTGAAAAGATGATGCAAACCATTTCACTAGCACAACAATCTGGCGACTCCATTGGCGGCATTGTGTCATTTATCGTTGAGGGATTACCCATTGGTTTAGGTGATCCTGTTTATCAAAAACTAGAAGCGAACTTAGCACGCGCAATGCTCAGTTTGCCGGCGACAAAAGGATTTGAAATCGGCGAAGGATTTCAAGCAGCAAAAATGTCAGGTTCAACACATAATGATGTATTTGTACAATCAGACAATACGATTCGCACAAAAACGAATTATGCGGGTGGAACATTAGCAGGACTTTCAACAGGGATGCCCCTGACAGGGCGTGTTGTTTTTAAACCAGCCGCCAGTATTCAACAATCGCAACCCACATTAGATGAAAATGGCAAAGCTGCAACACTCACCTTGCCCCAAGGATCGCGGCACGATCCTTGTGTTGCGATTCGAGCGGTTCCCGTCGTCGAAGCCATGTGTGCTTTGGTATTAGTCGATGCATTATTGATGAATCGTTCAGCGAGATTGTGATGAAAAAAATCACGGCATTTAATTATCCAATTTACATCGACGAACATTTATTACAAACAGATTTGTTACAAACTATTTGCGCAACACTCAATAAACGCATCGTCCTCATTACAGATGACCATTTAAATTCGCTCTATACTGAAAAGTTACAATCGATTGCAAAAACAATTTTGACATTTCCTGCTGGTGAAAAAAATAAAACGCGGGAAACAAAGCAATATCTGGAAGATCAATTGCTCGAAAAAAACTGCGGTCGCGACACTTGTATTATCGCATTTGGTGGCGGTGTTGTTTTAGATTTAGCTGGATTTATTGCTGCGACATATTGTCGTGGCATCCCTGTCATTTACATTCCGACTACTTTGCTTGCAATGGTAGATGCTTCTATCGGTGGCAAAACAGGCGTCAACACACCCTTCGGAAAAAATTTAATTGGCACATTCACGCAACCTCACGCTGTTTTGATGGATACTGCGCTATTAAATACTTTACCCAAAAATGAAATTGCAAATGGTTTTGCAGAAATCATTAAACACGCCATGATTGCAGATGCAGATCTTTTTTATGAATTAGAAATCAAAAATATTCCACTCACTGACATTATTTATCAAAGCTGTTTAATCAAAAAAAATATTGTGGAGCAAGATGAAAAAGATCACCATGTGCGGCATCTTTTGAATTTCGGCCACACCATCGGGCATGCCATTGAGACATTAGAAAATTATGCGATCAAACATGGTGAAGCCGTTGCCATTGGTATGCTTGTCGAAAGTGAACTATCAAGACAATGTGGATTTTTTAATGAGGCAGATCTAGCACGTTTACAAAAAATATTACGCAGCTATCAATTGCCTCTCATGACAAATGCATTTGATGATATAAACTTATTTCGAAAAAATCTCTGTCTCGATAAAAAAAGTCTTAACCAAATTCCACACTTTGTATTGCTCAATCGAATTGGTCAACCGCATGCAACAGAAAAAAATATCGCATCACCTGTGAGTGATGCTCAATTACTAAATGCGCTGGAATGGGCAAAAGAAATTTTTAAGGGGGAAGGCCTGTAGACTGTGAATGCCCATGGTCTTCTGGTGCAAATCCCCCAAACTGGGTTGACACTTTGTTTCTGAGAGAGTCAATATGCGGCTGGACGAGATTACCGAACCATCTGACTGCGGGTTGATAAGATTTCACAATTGAAGAATCTGTCCAAAGCTCTTGATTCGCAAATTCAGTCATTTGTACGATGAAGATAAAAACTAATATCACTAAGAACCCGCGTCCTAATCCAAAAATACCGCCAAAGAGTCGATTGAAAAGGCTAATGCCGGCACCTTCAACAACCGAATTCGCAAAACGTCCAATCAACGAGCCAATAAAAACCGTCCCAAAGAACAGCACGCAAAAACTCGTGCCTAGCGCCACCATGGACATTTGTTGAGAAGCATCAGATTCGAGCTGAGTAGAAACCGTTGCTGTCAGAGAGTGCATTGCACCCGTCTGGCTAAAATAAGCTGCGACGGGATGGGAAAACAAAGCGGCAACGATAAAACCCGCCAGCCAAGAAAGCAATGAGACGACTTCCCTCACCCCCCCTCTGAAGGTGCCCATCAATCCAGAGAAAAAAAACACTGCCAAAATGAGTTTATCAATCATATTGTAAGTGTGCATGGCGCTTATCCCTTTTATTTTACCTAAAATAAAATCATATCATGGCCTGAAGTTTGCAGTAACCTATTAGTAGCGTTTGCACCATGCCCTCCCCTCAAATGGGGCCAATCAAAATTTAACTTTGAATTTCCTTCGCCTGGACTCATAATAGCACCCCGGGAGTGGATTAAATATGTTCAAAAACAAACTCGCGCAATATAATGCCATGCCGTATATCGTCTGGGGTTTAGGGGCATTGTTCTTTTTAATGGAATACTTCATACGCGTTTCGCCCAGCGTTATTACGCATACACTGATGGCCACGTTTCACGTTCAAGCGTTCGCGCTAGGTGGGCTGTCGGCTTTCTTTTACTATGCCTATATCAGCATGCAATTACCCGTTGGCGTCTTGGTTGACCGCTTTGGTCCACACAAACTACTGGTTGTTGCAACCCTGCTCTGCTCAATGAGCATTGCTATTTTCGCAAGTGTTGACAATATTCAAATGGCCTATCTCACCCGATTTCTCATGGGTTTAGGCGCCTCATTTGCCTTTGTCGGCACGTTAAAACTAATCTCTACTTGGTTTCCCAGTCAAAAATTTGCCTTACTTGCCGGGGTCACGCAGGCATTAGGAATGCTAGGTGCAGTCATCGGTAATGCACCTATGTCTTATGCCTTTCACACCTATGGTTGGCGCGAAGCCATGTGGATTATTGCAGTGTTATTTTTAATTTTATCTTTTTTAGCGCTAGTTTTTATTCGCGACCACAATCCTCGTTTAGCGCCGCGCATACAAAATCAAAAAACGGACACAATTAAAGTATGGCCAAGCTTGAAGGTGGTCTTATCAAATCCACAAACTTGGCTAAATTGTCTTTTCATCGGATTACTTTACGCACCTACAGCAGCATTCGGTGAACAATGGGGTGTCTGTTTTATTTCTACCGCACATCATATTTCTACAACACAAGCCGCAGCTGAAGTCGGCACGCTTTTTATTGGTCTCGCTATCGGATGCCCAACACTTGGATGGTTGTCAGATCGATTAGGTAAACGTTTACTCATCATGCGAATTTCTGCTGTTGCGTGCTTATTTTTAATGACAGCGATCCTCTATAGCACACACAATGCAAATACGATTTTACCTGAACATGCCTACACACTAGTTTTATTTTTATACGGATTTTTTAACAGCGGCATCGTACCTTCCTATGCGCTCGCCAGCGAAGTCAATCCCCGCCGACTGACAGGCATTGCACTCGGTGTCACAAACATGGCTTCAGTCATTATTGGTGCGATTTTTATTCCACTCATCGGCTGGATTATGGATCATCTGTGGAATGGTCTCAGAGAAAATGGTGCGCCAGTCTACTCACTCAGCAATTTTGAATATGCTTTTATTTTATTACCAGCTTGTTTTGTCATTGCATTAATCATTAGTTTTACGTTACGCGAAACCCATTGCAAACACGTTAGGAATTATGAATATGAATCTCCCCTTTTACAAACACATTGATACAATTCTTGCCGACATTCAACAACAAGGTTTATATAAAAAAGAACGCATCATTACGTCACCACAACAAGCGGACATCACTCTGCAAAATGGTTCGCACGTATTGAATTTTTGCGCCAATAATTATCTGGGATTATCGGATGACTCTACCTTGATTCATGCCGCACAAAAAGCATTAGAAGATTTTGGTTACGGTATGTCTTCCGTGCGCTTTATTTGCGGCACGCAATCTTTACATTTACAACTCGAGCAAAAAATCAGTCAATTTTTAAAAACGGAAGATACTATTCTTTACAGTTCATGTTTTGATGCGAATGGTGGCTTGTTTGAAACAGTACTTTCTGCTGAAGATGCAATTATTTCTGATGAATTAAATCACGCAAGCATTATTGACGGCATTCGTTTGTGCAAAGCAAAGCGCTATCGTTATAAAAATAATGATATGCAAGATTTAGAAAATCAGCTTATTGCTGCTGATAAAGAGGGTGCGCGTTTTAAAATGATTGCGACCGATGGTGTTTTTTCCATGGATGGCATCATCGCAGATTTAAAATCCATTTGTGATCTCGCAGATCGCTACAACGCTATCGTTATGGTGGATGATTCACACGCCACTGGATTTATCGGTAAACACGGTCGCGGCACCCCCGAATATTGCAACGTGATGGAACGCATTGATGTCATCACTAGCACATTAGGAAAAGGTTTAGGTGGTGCATCAGGTGGCTACACGACGGGAAAAAAATCGATCATAGATTTATTACGTCAACGCTCACGTCCTTATTTATTTTCGAACGCACTCATGCCTGCGATTTGTGCTGCGTCGATTGCTGCGATTGATCTTGTCTCAAAAAGTGATGCGTTGCGTGAACAATTACAACGTAACCAACAACAATTCAGAAAAGGTTTATCTGATGCGGGTTTCGATTTAATTCCAGGCGAACATCCGATTATTCCTGTCATGCTCTACGATGAAAAATTAGCTGCTAACATGGCAGAAAAATTATTAGCACATGGCATTTATGTGATTGCGTTTTCTTATCCGGTGGTACCAAAAGGTAAAGCGCGGATTCGCACGCAAATGTCAGCTGCGCATACACCAGAACAAATTGAAAAAGCAATTGAAGCATTTATCACTGTGGGTCGGGAAATGGGTGTGACAACAACGTCATTGCGAAACGCTTAGCCGTGACAACCCAGGGTAATTCCTCAGAACTGTGAAAAAATTTATCTAGGATTTATGCACATGAAAACGTTATCTAAATTAAAACCTGAGCCTGGTATTTGGATGTCTGAAGCAGACAAGCCAAGCATAGGCGCAACAGATCTTTTAGTGAAAATTAAAAAAACTGCGATTTGCGGAACAGATTTACATATTTATAAATGGGATGAGTGGGCACAAAAAACCATTCCGGTCCCCATGCATGTCGGGCATGAATTTGCTGGTGAAATTGTTGAAATCGGAAAAGATGTCAAAGGATTTAAAATCGGCGATCGCGTTTCAGGCGAAGGTCACATTACATGCGGCCATTGTCGGAATTGTCGTGCAGGCAAAACACATTTATGTCGCAATACTGTTGGGATTGGCGTCAATCGACCAGGCTGTTTTGCTGAATATTTATCGATTCCCGCTTTTAATGCTTTCAAAATTCCAGCCGATATTTCAGACGAACTCGCTGCCATTTTTGATCCTTTCGGTAATGCAGTCCATACCGCTTTATCTTACGATCTCATTGGCGAAGATGTTTTAATCACGGGGGCTGGTCCCGTTGGTTTAATGGCAACTGCTGTTGCCCGCTTTGTTGGAGCCAGGAATATCATCGTCACAGATATCAACGAATATCGCTTAAATCTCGCTAAAAAAATGGGCGCTAATGTCGCCGTCAATGTGGCTGACTGCACCACCTCTGAGCTACTCACAAGCCGCCTTAAAGACATTATGGCAGAGATTGGCATGACTGAGGGGTATGACATTGGCCTAGAAATGTCAGGCCACCCCCATTCAATCACAGGCATGATCAATACCATGAACAATGGCGGCAAAATGGCTTTGTTAGGTTTCGCCGGCAAAGAAGTTTCGCTTAACTGGGACAATATCATCTGGAAAGGCTTATATATCAAAGGGATATATGGTCGCGAAATGTTTGAAACCTGGTATAAAATGGCCGCCCTCATTCAAAGCGGACTCGATATCAGCCCAGTGATTACCCATACTTTACCCGTCAAAGACTATATTCAAGGCTTTGAAATCATGAAATCTGGTCAATGTGGGAAGGTCATTTTAGATTGGTCAAAACTTGACTAGTTGGTCAATTTTTGGCTAAAATTTCATTCCCTTTACTTAGGAGCTTAACCCTTATGCGTCACATCATTAAAAAAACTCTTTTAGCTACTGCGATTAGCGCCTGCCTCAGCAGCGCAGCATTTGCAACCCAAATCAATTTAACTGTTGGGAATGATCTCGTAGCAGCAAATGATACCTTGAATCTGTCCTATGATATCTTTGCTGGTTCAGGCTTTCACTCAGGCAGCGCGGATATTCAAGAAGAGCAAAACTCAATGGAAGGCTTCCAGCTTGCGCACGTTGCAGAATACATGAACATGCTCAACGAAGACTTCCAGAGTAAAACCATTGTTGATCAACCAGAATTAGGCCATGTTTCAACATTTACCTTAGGCTACAAAAAAGGTGACAAAAATATTTACCCAGCGAATTGCAAAATCAATCTTGCCGGAAAAAATGTTATCAATGTCACAATTAACGAAGCAGGTTGTATCGTTAGTTAATCTCGTGAAGCTCGTCATCGCGAGGCTACGGAGTGCTTAGCCGTGGCGGATCCAGTTTGCAAAATTTGGATTGCCACGCCCAAACGCTTGCGCGGGCTCGCAATGACGAGTCCTTGCCAAAAGCTCACCGAATATTTACCTTCTTTTATTGACGTCACTCTTCATTTCAGTAATCATCGCTTCCTATGATCAATTTCACAAAACTTTTTCAACGTGGCTGGCCAGGCGATCTCTTAGCTTTTTTAGCAGGCAGCTTGATGGTCTTATCGTTCGCACCGTTTAGTGTTGCGCCGATTGCTATTCTTTCGCTCGCGTGTCTTGCTGCATTGTGGTTACGTGTTCCTACTAAAACAGCCGCATGGCGTGGATGGTTATTTGGATTAGGCTTATTTGGTTTTGGTATTTACTGGATTTTTAATAGTATCCACGATATCGGCGGCGTCAACATTCCCATTTCACTTTTTCTGTCTGGAATTTTTATTGCTTGCATGGCATTGTTCCCCGCATTTGCAGGCTTTTTATTAGGTCGTTATTTTTCCAAAGATGAAACCATCAAACTCACTCTTGGTTTTCCTGCAGTTTGGGTTTTTGTCGAGTGGATACGCAGTTGGATTTTCACAGGGTTTCCTTGGCTCACCATCGGCTACAGTCAAATGCATTCACCACTCAGAGGCTACGCACCGTTACTTGGAGTCTTTGGGGTTTCATTATTTGTCGCCTATAGCAGCGTATTTTTAATTAAAATTATTCAGGCGATTCACGCTAAAAAATATCGTCAAGGTTACGGTCAGCTTTTTTTATTGATTGCCCTATGGACGACAGGTTCTGCTTTAACGCTTGTCACGTGGACGCAACCTTTTGGCAAACCTGTCACCGTCAGTTTAGTGCAAGGCAATATTCCCGAAAAATTAAAATGGACGGCTGACATGATTCAGCCCACACTAAATACATACTCAAAACTCTCAGCCCCACTTTGGAAAAATAACATTGTGATTTGGCCAGAATCCGCCGTGCCTATTTCATTGCAGGATGCTGAAAATTTCATGAATGAACAAGATGCGCTGGCGAAAAAAAATCACAGCACTTTTATCACTGGCATTCCAGTCAATGTTGAGAATAATTACTACAATGCAGTTGTAGCATTAGGCGATGGACATGGCTTTTATTTAAAACATCGTCTCGTTCCTTTCGGCGAATATATTCCCTTCAAATCTATTTTTCAGCGCGCATTTGATTTTTTAAAAATTCCCATGACAGATTTTATTGCCGACCATAAACCTGCTGTGCCCATCGTGGCAGGACAATTAAAACTGTTAACATTTATTTGTTATGAAATTGCTTTTCCTGAACAAGTGAATTTTCGAAATCCCGATATCAATTTATTACTCACAGTGAGCAACGATGCCTGGTTTGGTCGCTCCACTGCACAAGCACAACACCTTGAAATGGCCAGCATGCGCGCACTCGAAACCGGCCGTCCTATTTTATTTGCGTCAAATACTGGGATTACCGCAATCGCGGATGCAAAAGGAAATATTCAATCTCAAGTTCCTGCTTTTTCGCGCACCGTATTAACGGATACTGTTCAACCCACACAAGGCAAAACGCCTTGGCAACGCAAAGGCATGGATTCTGTTTTACTCACAATCTTTGGCGCAATGATCACGGCTTGGTGGCGACAACGGAAGATATCCGCTTCTTCTTAAGCCAAATGACCTTTAGTAAAAAGATAAAAATAGAAAAATATCATCATGTCTCAAACAATCATTTTATACAATTTTAAAGAGTATCTAGACTTTACTTCTAAAGATTACTTAGATGCTCTGGAAGAACAAAAAAAACATCAACAAGATATTGAAGCTATCAAAAAAGTTGATCAAGAAATCATAAATCACAAAGCTTATATAACAAAAATAAAAAATACAATATTAAGCAAAGGCTTCTGCCATGGATTCTCCGTTTGCCACGCAGCAATGGATGCAATCGATAAATTAAATTGGTGGGAAGCCGTTCTTTTTGAACTAGCAGATTGGGATGGAAAAAGAAAATCTCTGGACAATATTATTTCGCTGCCAAATGCCATCCAGCCAGAAACTTTATCAAGTTTATTTGAACGCGCGTTAAACTATATTTTTTATCATCAAGTGAGTTATGATGAATTTTCCCTAAAAAATACTCTTCAAAATCGATTATTACAACCTGCTAACACTGATAAATCACCGGCTTATTTTGAATTACTCTCTCCCGCAGGAAAAATTCTTTGCTCAAAAAATCGAGCGATAGCCTCTGGCCATTTCACGAAGGAAGAGCTACTGTCCTTGCTCGATGAAAAGCAAATACAAGAGAATCTATGTATTCTATCGAATAATGAACACGCAATTCGTGTCGGTTACAAGGGAGAATCGTGGATTGTATACGATCCTAACTATAGTCACCGTAAACATTGGTCAAACCAAATACTATTCGATGCCTGGAAGTCACCTACCATTCCAAAAAAAACCATTTTTAAAAAATGTACCAAAAATGAAGCTGTTGATGAAATACTTAAAATTCTTGGGCATGCTATTGCCATTCAAATGGCATCACTCAAGAGTGATACGCTACTCACTTTTCCTTCATATCAATCATCGGTAAAAACAAAACCGTTAGAACTCATTGATCAAAGTGGATTACGCATTATCGCTAAATACAATCCCAAGGTTCTGCTTGAACTTTGCCATCTGGCAGATGGTAAAAAGAATAAACCTCTTCTCGAAAAAATCACCGCAATACTTTCTGAAAATTCTGAAAAAAGTGAAAATGACCCCTGGGCAGATCTCCATAGCATTGTATTCTTTGCCTCTGAAGCTATGCTTAAACTTTGCAAAATAGCGCATCGTGATAAAAATCTATTAACAACTATTACTCAAGCACTTCCTAAAAAAAATTCAGATAATTGGACAGTCTTACACACGACTGCACGATACGCTCCTGAGGCAATGCTTGAGCTTTGTCAATTAGCCGCTTACGACAAAAATTTATTAGAAACCATCGCTCAATTCTTGATAAAAAAACAAGAGGACGATTGGACTGTACTCCATCTCACCGCACGGTACGCTCCTAAAGCGATGCTTCCACTTTGTCAGCTCGCTCTACAAAGTGAACACTTATTAGAAGCTATTTCACAAACACTTCTTGAAAAAAATAAAGATGGCATCACTGGTTTAAGGATGGTTGCAACGTTTACCCCTAAAGCAATCAACGAATTGTGCAATCTCGCTAAAATCAATAAAATTATGGCTCACACATTACGACAAGGCGTTAACAGTTTACGGTGTCCAGAATGCATAGAAACTATCCAAACAGCTTTATCTGAGAGGGCTTCATGGTTACTTAACCATCAACGGTTTTTTAAGGATTCAAACGCTCATCAAAATACAGACATTCATGAGCTAAAAATAATACCCGCATTAATCAGCTCATAATCAACCAAAAAATGAGCCGATTAAGCACTTTAATCGGCTCATTCAGGTATTCTTAACTCGACATTTGATTACCTGATTGGATTTCATCGTCTAGCACTAAACTTTCGAAACCATGACCCGCATTTGTAATCAATAAGGCATTATTTAACTTATAGAAATTCACGCACTTTTCTTTGGCATTATTCCAATGATCCCAGGTAATACAAACCATGCCATTTGATTTTACCATCCATTTACCTTGATCTACTTGAGGGCCATCAGCTGGTTTAGTCGCCAATTTTCCATTCGTTTTGCCATCTTTGCTAAAATAGCCCGTAAAGCTATCAGAAATCACCTTTCCATTGAGCGTGACAGCAGAGATCGTTGTTATCGTTTTATCTGATAATTCTTTGATCGCCTGGGCCTTATTCATGGATACCAAGCCAGCGGCAGCAAAGCTAACAGATGAAACAGAGGCTAAGACAGCAAATATAACAAGTAGCTTTTTCATAAGATTCTTCCTTGAAGTTTGTGGAACGCAAATAATAGCACGAAGAGATCAACGTTCGTATCAAAAAACCATCGTCCTAAACCTCTCTTTGCGGTATTCTATTGGGTCATTAAAAACGTAGGCATTGAGCCCATATGGAAGAACAATATAATCCCAAAAAACTCGAACAACATGCCCAACATTACTGGGTTGAACATGATTGTTTTCATGCTACAGAAGATAGCACCCGCGAAAAATTCTATTGTTTATCGATGTTCCCCTACCCGAGCGGCTGGCTACACATGGGCCATGTCCGCAACTACACCATTGGCGATGTGATTTCGCGCTATCAACGCATGCTCGGTAAAAATGTCATGCAACCGATGGGTTGGGATGCGTTTGGCTTGCCTGCCGAAAATGCAGCCATCAAACATGGTGTACCACCCGCTGAGTGGACTGAAAAAAATATTGAGCATATGCGTGAGCAACTCAAATTAATGGGGATTAGTTTTGATTGGAAGCGCGAACTTAAAACATGCGATCCCAGTTATTATCGCTGGGAGCAATGGTTCTTTTTGCAACTGTACAAAAAAGGCCTAGTCTATCGCAAAAGCGCTGAAGTCAATTGGGACCCTGTTGATCAAACCATTTTAGCCAATGAACAAGTCATCAATGGATACGGTTGGCGCTCAGGCGCAAAAGTCGAACGACGCGAAATTCCGCAATGGTTTTTAAAAATCACCGCTTATGCAGAAGAATTACTCAGTGGCTTAAACGAATTAACTGGCTGGCCTGAACAAGTTAAAACGATGCAACGCAATTGGATTGGCCGCTCTGAAGGCGTTGAGGTTCAATTTGCATTAGAAAATAGCGATGAAAGTATTTCTATTTTTACCACACGCCCTGATACGCTCTGTGGCGTCACTTTTTTAGCGATTGCACCCAAACACCCTTTAGCACGCTTAGCCTCCGAAAAAAATCCTGAGCTGCAAAAATTTCTCGAAGAATGTCGCTCGATTAAAGTTGCCGAAGCAGAACTCGCCACACTCGAAAAGCGCGGTATACCAACTCCATATTTTGCCATTCACCCTTTGACTCAACAGAAAATTCCGATTTGGGTCGCAAATTTTGTGTTGATGGAATATGGCGCTGGCGCTGTGATGTCTGTTCCGGCGCACGATGCGCGTGATTTTGATTTTGCAAAAACATACGATCTACCGATCAAACCTGTCATTTTACCGACTGACGGTTCAACACATGATTTCAAACAATCTGCTTTTGTAAATCCTGGCAAATTAATTGATTCAACACAATTCACAGGACTCGAATCTTCAGAAGCAATTCCAGCCATCATTGAGTACCTCGAACAAAAAAAATTAGGCGCACGACAAATTCACTATCGTTTGCGTGACTGGAGCATTTCACGTCAAAGATATTGGGGCACACCCATTCCCTTTATCGAATGTTCACGTTGCGGCACAGTACCTGTGCCAGAAAAAGATTTACCCGTTCTTTTACCTACAGATGTTGTCATCGAAGGGAAAGGCTCACCGTTAAAATCACGCGAAGACTTTTATAAAGTCACTTGTCCGCAATGCCAACAACCTGCGATGCGTGAAACAGATACATTTGATACCTTCTTTGAATCATCTTGGTATTACGCGCGTTTCGCCTGTAAGAAACAAGATCAAGCCATGCTCGATGCTCGAGCAAATTATTGGCTGCCTGTTGATCAATACATTGGCGGCATCGAGCACGCTGTCATGCACCTTTTATATGCGCGCTTTATTCATAAAGCAATGCGCGACGAACACTTAGTCAACTCCAACGAACCATTTCTCAACTTATTGACGCAAGGCATGGTATTAAATCAAGGCGTCAAAATGTCAAAATCAAAAGGCAATACGGTTGACCCCACACCTTTGATCGAACGTTATGGCGCAGACACGGTACGTCTTTTTACAATTTTTGCAGCACCACCTGAGCAAAGTCTTGAATGGTCTGATAGCGGCGTCGAAGGTGCGCACCGATTTCTAAAAAAATTATGGGCATTTGCTTTTCAACAGCGTGAAATGATGACCAATGAAAATAATCGCATCGAGTTAGATCATTTCATTGATCTCAAAAAATCCAACCCAGCACAACGTAACATCCTACGTGAACTCTACAAAATTTTAGAGCAAGTGCGTACGGATTATGACAAATTACAATTTAATACAGTTGTCTCGGGCTGCATGAAATTATTAAATCTACTCACGCGTCTACCCGAACCCAGCGAAGAAGAATTAAATATACACGAATGGATAGTCTGTCACGGCATGAGTATTTTGCTACGCTTATTGTCTCCTATTGCACCGCACATCACACATCATTTGTGGCAAACATTAAATTTCCCCGGATTATTACTAAATGCGCCATGGCCAAAAAGTCATTTAACATTGTGCCGCGCAGATGAAATTGGTTTAGTGGTGCAAATCAACGGTAAATTGCGCACTAAAATCAGTGTCCCTGCCGATGCAGATAAAAAAGCCATTGAATCAATTGCAACGTCTGATGCAAAAGTGCAACAAACTATTGCAGGTAAGGCTGTTCTGAAAATTATTACCGTTCCAGGTCGTTTGGTAAATATTGTGACGGAATAAAAACGTCGCCCTGCGGCCGATCCGCAGGATCCAATGACGTCTGAAAAAATTGAGGTATGCATGCTACGCGGATTTTTTTTATGTTTGATGTTTTTATTAACGAGCTGTGGTTTCCACTTACGCGGCGCAGTGAATCCCAGCCCAGAACTGAAACAAGTCTACATTCAAACTGCAACGCCTTACGATGAAATCACGCGCGCTATTCGCAACTCATTACAGCTGTCGGGAGTAAATATCACTTCACGTGAAAACGCACGTGTCATACTCGCTATCCTGAACGTGCAGCAAAGCCAACAACAAACCAATGTCAGCAGCACGCAACAAACACGACAATTCAATCTTAATTACTCAATCACATTCCAACTGTTAGATGTAAAAGGAAATGCCATTATCACACCACAAAGCGTGAGTGAAACACGCTCGCTCACTGTTCAAGCCGATGCAACGCTTGCAGGCAGCAATGAAGCGCAAACACTTTATCAACAAATGCGCCCTGCCTTGGTGTTTGATCTCATGCAGCGTTTATCATCAAAACAAATGACACAAAGAATTAATACTTACTTTAAAAAGCCACAGGCATGAAAATCACTCCGCAACAATTAGAGCGTCATCTGGCTAGCAATCTAGGTCGTTGCTATTTGGTTGCGGGTGATGAAATTTTACTGGCACAAGAATCAGTTGATCAATTACGTACTGCCGCTAAATTAAAAGGTTTTACTGAACGCAAACGTCTTTCAACAGATACAACCGACTGGCACCAGCAACTACAGACAGAAACAACAACATTATCTCTTTTCTCTGAGAAACGCCTCATTGAAATCGATTGCCGTAACACAAAATTTAATGCCGGATTGACAAAGCAATTACAAAGTGTCGTTGAAAATATCCCCGCGGAGACAATTTTCATTTTTCAAATGAATAAAATCGACTCTAAATCAGAACAAGCTGCTTGGTATAAAGCATTCGATAAAGCAGGCATCATTCTTACCATTTGGCCAATTTCACGCGAACAGTTACCACAATGGATTGAACAACGCGCGCGAAAATTAAATCTTTCTTTCTCCCGTAAAAATGCTGCTTGGTTAGCACAACAAGTTGAAGGAAACTTGTTAGCAGCAGCTAATGAATTAGAAAAATTAACTTTGTGGCAAACAGATCAGGCAGATGAAAATGCACTTGAAAACATGATCACCGAACAATCGCGTTTTGATATTTTTCAATTAACTGAAGCAGCGATGACTGGAGATGCATCACGTGCGTTACGTATTTTTCACACTTTATTAAATACCAATACTGAGAATGTTTTAATTCTCTGGGCAATCACGCGCGAGTTACGCATTTTAACGCGCATCATTACAGAACACACAAACGGTAAATCGTTGGCAGGATTGTTTCAATCTTTTTATGTCAGAGAAAAAAGCAAACCAGGCTACCAAGCTTTTATCAAACACCACAACCCAAAAAGCTGTGAACAATTGCTTTTATTATCTGCAAAAGTAGATCGTACAATTAAAGGTGCCGAACGCGGAAATACTGAAGACCTGCTTGAAGGTTTAATACTCGCAATGGCGGGAAATGATATAATGGTAGCCTGTTAAAGGTTTACTGGACTCACCATGCTCAAACAAGCGATCGGCATTTTTGGAGGCACATTCGACCCCATCCATTTTGGGCATTTACGCACTGCTCTCGAACTTTACCAATCTCTCGAATTGGCCAACGTGAGATTAGTGCCGTGTTATCAACCAGTACATCGCAAAAACCCCGTTGCTTCGCCAGCTCATCGCCTTGCGATGGTCAAAGTTGCCATCGCAGATGAGCCTGCTTTAATCGTCGATGATTGTGAAATTAAACGCGCAGCCCCATCATTCACAGTTGAAACCCTTGAAATGTTACGACAACAATTTCCTCACACACCTTTTTGTTTGATCATGGGTATTGATGCCTTATTGGGTTTTTCCAGCTGGCATCGTTGGCAAGATATTTTATCGTTGGCACATTTAGTCGTTGCACATCGCCCCCATTATCAATTACCTAAAACAGGTGCGATAGCAGATCTACTGAAACAACGCTTACAAACTTCTCCCCTTTCTATCCACGACGCAATAGCAGGCCATGTGATTTTACAGCCAGTGACTGCACTTGAAATTTCTGCAACAGATATTCGCCGCCAATTCGCTTCCGGCAGAAACCCTCGCTACCTTTTACCTGACTCAGTTTACGAATATATTCAGAAGGAAGGGGTTTATAGTATTTCTGGTAAAGGCACTCTAGCAAACTCTCGGTAATAAATACAAAACGCCAAACACAACAACCCAATCAATGCGCAGAAATACCAAAGCATCGCTGGACTACCGTATTGATACATAAAGCCGCCAATCACAGGACCCACAACACGGCTCATTGAATACACCGCTTGATAAATGCCAATTGCTTGACCGCGTCTTTTTTCAGGTGCATTTTCATAGCACAATAATTGTGCGACGGCAAAAAATAACATTTCGCCGGCAGAGTAAATTGACATAGAAATGATCGCAACAGAAAAGAGCTCGAAAGAATAATTTAAAACAATATAACTACATCCCATGAATGTGAGGCCAACACCGATGATCAGTAATTTATTGACATCCTTAATACCCGCAACCAAAGGTGCTTGAAAAAATACAATCGCAAATGTATTAACGACAGATAAAATTCCAATGGCGAGTAATCCCATTTGCGGGAAACAATATTCGACAAAAACATTATACGTTGTCGCCATTTGTGAAATATAAAATCCTGCTACGCACAAACATGCCAAAACAAATAAAAAGATTTTTAAATTCGCTGACGAATGTGTCGAAGGCTTTTGCGCAGCCGCATGAAAATGTTGCTGGATAGAGACAGGCAAATGTTTTGGTCGAAATAATAACAAAATACCTGTGAAAAATAATATCGCAGTCGAACATTGAAACAAAATCGGCAAAGTGCGCATGGTAAAAAATCCTAGAAAAATACTAGAAATCCCAGAGGCTAAATTTTGCACGGCATAACAAATATTCACTGTCTTTAATCGCAAGGCACTGTCAGCGCCACATAACTTCATCAGCCAAATACGATTGGATGTAATGACACCATAACTACACACACCCATCACGAATAGATTAATGATGAGCGCAGTAAAATTGTGTAAATAAACAAGAAATCCATAAGCAACAGCATGAATAAAAATACTGACGACGGTAATATAGCGTGGCGACATATGATCAGATAAACGTCCCGTGATTAAACCGCCAAGCGTAGTACCGACACTAAAACTTGCGATTAAATAGCCTGCCATGTGCACCGAAAAATGTAATGCACTAACAAAATACACAGATAAAACGAATGTTAAACCGCCCGCTAAAGATTCAAGAAATGTTAATAAAATCGCTTCCCATGCTTCTTTGGATAAGCCTTGGTAATGCTTAAAATATTTTTTTATCGTAGAGGAAAGAAAGGACATTTTTTATCCGTTTTTATCAATATTTTTATATCAATAGCCGAGGGGGCGACGTTGAGAACCAGGATTCCCGCCGCGCGCAGCTTACAGTGAACACGGTGAGATGGTGAAAGCGTCGGATCCCCGCAGGCTATACACGTGCCTCATGCAATCAAATCTGCCAACGGCATATTGAGCGCCTCTAAAACATCAGGATCATACACTGCTCGCCGCGCGGGTGGAATATACAAAGTTGCCACACGAGAAAATGCCGCTTCAGGTAAATCACGTAATCGTAAACGTTGAATTGTTGCAGAAAAAGAAGGATATTGTGCAGCTTCATATAAAATGACTTCGTGATCGAGCGAGTAGGATTTTGATAAATAATTTACCAAGCAACGCGCACCATTGCGATTATCGTGATTAGATGGATTGTCGAGCACACCAATTAAACTCACTTGCCATAAAATGAGATGACTACTGTCATCAAAACGTCGGCGATGTAAAATAAAATCCGTTGCCTCAAAGGATTGGCACCCCACCGTGCCCGGATCAATCAATAGATCCGCAAATAAACAATCTTCCGCAGAAATCCCAGGTAAAATTTTTGCATCAATCCCTTCTTCAAGCGCACGTCTCACTGCCTCACGGCCCGGTTGTGCAAAAACAGTGGGGTGACCATACAACATTACACACACATGTTGTTGCTTGCGAACTGTCGCGAGAATATGTTCAGTGATTGCACGATAGCAATCGCGTCGCAAACGAAAGCGCGCATAAAAATGATCCAGCGCTTCCGCTTGCTGACTATTTTGCTCAATCCACACCTTCATTGCAGGATCATTCATCAAATGCAACACAATATCCGCTTGTCGAACATAAGCTTGCGTCTCTTGTGTCAAATGAGAAACAAATTTGATGCCAGAGCCTGCGACGACAAGGGAAACAGAGGTGCGCACATGATGTCCTATTTTCATATCTCCAGCTGAACAACTTCATTTTCTGTTAAATTTGTCATTTTTTGATTGCTGATAGATTCATCCAACAAGCTCAAAAAATATTCTTTCATCTCTGTATTGCTACGACTCTCTAAAGCTTTTCGGAAGCTCAAATTCAAGTCCAGCATATGCAGTCCTTTCACTTGGTAATGTGCGTTTATTGCCAATTGTTCAAGTAGCTTGATAGCATCCATAGCGGCCCCGATTTTATTTACAGAAGCCTTGGATAATACTGCAAACTCAGAGACAAAGACATACTACAAACACGTAGTGAACTTAAAGTGTTATGTCAAATGGTCTATTCTAATTCTGTTAATTTAGCAGTAATTTTTTTACGCAATTCAGCATACAGATCAGGTCGCGCATCACGATGTAAATCTAAGAGACGCTGAAGCAATTCAATAGACGGTTGAGAATTACGACCCAAGACGATATCTTCGATCACTTCTCGATCACTCTGGGTATATCGCGCAATACCCTCCAAATCATACGTATCACTCGCTACCGTATCTTCAATAATTAACCGTAAAAAACTCCTGTCGATCATAGCTGCCTCCTCCTCAAGCGTTAATTTCAAAAGATGAAACCATGAAGCATGGTGACTCCGAAACAAATCTTTCAATGCATCACACAGTAAGCCGTATAAGACTCCTTCCAACAATAAGAGATCCTTTTGGGAAAGACCATTAGAACAAATATTTAACAAAATACGAAATGGTACTCGCGCCGGCATAGCTATATTCCTTTCATCCATATTCCTGATCCAAATTAGCTCAACCTAAATCATTTGCGGAATAGTATCTCGCCATAAACAACAATAATTTTAAAGCACTTTTTTATTAGTATTTTTTATATGCATTTTTTTATGCTAGAAATTATGTATCGAATTTAATGCCATAATTTTATATAAAAAAAATATTGCATAAAAAATTAAAACATGCGAATGTTTTTCGCCTGCTATACAAAACAAAGGAAAATCACGAATGACAGAACAGGATGAAAAACAAGGCTTAGTCAAAACTTACTGGACTGATGCCCGCAAACAAGTCGCCACTATTGAACCAGAACTTGCGGCCATTATTGATAAACTATCACCTGATCATAACTTCCCACTGTACTTGGCCTACTATCCTTACGGTGCAATCACAGGAGATACACAAAGTGCATTCTTTCCTACAACTCAAGGTGAGTACTATCGTTTAACAGACCTTTCTGCCCCGAAAGAGATTCAAAAAAATCTAGCATACAGCGTTAATAATGCACCACTTACATTGATTTTAGAAAAACAAATCGAATGTTTTGTTGATCTAAAAAGCAGCAACATTACAATGCCGATACGAATTCGAACCCCTGGGTACATGTATCCTTACTCTAGAATTTTACCTAAAAGAAACAAACGTATTTATGCCCCTAATGGGGTGCTATCTGCTGTTGCTGGAACTCGCTCAGTTTTTTTACTCCCGAGCATAGGATGCGCCACAAATCATTCTAGTTTACAGCGTGATTTTAATGTTCAAAATTCAGCGCCTAAGTCACTTTACCAACATTGGAATATTTTCTGTGAAATCATTAATAATAAGACCGTTCAATCAAACTGGAACTGCTGTTTATTATTTTTTTCAGAAAATTGGATTAAGAAATTGCACGAAGATAAATCTTGGGCAGAATTAAAAAAACATCTACATGAGAAGGCTTGGCACCAATTTGAATATGACATCAATCGAGTTTCATACGATATGATTTTCTCCTTCATCCAACAAGAACGTAATCTCAAACCCAACCCCTATCTCGCTGACACAGCCAAGCATTTATTTGCAACTGCGCTCGGAGCTGTCCCTGGATTTACCCCCGCCATGAACGAAGAAGCCCTTCCTTTGGCTGCATTACAAGAAGCCTTCGTGCATTCTTACGGCATGCATAAATATTATCCGACCATTATGCAACCACAACATTTTAATTTTGAAAATGATAAAACGCCGATTTATTATTCGTTGCATCATCCTTCCGTACATGTATTTGCGCCCAAATCCAGAAAAATTTCTAGTACACTCGTTGAATTGCGCGAACTTGAACACATCATGCGCGTCTTTGCCCGTGAATTAGGGCGTGAAGACAGTATGTGTTCTGATACCATTTTGAGTAAAATTGCTCGCGAAACACGCTTCAATTATTTCCACAGCAAGCCAGACAAACACAAAGTGGTGAAGGATTCACAAGAAATTGCTAAACAAGATAAACGCTTCAGATATTGCAGTGCACGCAAAAAACCTGGTAAAAATATGGTTTTTGCTTCTGATGCACCATTTGTTCGTGGTTGCGTGAGTATTTCATCAAAATAAATAGAAAACGAGAGAATAAACCATGTTAGATGAAAATGAATTGACAAGATTACTCAAAAGTATTAGCGAGAACTTTAATCCATCAAGTGGCAGAATTTATTTACGAAAAACACTCACCGACATTGACCCAGAACAAATGAAACGCCTTCTAGAACATTGTCAATCATTAAAAGCCACTATATTTGATTTTTCAAATAATGATTTCACTCCGGAAATAATCGCTTATTTATTTGAATTCATGCGCTATTATCCTCACGCTGAAATAACTCCAGTCGACATTCGTTTAACCAGCAATCAACTCAATACACCCATCGTATATAATGCCATCACTCACTTTTTTGCGAGCAATTATGGGAAATGGAGAATTTCACTGGACAAATTGCACATCAAACATTTACCAAAATCATTGCTTGATAGCATCATTCAAAATACAAGCGTGATTGAATTGTGCTTAAAAAATGTGGATATAACGCATGATCAGAATTTGCCGCAGCCAAAACATACTTTAGATTTGTTATTTCATAACAAGCATATTGAAGTACTTAATTTGAATCATATCGGGTATTTAAATAATGATGACTTCGAAGATATCGCAAATGGCCTCGAAAATAACCAAACAATTACACAATTTAATATCAATATTGTTCCGAGAAAATTTGCTCTTGAAATAAGACTCAAAGCCACTCAAGCTTTCATGCGCGCTGTAACACATAATACGGGCGCACTAAAACATATCGCATTAAAAGCTGATGCCGCTTTATTTCCACCTCCCAAAAACGGAGGCGCAAAGGTCCCTCTCACAGCAGATGATACATCTGATCTCATCAATCCCCGCATTCAATCACTCACACTGGACAACTTTCACATCAAACCCAATTTCATTGAAAAAATTCTCACAGTCAATTTTCCAAACCTCAAGTCTCTTGAACTACGCCACTGCACTTTATCCGATGAGACATTATGCAAGCTTGCAACACTTTTAAATTCACTCGAGTTAGAAAAAATCTACTTAGAAACCGTCGATCTACTCGAAAAAGGACAAGCTGCTTTACTGAATGCTCTCGCCGATAATCAAACCGTATCAGAATGCTACTTAAGTGATGCCTTATCTTTTGCTATTATTAATCTGAATAAAGCAGCAAGAGCAGTCAAACATCCCGAAGTTATCGCGGCATTGAAGAATGTTTTTCAACGTAACACCTGTTTAGAGATTTTGGATTTAAGAGGATGCAATGTATTTGATGAGGAAACACATGCAGACTTGATTGCCGTTTTAGAAAAATATAATCGTACCTTAGCAACCATCCTGAATCATGAACCAAGAACACTCGAAAAATGCCATCAACTTGACATCAATAAAGCTATTAATAATGAAAAAAGAAGACTAACCTCATTGTATGCGATCCAAAATGAAATAAAAAATAATAAATTAAAAGAAGGAAAACATCATAAATTATATGAATATATTCTCACCCAATATATTCTCGAGCTTTCGAAAAACGATCCAAAAAACAACCCGCCACCGCCAACGAATATTAAATTAGAAATGTATACGCAACGTTTTTTTAATTCGCTCGACGACTTAAGAAAGACAAAAGATCTATCTCGCTATATTCAAGAAAATGGCATGCATGATGAGAAATCAATCGCCGCAGCAAAAGCAATTATTGCCGATAAAAGTTGTAGCATATCGTTAAAAAATATTTGCTATGGATTACTCTCAGAAAATTTACGCGCTGAAGCTGAAGAAAAATCCGCATATCTGGCAAGTCTAACACCTTCAAAAAGACAACGTGAGGTTTAGTAAGACAGTCATCGCGAAACTATGCTGCCTCGCGATGACGACCCCACCAAACAAACCTGCTTACTTTGGAAAAAATCCACCGCCACCCATGCCTGGCATAAATCCTTTTGGCAAGCTGCGCATCAATTTACCGATGCCACCGCCAGAAAGTTTTTTCATCATTTTTTGCATCATAGTGAATTGCTTCAGTAAACGATTGACCGCTTGAATATCTGTCCCTGAACCCATTGCAATACGACGCTTGCGCGAACCATTAATAATCATTGGAAAACGGCGTTCTTTAGGTGTCATAGAATTGATAATTGCTTCAATTTCTTTAAGAGAACGATCATTGATTTTATCTTTCGCCATTTGGGGTAATTGCCCCATCCCAGGTAATTTACCCATGATATTGGCAACACCACCCAATTTACCAACTTCACGTAATTGATCACGAAAATCTTCAAGGTTAAATGTTTTACCTTTGCGAATTTTTTTCGCGAGTTTTTCAGCTTTTTGGCGATCAATTTTACGTTCAGCTTCTTCGACTAACGTTAAAATATCGCCCATGCCGAGAATACGAGAAGCGACACGATCGGGATGAAATAATTCAATCGCATCCATTTTTTCGCCGATACCCATAAAACGAATCGGTTTGCCTGTGATATGTCGCACAGAAAGCGCCGCACCACCACGCGCATCACCATCTGTTTTCGTTAAAATGACGCCCGTCAAAGGTAATGCATCATTAAATGCTTTCGCAGTATTCGCAGCATCTTGGCCAGTCATACTATCAACAGTGAATAGCGTTTCGATGGGATGAATGGCTTCATGAATACGCTGAATTTCTAGCATCATTTCATCATCAATATGCAAACGACCCGCGGTATCTAAAATCAAAACGTCCATCATTTGCGTACGCGCCGCTTGCAAAGCCGCGTGTGCAATTTGAACAGGATCTTCATTGGCCTGAGTTGGGAAAAATGTCACTTCGACTTGTTCAGCAAGCGTTTGCAACTGTTGAATTGCAGCAGGACGATACACGTCAGCACTCGCGACCATGACATTTTTTTTGTGATTCTGCTTCAACCAACGTGCTAATTTAGCGACCGTTGTTGTTTTCCCTGAACCTTGTAAACCCGCCATTAAAATCACAACTGGCGGTTGGGCGTTTAATTCGAGGCCTTGCGAAGTTTCACCCATTAATTGGACGAGTTCTTCGTGCACCAACTTAATTAATACTTGATCAGGCGTGAGGCTTTTTGTGACCTCTACCCCCATCGCACGCTCTTGAATATGACTGATAAAATCGCGCACGACAGGCAAAGCAACGTCCGCTTCAAGCAAAGCAATACGAATTTCACGCAATGTATCTTGGATATTTTCGGGTGTTAATTGCCCTCGGCCGCCAAGCTTTTTAAAGACTTGCGTTAACCGTTCGGAAAGCGTCGCAAACATATATACCTCTATACCTCTGACAAATGCCACATCGCGAAATGGGGAGAAGTATATAGAACATTTATCTTGGCGTCAGCACAATAAAAGCTTATTATATAAAATACTTAGGGATCAATGAATCACGGAAGGTTCCATGATAGACACCCAACATCAAGCACAGCCCCCCTCCACCTTTGGCGCTAAATTACAAACAGCGCGTGAATCACTCAATTTATCAAGAAATGAAGCAGCCGCCCGATTGCGCTTAAATCCCGATATTATTCGAGCCCTTGAAACTAATGATTTCAAAAAGACACCGCATGCTATTTTCACTCGCGGGTATCTACGTGCCTATGCACGCCTTTTACGCTTCCAGGACCACGAAATCGAATCTGCGCTCAATGACTCTGGCTTAACTATCACGAATGGTGACTTCATTGCACCTGTTCTACAGAAAAAAGACAATTTCGGTTTCGAACGTTATATGCATTTTCTCTCAGGTTTCATTGCGCTGGTTTTATTTGGCCTCATCGCAGTATGGTGGAAAATCCACACTAAACCAGAACTTCAAATCGCATTACCCGTAGCGCAACAAACAACCCCGGCTTCTGCCTCCCCACCCGTCACTGCACCAACAGCGCCTACAACAGCGACAGTCGCTGCAGCTAATACTCCACCCGCGATGGTACCGGTTGTTTTACCAGACCAAAAACCCGCGGTGACTGTAGCAGACAATAAACAACCTGCAAAAAACCCTCGTCAAAAGCCCCCTTTAAAAGATATGATTAACACCTTCTCAGAACCTGGGCTTGAACCCAGCGAATAATTTTATGTTCTAGGTAATAATCGTATGACTTCGTCTATCCAAGCCGTTCGCGGCATGAATGATATTCTGCCGCAAGAAACACCCTTATGGCAGTTCGTTGAAAAAACTCTTGCGAAAGTACTGAGCGCTTCAGGCTATCAAGAAATTCGCTTACCCATCGTCGAAAAAACCGAGCTTTTTAAACGCTCCGTCGGTGAATCAACGGATATCGTTGAAAAAGAAATGTACACTTTTGCAGATCGTAATGGTGATAGCTTAACGCTTCGCCCTGAAGGCACAGCACCTTGCGTGCGCGCTGGTATTGAGCATGGCTTACTCCATAATCAAACGCAACGCCTCTGGTATACCGGACCTTGCTTCCGTCATGAGCGGCCACAAAAAGGTCGTTACCGTCAATTTTATCAATGCGGCGTCGAAGCATTTGGCTTCCCCGGTCCTGAGATTGACGCAGAACTCATCCAGATTTCCGCTAAAATCCTCGAGAAATTAGGCTTGAAAGCACATACCACTTTAGAATTAAATTCATTAGGTTCTACTGAAACACGCAAACAGTATGCAAAAGCACTTGTTGACTATTTAACACCACAACACGCGCAACTCGATGAAGATTGTCAGCGCCGCCTCACGACTAATCCATTACGTATTTTGGATAGCAAAAACCCAGATGTTCAAGCCCTCTTAAAAAATGGACCGCAATTGGCAGATTTTCTCGATGAAGTTTCGCGCGAACAATTTGCAACACTCCAACAATATTTAACGGCTGCAGGCATTTCGTTTCGTATCAATACACATTTAGTACGTGGACTAGACTATTACACAAATACCGTTTTTGAATGGGTCACTGAAGCGCTGGGCGCACAAGGCGCAGTGTGTTCTGGTGGGCGTTACGATGGACTCATCGAACAACTCGGTGGCAAATCGTCCCCTGCTTCAGGATTTGCAATTGGTATGGAACGCATTATTTTACTCTTGCAACAAACTGACCAACCCATTGCAGTCAAAACTCCTGACATTTATTTCATGTCTGATCATCCAGCGGCATTCCAGCGCGCACTCATTTTGGCTGATCAACTACGCGATGCCATGCCAAATCACATTGTGATGCTGCATTGTGGTGGCGGCAATCTCAAAAATCAATTCAAGAAAGCTGATAAAAGCGGCGCAAAATTAGCTTTAATTATCGGTGAACGCGAATTAGCAGAAGGTAAAGTCACCATCAAACCTTTGCGTGACAATACACCTCAGTTTGATTGCACAGAACGTGAATTGCTCCAGCAAATTAGAAAACTTGAGCCCACCCTGTATCCAGGCTAAAATCGCCGATTCTATTCTAACTAGAGGTAACTCCCTTGACAGAATATCTGACTGAGCAAGAACAACTTCAACAGTTAGTCAACTGGGTGAAACAATACGGGCCCAGCATTTTATTAGGTTTATTGTTGGCCATCGTTGGCACGTATGCTTGGCATTATTGGCAAAACCGCCAAAATGATGTTTTAATGCGCGCATCAAATCTTTACGACACGATGCTCTCAGCAGCGAGCGTCGACAACTCTACCGAAACAGTCAAGCAAGCCAAAATGCTCATTAATCAATTTCCTAAAACACCCTATGCGCAAATGGCAGCTTTTATGTTGGCGAATGAAGCTATCAGCCAACACAATCTTGCTGAAGCAAAAAAACATCTACAATCTGTCATGACAAACGCAAAAGACCCAGGCATGCGCAACATTGCACGCATCCGATTAGCACGCCTTTTGATCGCAGATCATCAACCACAAGTCGCATTAAAGATACTCGATACATTCGAAAACGATAATGCTTTTAGCCCGCTAGCAAATGAAATACGCGGCGATGCTGCTTTAGCATTACACCGTATTGACGACGCGAGAAAGGATTATGCCGCTGCACTCAAGAACATTCCGAATGCTGAAAGCACACGCCCTATTTTACAATTAAAATATAATGATCTGGCGACACAATTTACAAATTAAAATGACACAGGCACATCCATGAAAAAATATTTACAATTGATTTTAGTTTCAGCTCTACTTGCCACATTAAATGCTTGCAGTTATTTTTTTGATACAGACAACACACCCACCCCTGCTACACTGCAAAATTTTACAGCAGCACATCATCCAAAAATGTTATGGCGAACAAGCACGGGTAATGGCTCAGGCAATGAAGAAACAAAATTATTCCCTGCCATTGCAAATAATCGCGTTTTTACTGCCAGCACAAACGGCATCATCTCGGCAGTGGATCAACACACAGGAAAAATACTTTGGCAAAATAATATCGATGAACCCATTAGTAGTGGCGTTGCAGTGAATGATTCTTTGGTTTTTGCAGGCACACGCTCAGGACAATTTTTTGCAATTCGCCAAAGTGATGGTGTAAAAGTTTGGCAAACTCGTGTTTCCAGTGAAACACTCGCGCCAGCTGTAGCAACTCGCATGACAGTTTTAGTTAAATCAATTGATGGCAATGTGACAGCGCTCGCGACCAGCACAGGCCGCGTACTTTGGCATTATCGCGAAAAAGAACCCGATTTAATTTTACGTGGCGGAAGTGCACCCCGTATTTTAGGTAACACAGCATATGCAGGTTTCGAAAATGGTGTGTTGGTTGCGCTGAACCTCAAAACAGGTAGACCCCTGTGGCAAGCCACCATCGCTGACCCAGAAGGTATTTTTGCTATTCAACGCATGGTAGATATTGATGCGAATCCCGTCGCACACAATAACAGAATATTTGTTGCCACTTGGCAAGGCAATATTGCTGCGCTCAATGCAATACATGGCCAAAAATATTGGTCACATCACGCATCCACTGCTTCCGGCATTACAGTAGATAATGAAAATGTTTATTTAGCTGATGCTGACAGTCACGTCTCTGCCTTCGATGTAATGAGCGGCCATAAACGTTGGGAACAAGACCAATTAACAGCTCGCACATTATCAGGGCCCGCTCTCATGGAAAATACAATTATTGTTGGAGATGCTGAAGGTTGGTTACATTGGATCAACAAAAATACCGGTGAATTTGTCGCACGCACCGAAGTTGGCTCCAGCATCCTTGCGACACCTCTCGTTTCTGAACAAGTTGCTTATGTTTATACGAAAGATGGGCAATTATCTGCTTGGGTACTTGATACCTCTCGCATATGAGTTTTAGGTTTTTTAGCGCTCATATTGCGAGAGATTTAAACGTTCTGATTGAGAAAAACTTGTCCCACGTGAAAACGTGAGATCCATCGACGTCGAGATTTTTCGACTGAAGAACGTTTAAAAATCGACGCAAGATGAGATGCTAAAAATCTTAAAATTCATGTGTAAGAGGTATTATAATCATGCTCGCTTTTGCCCCAGTCATTGCACTTGTCGGCCGACCAAACGTCGGCAAGTCAACATTATTTAATCGCTTAACACAATCGCGTGCTGCATTGGTATCTGATTTTCCCGGCATGACGCGTGATCGACAATATGGCGAAGCTCTCTTAGATGACCAGCCTTTTATTTTGATTGATACCGGTGGCATCACAGATGAAAAAGAAAATATCGATCAACTCGTCACCGAGCAATCCAGGCTCGCCATTGCAGAAGCAGATGTTATTCTCTTTATTGTTGATGCCCGCGCACATCTCACTGTTGCAGATCTTGAAATTGCCAATATATTACGTCTAACACAAAAAAATATTTTAGTCGTCGTCAACAAAGCTGAAGGCATGGAAAGTGAAATTGCGACAGCTGATTTTTTCCAGCTAGGATTTCAGCATCCGCCACTTGCCATTTCAGCAGAACATAATGGCGGCATTACAGATCTTACAGATACCATTAAAGCACTCACTCCCCCAGAAAAAATGCAACAAGATGCGCTAGAAAAAATGTCTGGCATTCGTCTTGCCATCGTTGGTCGCCCGAATGTAGGAAAATCCACTTTAACAAATCGCATTTTAGGCGAAGAACGTGTCATCGTCTGTGATCAGCCTGGCACAACACGCGACAGTATTTTTATCCCTATGAAACGATTAGATCAAGACTATACATTGATCGATACTGCGGGCGTGCGTCGTCGTGGACGTGTTTTTGAAGCCATAGAAAAGTTTTCTGTTGTGAAAACATTACAAGCGATTGACGCAGCACAAGTTGTTATATTTGTCATGGATGCACGCGAAGGTGTCACAGAGCAAGATTTACGTTTACTTGGATTTGTCATCGAAAATGGAAAAGCTCTAGTACTCGCCATTAACAAATGGGATGGATTAACAGAAGATGACAAAAATAAAGCGCGCGCAAGTATTGATCGACGTTTGGATTTTATTCCGTATGTTCGCATTCATTATATTTCCGCATTACATGGCTCTGGTGTCGGCAACTTATTTGACTCAATTCAAGAAGCGTACAAATCTGCCAACATCAAAATGACCACACCGCGACTCACACGCATCTTAGAAGATGCCGTGACACAGCATTCTCCACCACTTGTTCAAGGACGCCGTATTAAAATGCGTTATGCGCATCCTGGCGGGAATTTTCCGCCCTGCATTATCATTCACGGTAATCAATTAGACGCTTTACCTGACGCATATCGTCGGTATCTCGCCAACACATTTCAAAGTAAATTGAAATTGGTCGGAACACCGGTGCGTATTCAATTCAAATATGGTGATAATCCATTTGGAAATAGAAAAAACAAATTAACCCCGCGACAACAACACAAGAAAAAACGCTTAATGCGACATGTTAAGAAAAAAAAATAGTGGTTGTGGGTTCACGAGTTAGTATTTTTTATTGCAATAAAAAAATCAACCCGTGAACTGGGAGTGCGCTGAAAGCATCATTTTTTAAAAACAGTTTCACTTGCGAGACCATACAGCAAACAGCCATATTTGCGCCAAGAAGCGCCAAAACATGAGCGTCTTTAAGAAGAAATATAAATGAGATGAAAAAAAAGAGGGTAGCATTTTCATGCTACCCTTATGCTCAACCAATATCGCATCCTTGCTTGAAAACCCATCCATGGTACAAAACGAGGAGTGGTTGCAAGAATCCTTTCAGTAACCGTTGTCATCCATGACAGATGTTATTTTAACACTACTTTCTCTCACGTGTATCTACTTTAAGAAAAAAAAATCAAGCCCGATTTATACTGTATTGTATAACGCATTGAATTTAATCGCCTTAGTTTATAATTGATCAAATTGTTTGCGCTTTTTAATAAACATGCGAGCGAATTATTTACAAAATCAATGGCTAATGTCTTACAAATAAAAGAGCTAAAGATGTAACTAATGGAATAAGAAAGTGTTTTTATCTATTTTCCCCGTATTTTTCACCCTTCACTCATTCTAGAAAAAATATTATTTAAATGACATAGTTAAACTCTGATAGATATTTTATGTTCATATAAGTATTTATTGATCATAAAATATATTATGCATGACAAAACGATGACACCGCTATGACATTTTTATGATAAACCATTAATAAATGATGGTTGCTAGTTATACTTGCAAAATAAATAAGAACCAGGAGGGATATAATATGTTCAGATTCATTGACCATTGGATTGAAAAAATACTCACGAATCGATTGCATAAAAACCGCGACAGGTTGATCAACACTTCTCTGGAGAGTTTTAAAAAAACAAATCCAAATATTTACACTCCTGAATTAGTAGAAATGATTAACCATGAAGTAGATCGCACTTTTGCCGTTGCCGATAGAACTATTGTTCGAGGAAAAATCAAAAGCGCTAAATACACATTTTGGATCACATTAATCACTGGCATTGTTTTAGTCGCCGCCATTAGCGGATTTACTTTTGGTGCAGCACTACCCTTCATTTCCCCTGTAATCACTGCATTAATTGCTTACATCCTTTCCTTAGCCACAATACCGATTAGTTACAATCAAGAAGTCCGCGGGCATATTGATTCAATCATTTTGGACTACGAAAAATCTCATAGTCGCTCTGAAAGTGAAAGCAGCGAAAGCAGTAGGCGCATCATACGAATTCTCGAAGAACATAAAAATAGCAGAATCGTTATCAATATCTTGCCCGCTTATGAAGAAGAAAAAACATTTGAACCAGGCGAAACAATTGTCTTCAATCAAACAACAAATCTTTTTAAATCTGGAATGACGATCAGCCAAAATATGTCCGTGAATATGCAGAAGGAACCGATGACAGTCAGTGCAAACCAACAAGTCATGACAGACGATAGCGAAGAGCGATCGCTCAGCTACGCCGTAAATCAAAACATCGAGAGCTATCCTATTGAGGATCCGATTCGTGCGGGATATCGGCGATTATTTTAAAGTATAACTTGCTTCTCAACATACTCTTTACTGAGCAGGTATGAATCAATTAAATGTTCGCCTCTCGCCGCCAAAATGACATCATGTTTAAGTTGATACTTTTGGTAAATTGCATGTATAAAACACTCATAACAATTACGGTCTTCTTCATGATCAAACATATAATTTGGATGACTTGAGTTTTCAAGCACTAAAAGATAGACGTCATTCATGCCTCTTTCTGCAAGAGCGCGCGCAATGTTTTCAGTATTTTCACAAGGCACTTCTTTGTCAGCTTTTGAGGTGATGAAAACAACTGGAACATCTTCAGGAAAATCTGAAACCATACTTAGTGGCGATGGACCATCAGATTGATATTTATTTTTCACAAAGATAGAGAGACTTTTGAGTAAAGTTTTTGCCGCTGGACGCTTCGCTAAAACATTTTCAAGCGAATCAATCGCACCTTCAAGAACAACCAATTTAACTTCTGGATATTTTTCTCTAGAAAATGCACAGAAGGTTGCAGCAGTGCCTCTTGAAACACCCCATAAAATAAGGCCATTTGTTCTATCTGGGTTTTCTTGCCAAAGTTCATATTTTTTGCGATGAGATACCATATCGCTCTCCTGCCCTATACTCACTTCTGATAACACGGGAGAATGAAAGGCAACAGATCCTACACCTGCATGATCAGGTTTTGAAAAATGAAATCCATTATTCCAATTTGAAATGCGACTGGCTACTGAGCCCACTAATTTAACAGGATTGAATACGGATCCGAAACTATCAAATGGGTGCAGATTAACATCAGCAACCTCACAGCCAATATAAGGACTGTATATGACATTCAGCGGCTTGAGATTATTACGCCCCGTACACCACATTAAATCTCCTGTGGTTGCCTGAATTTTTTGGTCGCCAGTATATTTTAAAACTTGAGTTTGAGAGCTTAAATTACCTTGATAAAATAAGGTGTCACATACTTCATAAATAGTTTCACATTTTTTTTCTTCGTCTAAATTTTTCATGAATGATAAGCCTGCTCGCAACATGTTTTTAAATGTTCTTTGAAAGTATTCATGTCATGCTCTGATGTAAAACATGAAGTCACAAATCGATATAAATCATTTGTCGGAGAATACCAATCATAAAATTTTACATCAAGCGCCATCAATGCATCGGCAACGTGTTTTGGCAACGTGACAAAAACTTCGTTGGCATCGACCGACCAATGCGGATGCAAATTAAATTGTTGAAAAATCTGCGCGACTTGTTGCGCCATGTGATTCGCGTGCGCAGCATTCTTCAGCCAAAGATTATCCTCTAGTAGTGCCAGCCACTGACACGCAATGAAGCGTGTTTTTGACATGAGCTGTCCCACACGTTTATGTCGAAAATCAAAGTCTTCGATAAACTTCGGATTAAAAAAGACGATAGCTTCTGCTAATAGTGCGCCATTTTTCGTGCCGCCTAAGCTTAAAACATCCACACCAGATTTCCACGTCATTTCAGCTGGCGAACAATTCAAATGTGCAAGCGCATTTGCAAAGCGCGCACCATCCATATGAATAGGCAAATGATTTTTTTGCGCAAATGCCGCGATTTCTTGTAATTCTGCCAATGAATACACAGTACCGCATTCTGTAGATTGTGTGATGCTAAGACAACCTGGAATCGAAGCATGCGGTCGCATTGCAGTCGCATGATCAATAAGCGGCTGTAAAACAGACACAGGTAATTTACCATCACGACTCTCAAGTGGATGCAAACATGCGCCGCCCGTAAATAATTGCGACGCTGCACATTCATCCGTATTAATGTGCGATGAAGCATGACAAAAAATAGAGTGAAAAGGTTTTGTAAGCGCTGAAAGCGCAAGACTATTCGCAGCTGTGCCAGTATTGGTTAGCCACACGTACACTTCTTTTTCAAACAGTTCGCTGAGACGTTCTTTCAAAGTATCAGAATAGGTATCTGCACCATACGAAGATGCAGAAGCTTGGTTAGCATTTACAAGCGCTTGCATGACATGGGGATGAACGGCACAGGTATTATCACTGCGGAAATCGATCATTTTATAGAATCCTCGCGGCCGTCATCGCGAGGCTACGAAGTGCTTAGCGTGGCGATCCAAAACTGGATTACCACGCCAAACGCTCCACGGGCTCGCAATGACGAGTTTACTAGACAGTTTCTTTTGCAGGTTTTTTCTTAGGTAAATATAAATCCGTGATCGTACCTTCGAAAACTTCCGAAGCCATGGCAATCGTTTCAGATAATGTTGGATGTGGATGAATCGTTAAACTAATATCTTCGACATCACAACCCATTTCAATTGCGAGTGCAATTTCAGCAATAAGTTCGCCGGCATTCGGACCTACCGTTGCACCACCAATAATACGACGGGTTTTTTCGTCGAATAATAATTTGGTTAAACCTTCATCGCGACCCATACTGAGTGAACGTCCACTTGCTGCCCATGGGAAAACACCTTTGCCATAAGCAATATTTTTCGCTTTCGCTTCATTTTCAGTGACGCCTGCCCAAGCTATTTCAGGATCAGTATAAGCCACGCTCGGAATCACTTTAGGATCAAAGTAATGTTTGAGCCCTGCAATGACTTCAGCAGCAACACGCCCTTCTGGAATCGCTTTGTGTGCCAGCATGGGATTGCCGTTAATGTCACCAATCGCAAAAATATGCGGTACATTCGTGCGCAATTGTTTATCAACAGTGATAAAACCACGCTCATCTACTTTGACGCCTGCTTTATCAGCAGCAATTTGATCACCATTGGGACGACGTCCGACAGCACATAAAATTTGGTCGAAGCGTTCTGGTTGCGCTGGTGCATTCTCACCTTCAAAGGTGACCCATAAGCCGTCTTTTTTGGCTTCAACTTTAGTGACTTTCGTTTTTAACAAAATATTTTCGTAACGTTTTTGAATGCGTTTTTGCAAAGGCTGTACAACATCTTTATCAGCGCCTGGAATAATTTGGTCCATCAATTCAACAATTGTGATTTGCGAACCTAATCCGTGATAGACAGTCGCCATTTCTAGACCAATAATTCCGCCGCCGATCACTAACATGCGGCCATTTGTTTTTTCTAATTCGAGGGCACCCGTTGAATCAATAATGCGAGGATCTTTCGGTAAAAAAGGTAACGTCACGGGGCGCGAACCTGCAGCAATAATCGCTTGTTCGAATTGAATGGTTTGCTTACCAACGACAATGGTTTTATCAGAAGCAAATTGAGCTTCACCATGTACGACTTCAACTTTGCGTTGCTTCGCCAAAGCTTTTAATCCACCCGTCAAACGGGTGACAACTTTATTTTTCCAATCACGTAATTTTTTTGGATCAATTTTAGGTTTGCCAAAATCAATGCCAAATTCAGCCATTTCATGCGCTTCGTCTAACACTTTCACAGAATGCAATAAAGCTTTTGATGGAATGCAACCTACATTTAAACACACACCACCTAAATTTTCGTCGCGTTCAATTAATACAACTTTTTTGCCTAAATCAGCAGCACGAAAGGCTGCAGTATAACCACCAGGACCACTCCCGATCACAACAACTTCTGTTTGGATATCACTCATGACAATCTATTCCTCACTAAATCAATAAATTTCGAATATCAGACAACATATTTGCAAGATGCTCAATAAAACGTGCGCCATCTGCACCATCAATGACACGATGATCAAATGACAATGACAAAGGCAACATTAAACGCGGAACAAAAGTGCCATCACGATAAACAGGTTTGTAAAATGATTTTGACACACCCAGAATAGCAACTTCAGGCAAATTCACAATCGGTGTAAATGCAGTACCGCCAATCCCACCCAAACTTGAAATAGAAAAGCAACCGCCTTGCATTTCATTCGGTGTTAATTGCTTTTTACGCGCTTTTTCGCTGAGCTCAGCCAATTCTTTTGCAAGCTGAGATAAACTTTTTTGATCGACATCACGCACTACAGGCACGACCAAACCATCAGGCGTATCTACTGCAACCCCAACATGGAAATAATCTTTATAAATTAAATTTTCACCGCTAGGATCTAATGACGCATTAAATTGCGGGAATTTTTTTAATCCGGAGACAAGCGCTTTCATAACAAAAACCAACATGGTTAATCTAATGTTTTGTTTTTCTAATGCTTGTTTCTGTTGTTGACGAAATGCTTCGAGCTCAGTGACATCTGCTTCACCAAATTGCGTGACGTGCGGAACCAAAACCCAATTGCGATGTAAATTTTTGCCTGAGATTTTTTTAATGCGCGATAATGGTTGCACATGCACTGGGCCAAATTTAGCAAAATCAACTGTTGGTGCTGCTGGAAATGCCGCGCCCCCGCCGCCTTGTTGTAAACGTGATTTGACGTACGCTTCGATATCTTCTTTTAAAATGCGCTGCTTCGGACCTGTTGGTGGCACTTGCGACAAATCAACGCCTAATTCACGAGCCAATTTACGCACTGCTGGACCTGCGTGATCCTCTCCTTTTGAAGAAGCAATAACAGCCGGCTCTTCAACTGGTGCTGCTGGTTTTGCAACTGGCGCAGTAGGTTGTTTCGTGGGTGTTGGCACAGGCGTTGAAGAAACCGTTGATTTTTTTTCTGTTGAGACTAAACCATTTTTTTTCTCTAGCGTTAAAATCACTGAACCTTGAGAAAGTTTATCTCCCACATGAACTTTTAACTCACGCACAATCCCTGCGCTGGGCGATGGAACTTCCATGGTGGCTTTATCGGATTCAAGTGTAATGAGTGGTGTATCGACATTCACTTGATCTCCTGGTTTCACTAATACTTCAATGACATCGACTTCTGTTGCTCCGCCAATGTCTGGTACAAGAATATTTTCAGCATTCAATTGACTTTCTCCTGTGTGTGAATTTCAACTGTATCGACTTCCATTGGATTATGTTGCTTTGAATCGATGCCATATTTTTTCATGGCTGATTTGATTTCATCAATTGAGATTGTGTTTTCTCGCATCAATGCATATAGCGCAGCAATCACAATATGATAACGATCTACTTCAAAAAAGTGGCGCAATTGCTGGCGCGTATCACTACGACCAAAACCATCTGTGCCTAACACCGTATACGAGCGCGAAATAAAAGGTCGAATCAAATCAGGCAAAGCACGCACATAATCTGATGCGGCAATAATCGGACCATCATGTTGCGCTAAACAAGTCTCGATATAATTGAGTTTGATTTTTTTATTGGGATTTAAGCGATTTTCACGCTCAATCTGCAATCCTTCACGACGCAACTCACTATAACTGGTGACACTCCAAACATCTGAATCAATCGAGAAATCATTTTTGAGTAATTCAGCAGCTGCGATCACTTCACGCAAAATAGCACCACTGCCAAATAATTGCACGCGCATTTTTCCTTTAGCTGTCGATTGGAAACAATACATTCCGCGAATAATACCTTCGGTGACATTCTCTGGCATCGCAGGTTGAATATATTTTTCATTCATTGCTGTGATGTAGTAATACACATCTTGTTCGCGCGTCATCATTTCTTCGAGACCGTGCTGAATCAGCACAGCCATTTCATACCCAAATGCAGGATCATAAGCACGACAGCCTGGGAATGTTGAAGCGGTTAATAAACTACTTCCATCTTGATGTTGCAATCCTTCACCTTCTAAAGTAGTACGACCGGCAGTCGCACCGATTAAAAAGCCGCGCGCGCGCATGTCGTTTGCAGCCCAAATCAAATCACCAACACGCTGAAAACCAAACATAGAGTAATACGTGAAAAAGGGAATCATCGGCACGTAATGCGTTGAATAAGATGTCGCTGCTGCAATCCAAGAAGCCATGCACCCGGCCTCAGTAATACCTTCTTGAAGTAATTGACCATCTTCTGCTTCACGATAAAAAGCTAATTGCTCATGATCTTCGGGCGTATATTTTTGTCCGCCGTGCGCATAAATACCAATTTGACGGAATAAAGCTTCCAACCCAAAAGTACGCACTTCATCTGAAAAAATAGGGACAATACGTTTGCCAATGTCTGAATCTTTTAACAACACATTCAAAATACGACCGAGCACCATGGTTGTTGATAATGCACGTTCGCCACTCCCTTTTAAAATAGCATCGAATGCAGATAAAGCTGGCACAGAAAGCGGTTGTGAAGGCGCAAACCGTTCAGGGAGATAACCACGTAATTTTTTACGTTGCTGATGCAAATACTGTACGGCTGGGTCATCTGCACCTGGATGATAAAAAGCAAGATCAGCAATTTGTTGATCCGTTATAGGCAATTGAAAGCGATCACAGAATGCCCGCAAATCAGTAGGAGACATTTCTAATGCATTGTGTGCGACGTTACGTCCTTCAGCATGATGTATGCCGAGCCCATAACCTTTCACACTGTGCGCTAAAATCGCAACAGGGCCAGTATGTTTCACCGCAAAATCATATGCTGCGTAAATTTTAATGGGATCGTGGCCACCCCGATGCAATTTATTTAAATCGTCATCGGATATTTCCGCGAATAATGCGCGAAGTTTTTCATCGTCGCCACAAATAAATTCACGTAAATAGGCGGCCCCTTGTGTCACTGCATATTGCAATTCTCCATCGAGACATTGTGTTAGTCTTTTCAGTAAAAGATTGTCTGTGTCACGCGCAAAAATAGGATCCCATAAACTATCCCAAACAACTTTAATGACCGTCCAACCTGCACCGCGAAAAACGCTTTCAAGTTCTTGGATAATTTTTCCATTACCGCGCACTAATCCATCAAGACGTTGTAAATTACAATTCACGACGTAAACGATATTATCGAGCGATTCACGTGTCGCAACGGTGAGCGCGCCAGTAGACTCAACTTCATCCATTTCACCATCACCACAAAATACCCAAACTTTGCGATCATTTTTTTCAATGAAATTGCGATTTTCTAAATATTTTAAAAATCGCGCTTGGTAAATCGCTTGCAATGGACCTAAGCCCAGAGACACTGTCGCGAATTGCCAAAACTTTGGCATCAACCAAGGATGCGGATAAGAGGATAATCCTGGACCTGCTGCTTCTTGACGAAAATGTTGAAGATTTTTTTCTGTTAAGCGATCTTCGAGGAAGGCACGGGCATAATTCCCTTCAGAGGAATGGCCTTGAAAATAAATTAAATCGCCAGGTGTATCATTCGTCGCCCCACGGAAAAAGTGATTCAAACCCACTTCATAAAGGGTTGCAATCGAAGCATACGAAGATAAATGTCCGCCAACACCCCCGACATTCTTTTTCGCCAGCAATACCATCACAATGGCATTCCAGCGATTCATCGCCTCTATACGCTCTTCAAGTTTGAGATCCCCTGGATACGATGGCTGTTCCGCTACTGAAAGGGTATTGCAAAAAGGTGTGGATAATGTCGCCGACCCACCCCCCTCTACCGCAACGCCTGCATTTTTAGCTGCTGCCAATAACTGAGAAATAATAAAACTTGCCCGTTCGCCGCCTTCACACTCCAAAACTGAAGCCAAAGCATCTAACCACTCCTGGGTTTCGACGGGGTCATGATCTTGCCATGCCTGTGTCATATGTTTTGTCCTAATACTTTTTATCTGATAAAAACCCAAACAGTTATTTTAACCTGAATAGCCTCAAAGCAAAACCGGTAGAAACCCTTTATATGGGATTTTTCAATGTTGATTTATGCGCACACCGGCCAAAATCTCACAGACTTGATCCGCCGCATCTAAAACGCGGGGGCCGGCACGCTCGAGGCGATCTTGATTGACAGTAAAAAGACGGTGGTTTTTGACGGCTGGAATCACCGGCCAAGCTTGCCAAGCTTGCTGCCATTGAGGGTTAGATTGCGTACTAATGATCACATCTGGCGCCTTCTCCAAAACAGACTCAAAACTCACAGAGGGAGACGCGCCTGGCAGTTCAGCATAAATGTTTTGACCACCACATAATTCAATCACTTCATTAATCCAATTAGACTGAGTAATTGTAAAAAGGGGCTTCGACCAGACAATGTAAAACACTTTTGTTTTTTTTGTGCTTTTATAACGTTGCACAAGTGCGCGATAGTGTTTTTCAAATTTCCGTGCCTCAGCTTCCGCTTTTTTTGTTAATCCTGTTAAACAACCAAATTGCCGCAAATGTTTTGGAATATCCGACAAATAACGAGAGTGTACAAAAAAAATTGGCGCATTGATTTTCATCAATTGCATCATGAGATCATGATCATCAGGTGCAATCACTAAATCAGGTTTCAACAAAACAATATGTTCTGCATCGATATGATCAAACGCCGCAACCACTGGAATTTTTTTAGCTGCACGTGGCCAATCACTACCCTGCATCACTCCTATAATCTTACTGCCTGCACCAACCGCAAATAGTATTTCAGTGACGTCAGGCTCAAGACTAATAATTCGTTGTGCAGGGTGCGATAAAATAACACGATGCCCAACATCATCAACCAGTTCACAGGCAGAAGCATGCATTGAGAAACACAATAAAATGAAAAAGAAAAATCGCTTCACAACGCCAGCACAACAAGGGCAATTAGCACAACAAACACAACTAAAGAACGATCAAATAAAGCAATCGCTTCCCATTCAATTTCACGCTCATCAGCAACAGCATCACGTCGATCGAGCGCTGCAAATCCGCATTCGAGTAACAAGGGTTGGCTGCTCGATAAACCATGCAATGTATTACGCTCCCAGCATGCAATGACCTCAGTAAAGTGGCCGCCCAAAGCAAAAATAAAAGTCAGTATACGAATCGGCAACCAATCTAAACACTGTCGCAACCAAATCATTTGTGAGGATAACGTTTCAGAATGTTCTGCAAGTCGTTCGATCATGCGATATAACACTGCACCAACGGGGCCTAAAATAGCAAACCAAAAAATCACAGCAAAAATTCTGTAATAAGATGCCTCGAAAAATGCATTTGCAAAGGCAACACTGTCAACATGTTCTTCGGATTTGGCCCGTGCTTGAAATTCGACCCAGAGATTATCCGGTCCCAAACAATACAATAAAACGACGACACCAAACACAATCGCTGGCACGTGATACAGTCTGTTGATCAATAGGATTTGGATAATACCCACCAATACAAGCACAGGCAGTAAAATCAATAAAGCCTGCATGGTTGGATGCCATTTCGAAATAGATAACTTAAATCCAGCTTGATAACCTTCGAGCCATTCCCAATGACGATGTTTTCGCCAATGAAAAAAACGCTCAATGAGTAACGACAAAATAATGATAATAAACGTCATGGCACGGTTCCTTGTGTCACTTCTAACAATTGTTTTAAGCGCTGCCAGTCAAACTTCTTGCCTGGATCTGTTTTTCTGCCCGGCGCAATCTCTGAATGCCCGACGATTCTATCATGGGTGATTTTAGGATAAACAGCCTGTAACGCAAAAATGACCTCTACTAACCTCGCATATTGTTGATCCGTATACTCCGTATCATCTGTGCCCACTAGTTCAATACCAATCGAAAAATCATTGCAACGTGTTCTTCCGTCAAAAAAAGATTCACCTGCATGCCAAGCACGCTGCGTGAAAGGAACGAATTGAATCACTTCTCCACCACGTGCAATCAATAGATGTGCTGAAACACGCACCGCTTGAAGCGTTGCAAAATAAGGATGCAGCGCAGGATCTAACCCTTCACCGCAAAAAAAGTCCTCAATGTATTGTGTTTCATGATCACCTGGCGGCAAAGAAATGCTGTGAATCACAAGTAAATCGATCTCGGTTCCTACAGGACGTGCATCGTAATGCGGTGAAGCGGCATAGCGCACGGACGTTAACATACCTTGGTGAATTGAAAAATGCATAGTTGAACCTTGTTGTATGCAATGTTATTCGATTTGACGCACGTATCGACATCGGCTAGTCTTACATCTTTTTTGAACAAACAAAGTAGGACAATCCTCATGGATAAGCTCGTCATCCACGGCAATATACCACTCAATGGTGAAATTCGCATTTCTGGCGCGAAAAATTCTGCGTTACCGATTCTTGCCGCTACCTTATTGACTGCGTCACCCGTCAGAATTTGCAATATTCCGCATTTACAAGACGTGACCACAATGATGAGCCTGCTTGGCCAAATGGGGGTTAAGCTCATGCTAGATGAGCGCGGCAACATTGAAACCGATGCCTCGCACTTGCATTCTTTTGATGCCCCTTACGAACTTGTACGCACCATGCGCGCCTCTGTCGTTGTACTTGGGCCATTATTGAGCCGTTTTGGTAGAGCAAATGTTTCCTTACCCGGCGGTTGCGCAATTGGTTCTCGACCCGTTGATCAACATCTCAAGGGTTTACAAGCCATGGGCGCCGATATCAGTGTCGAAGATGGTTACGTGAAAGCGCAAGCCAAAAAGCGCTTGCAAGGCGCGACCATTGTCATGGATTTAATAACCGTCACAGGCACAGAAAATATCATGATGGCAGCGACTTTAGCAGAAGGGCAAACGATTATTCACAATGCAGCCCGCGAACCTGAAGTCGAAGACTTAGCTTTATTCTTAAATACGCTTGGGGCTAAGATCTCTGGTGCAGGTACTTCTACAATTGTTATCGACGGTGTCCCCGAATTATCTGGCGGTAACTATCAAGTGATGCCTGATCGTATCGAAACAGGCACTTACTTAACAGCTGCTGCGATTACACGCGGTCGCATTCGACTAAAAAATACCCGCCCAGATTTACTCGAGTCAATTTTACTGAAACTCTCCGAAGCCGGTGCTCACATTGAAACAGGCATCGATTGGATCAGCCTTGACATGAAAGGTAATCGTCCACGCGCTGTCAGCGTAAGCACTGCACCCTACCCTGCTTTTCCAACGGACATGCAAGCCCAAATTATGGCACTTAATACGATTGCTGAAGGGACAGGCGTCATCACCGAAACTATTTTCGAAAATAGATTCATGCACGCTCAAGAATTACTGCGCATGGGCGCGCAAATTTCTTTGAAAGGCTCTACAGCTATTTGCACGGGCGTCGAAAGTTTACGTGGTGCACCAACCATGGCAACAGATTTGCGTGCATCCGCGAGCTTAGTCCTTGCCGGCCTTGCTGCCGTTGGCGAAACCACAGTCGATCGCATTTATCACATTGATCGTGGTTACGAATGTATCGAAGAAAAATTATCTCAATTAGGCGCACGAATTCAGCGTGTTGTAGAATAACACCACGCTTCTCTCAATATTTTGCGTTTTTTTTTTCAGATCTCATCTCTGGACCATCTTACTTTAGAAAAAATACTTGCATATAAATAACGATGCGCGTATTTTTTCTTATGATAGAAAAAAGGATAAATAACTTTTAATTTTACAGGATAGAAATAAAAATGGACTTCATTAACAAATACATATTCAAAATCATCACAAATAAAGTCAACAATTTCAGTATCGCAAACAATTGGAAATCACTGTGTGAGGACTATTGTCATCAAAAAGAAAACAGATTCTTATCTAATTATTTTTTTCGCAGCACATTAGAATATCAATGTGCATTGCATTACGCACATGCAGTGGACGCTGAAGGGTCGGATTATGAATCTTTCTTCAGCGATTTCAATAAAACATTTCGCATTGTATTTAATCCCGAACGGAATCTTTCAAAATTATTAGCGGCTCTTTTCACTTTTTATCCAGAACATCTCCATTGCCTTGATGAAAATATTCGCAAAAAATTAAATATTACCCCCTTCACCCCTTTTTCTGAAACAAACATTGGCCTGCGCTGTAAAACACTCATGACCAAACTTAACCCACGCGTTGTCAAAGGTTATATTAGCGGTTATGAGCGCAACACTCGAGCAGCAGCCGCGTACTTACTTGAACGCATCGGTATACTCATTCCTAATGAATTAAAACCTACCCTTATAGATGCATTAATATTACGCCTACAAGATACACAGCCCATGGTCAGAAAAGCCGCCATTCAAACATTAGGCACTTTTACAACGCTGTTAATTTCTGAAGAAGAACAAGAAAAAATTTCTCAAGCATTACTCAATTGCTTAACAAATCTTGGCAACCCGGAGGATGTGAAAAATGCTGCAGGAACAGCTTTAATAAAACAATTCCATTCACTCACATTCATGCAACAACAAGCCCGCATCAAGTTCTTTTTTAAATTGAGTGAAGATTCTAATTCTGACATCAGAAAAATTGCCCTGCATGGGCTTTGCGAATTACATTCAAAACTCAACGGCATTCAGCGCCAACAATTTATCGAACAATTATCCCTCAATCTTTGGAGTGACACCCGAACATTACGGCAAGCAGTCGCTGCAGACCTGAATCAATTTTCATTGATTTTCTCCACAGAAGAACAACAATTTATTCTCACCCGATTATCGAGCAAACTCATTAGCGATGACACGCTCGTACGATCGATTGCAGCAGAAGTGATGGGGGAATTGCCACTTTTTTTTGTAGAAGGTCCCGCAGAAAAACAAAAAAATACTCTCAAAGCACTAATGAATGCTCTCACTTTAAATTTGACACAAACCAAAAAGTTAACAGATCTCGGCTCAGAAGAATTGCGTTATGCTCCTGCGATAACAGCAAAAACCTTAGGTCAGTTGGCACGAGCACTTCATATTATTTCACGCGAAGACATTCAAAAATTACTTATATTGTTATTCGAAAATTTACGCAATGCTCACCAATATATGAATACTGCGGGATCTGAAGTATTACTACAACTTGCAGGTTATTTCTCTGTGTTAGAAAAAGAGCAAAGAAAAATCGCGCTTGTTGCCCTATTACGCACGATGTTAGATCCACGTTCACCACCTGATGCCGATCAGGCTGCAAAAGTGATGTGTGCGCTTATTCCACATTTATCACCTGAACAAAAGCAAACACTTCGCAAACAACTCTATAAGTTATGCACCGATAAATCTATCCATACGCGTTCTGCTGCAACAATAGCACTTGTCCATTTATATATCGTCGCACCTGACGAGACATTATTTAAAACTATTTTAGAGAAACTCGATGATAACTCATGGATAATACAAGAAACGATCATCCGTGACTTACCCGCAGACATCATCGCTGATGAAAAAATTAAAGACTCACTTATCGATAGATTCAATACATTGCTTACAAATTCTAAAACATCTTGGAGTAACAAATTATTGATTTCAGAAAGATGCTTGGGTGATTTATCTGAATTATTTTCCGATCACAGCAAAAAATTAGCGCTCAATGGAATTGAAAACTTGTTGAATGAATCATTAACAGAAAATAAACTTGCTGCAATAGAAACCATCCATCGATTATTGATCACTCAAAATAATTCATTCAAGCCCGCTTTATTAAATTTATTGATCCCAAAATTAAACGAACATCCCAGAGTGCCTGCATCCATTAAAAATTATATTGAAAAAAGTCAACAAGCAGAAAGGACAGTAATCTTTGATAATCTATTTCCTGCCTTATTAAAAGATTTAAAAGAACACCCGGATTTAAATACGACCAACTTAGTGGGTGAATTGATTTTGACATGCTTAACACGCATGGATGAAGCGCAAAAAACTATCTTTATCGAAAGCTATCTACTAAACAGCTACAAAGATGCCCTGCAAGCACAACAGAAAGGTTACGCGACTGCATTATTCGATATTATTTTAACAACTTCTGCTGAGCGTGTTAAAGCTTTCAAACTCAACACGCCGTCACTCACTATACAGCGGGATGCGGAAGAAAAACAGGATCTTTCAAGTAAAAATCTAGTGTTTTCTTGAGGCCGTCATGCATATTAATTTCAGGCTGCCAATGTAGTTTTTCAGCAGCACGAGCGATGGATGGCACGCGCAATGAAACATCTTGATAGCCTGCGCCGTAATATTGTTCTGCATCGACATCCACTAAGCGCACTTTTTTCGCTTGCTCAGCATACGCGGGATATTCAGAAATATACGCCACTAATTGCTCAGCTAATTGTCGAATAGAAATATTTTCAGTGGGATTACCAATATTGAAAATTTGTTGTGCGGATTGATTATCTTCGTTGCGTATCATCTTAAGTAAAGCGCGAATACCATCATCGATATACATAAAGCAACGCTGCTGCGCACCCCCATTCACAAGCATAATATCTTCGCCACGCAAAATATTGCCGATGAATTGTGTCAAGACACGTGAACCACCAGGCTTAGGATTAAAAATGTTATCGAGCTTCGGGCCATACCAATTAAAAGGACGGAAGAGCGTGTAAGATAATCCATTGTGCTTTCCATATGCATAAATCACGCGATCCATTAATTGCTTAGACGTTGAATAAATCCAACGCTCGCGATGAATAGGTCCTGTCACCAATGGACTGGTTTCTTCATCAAAAACTGCATCAGGACACATGCCGTACACTTCAGAAGTCGAGGGAAATACAATTCTTTTTTTGTATTGCACGCATTGACGTACAATATTGAGATTAGCTTCGAAATCTAATTCGAAGACACGTAATGGATCTTTCACATAGACAGCAGGCGTTGCAATCGCAACTAGCGGTAAAATCACATCACATTGTTGAATACGTTCCGTGACCCACGCATGGTCTACCAGCATATCACCTTGTTGAAAATGAAATCGTGGATGATTGAGACAAGTATCAAGCTTGTCTTGCGAGAGATCTAACGCATCAATCTCCCAATCTGTTTCAGAAAGAATCGCTTCACTTAAATGACTGCCAATAAAACCATTGGCACCTAAAACTAAAATTCTCATGGCATAGTCTCATTAAAAATACTGTACATCACATCAATCACACGATCTTGCTCAGCATCTGTCATACGTGGAAATAACGGCAAACTCACGATACGTTCAGATACAGATTCACTGTGCGGAAAATCACCTGGTTTAAAACCAAAGGCTTCTCGATAATACGGATAAAGATGCGCTGCGCGATAATGCAATCCTGTGCCGATATTTTTTTCTTTCATGGTACGCATAAATTCATCGCGATTCATTTCAGCGATGTCAGGCTTGAGTAATGGCACATATAAATGCCATGCATGGCGATGCGAATACGTTGGCTCAACAGGTAACTCCCACTGCGGCCAATCCGCTAATACTTCTTGGTAACGCATGGCAAGCTCTGCACGACGTTCAATAAATCCTTCTAATGCTTTTAATTGATGCAATCCTAGTGCTGCTTGAAGATCCATCATATTGTATTTAAAACCAGGCATAACAATTTCATAATCTTGCGAGCCACTTTTGCCAAAACGATTCCAGGCTTCACGATCCATGCCATGAAAACGCAACAAAGCAATTTTGCGTGCGAGCTTTTCATCTTGTGTTGTCACACATCCGCCTTCACCAGTTGTCATATTTTTATTCGGATGAAAACTAAACACTTGTGTGTCACCAAAGCTACCGATTTTACGGCCACGATACTCTGTGCCAATAGCATGCGCAGCATCTTCAATGACGCGCAATCCGCGTCGCGTTGCAATTTCATAGATAACATCGAGGTCAACCGGCAAACCAGCAAAATGCACCGGCATAATCGCTCGTGTTTTAGGCGTGATAGCCGCTTCAATTAAATTGGGATCCATGTTACGTGTAGCAGGGTCAATGTCGACCAACACAGGTTTAGCGCCCGCCAAAACAATCATATTTAATGTGGCCGCAAAGGTAAGTGGTGTTGTGATAACTTCATCGCCAGGCACAATATCCATGGCAAGTAATGCAAGATGCAAACCTGCTGTGGCTGAAGAAAGTGGCAGTACATGCTGACTGCCTAAGTAACTTTCTAAGTCTTTCGTAAATTGCGCAACCCGTGGCCCTGTCGTAATCCAACCAGAAGACAGGCATTCAACGACTTCATTAATCGTAGCCTGGTCAATATCAGGGCGTGAAAAGGGTAAAAATGTATCACTCATATTTATATAACCTTACTTACCGCTTATCTGTAGGCCGCGATCATACAACGTTTATCGCAAAGCCTCTACCCTTTATGTATAATATCCGACCCAATATATATAATGAGAGTATCGTCCCATGACCGTTCTAATTGGTAACAAAGCACCCGATTTTACATCCGCCGCCGTGCTAGCTAATGGCGAAATAAAAAATGCGTATCATTTCGCCGAAGAAACTCGCGGCAAATATGTGATTGTTTTTTTCTATCCGCTCGACTTTACATTTGTGTGTCCTTCTGAGCTCATCGCGCTCGATCATCGCATTGAAGAATTCAATGCACGCGACACCATCGTTTTGGGTGTTTCAATTGACTCACAATTCACTCACAATGCTTGGCGCAAAACCCCTATCGCTTCTGGCGGTATTGGCCCTGTTCGCTATCCTTTGATCGCTGATGTGAATCACCATATCTGTCAATCTTATAATGTCGAACACCCAACAGCGAAAGTTGCGCTGCGCGGTGCATTTTTAATTGATCGCGAAGGCATTGTACGCGCACAAGTTGTCAATGATTTACCACTAGGCCGCAACATTGATGAATTATTGCGCTTAATTGATGCATTACAGTTTCATGAAAAACATGGCGAAGTCTGTCCAGCGGGTTGGATGAAAGGTAAAACTGCAATCAAGCCAGATGAAAAAGGCATTGCAAGTTATCTCGCACAAGAATCACAAGATTTATAACTAACGTCAGCATTGCCTAAGCGTAAAATATTAAATGCGCTTAGGCAGTGCATTGTTATTCTAGAAAAAAATGCACAGCATTTACCCAAAACTCATTCCGTATTTTTATTTAAAATAAAAAAAAACCAAACACTTCACTTCCTATTATTTTTTTCTTCCAACACAGTTTATAAACCTTTACACTACGCAGACGAGATAATTTGTTGAGAAAAACCTTCAAAACAAGTGCTGTAGAAAAATTATCTCTAAATAAAAAATATGATCAACAATTGCATCGAAAGTAATAGAAGAAAGCATTTAATGCGTATTTTCGATTAATTTTGCTTGCAATGTGACATATTTCCAAGTAATTTTTAAAACCGTCCGGATCAAATTTTTATCAAGGAGATACAGAAACATGAAACTCAAACTCGTTGTTGCATCAATGAGCGCCGCTTGCCTGCTAAGCACCGCTGCTTTCGCAGCAGATGCTCCAGTCAAGCACAAGCATCACCATGCTAAAAAGCATCACCATCACATGATGGCTGCTACAGCATACAAAGGCGACTACAAAGGCGTTATGCCTGTTGTTGTAGAAACCTGCCCACCAACAACCCAGTTCGCGAACGTCTTAGATACCATGGACCAAAACATCGGCCGTGCTAGACCTACCGAAGATTGCAACAAACTGATCTCCTTTGCTGGCGGTCTGAACTTTGATGCACACTGGGGTAATCGTAACATCAATTACCAAGGCAGAAACAATCAAAGACTTTCCCTTAACGATGCTTACTTGAACATCTTCGGTAACGTCAATGAGTGGACCAAAGCCTTTATGAGTATCAGCTATGGTGATCCAAGTGACAAAGATGATGGCTATGTTAAACCAAATGGCGAATACAGTAATGTTTACACAGCAAATGGCGAAAACAAATTGACCTTGGAACAAGGGTTCATTCGTATTTCGAACTTTGATGTGTACCCAGTTTATCTTCAATTGGGTAAACAGTATTCTGACTTCGGTCGTTATACCATCCATCCAATCACCCGCTCTATGACCCAAGTATTGTCCGAAACACTCCGCACCAGCGCAGTGCTCGGCTTTGTGGTTCCAATGGGCTTCCATGGTGATATCTATGCCTTTGACAACCCTATCAGAGAAGCAAACTCTGCTGACGTTGCTGTAGGCCACCCACACACTAACTACGGCGCTGCAATCGGTTACGATGCACCAGGCGATCAGTTAGGCTGGGGTGTCAATGTTGCTTACATGTACAACATGGTTGGCGTGAATGACGTTGCCACTGTCTATACAGGCACAGGCATAGCTTCCGCTGTCAACGCTTATAAGAATCGCGTTAGTGCTATTGCCTTAGACGGCACCATCAACAGTGGGCCATTCTCACTGATTGGTGATTACGTCACAGCTTTACAGCGCTTCTTTGTGAGCGAAATCCCAGCTAGATTGGGTAGCACCAGCGGTGCAAAACCATGGGCTGGCAATCTCCAAGCAGGCTATGGGTTCATGGCATGGAGCAGAAACCAAAACATCTATGTTGGCTACCAAACCAGCGGTGATTCCGTCTACTTCAACCTTCCAAAGAGCCGTTGGTTGATAGGTTGGAATGCGGACGTATGGAAAAACACCAATATGGGTCTTGAAGTAGGTCATGACACCGACTACAACCAGACCGATGGTGGTACAGGTCGCACAGCAAACACTGTTGCCTTCCGCGCAGCTGTTAAATTCGGTTAATCCGGCGAAAGGAAAAGCCCGCCTTGAGCGGGCTTTTTTTTGTCTAATTCCAGCACTAGTCCAAGAATGCCCATCTGCGGTCAATTTTGAACGAAAAACACAGCCTCAAAATGCACACATACTTAAGTATGCTCCGCTTTTTCGCTGTGTTTTTCGTTCAAACTTGTCACACATATGGACGTTTCCTGATTAGAACAACCATTACTAAAAACGTGCTTGTACATGTCACTAAACCTCACGTATAATCCTTGACCTTTATGGCATTGATTGAGGAATTCTAAAAACATGGTTGTCATTCGTTTATCAAGAGGTGGCGCAAAGAAGCGTCCTTTTTATCATATCGTTGTTGCCGATAAGCGCTGCGCGCGCGATGGTCGTCGCATTGAAGTACTTGGCTACTATAATCCAATTGCAGCTGGCAAAGAAATTCGCCTACGCTTTGACGATGAGCGTCTCCAATATTGGTTGTCCCAAGGAGCTCAAGCATCAGATCGAGTCAAATACTTAATCAAAACTTACGAAGCCACTCCTAAAACGGATGCTGCTACGGCTGCTTAATAAGTCCTGATGGATTCACTCGCTCACAATGAATATGTCATCGTCGGTAAAATCGGCGCGACATACGGGGTACGAGGTTGGTTGAAAATCACTTCCTATACTGAATCAACCGATACCCTATTAAACTTTCATGACTGGTATTTAAAATACCCGGACCAATGGAAGCTAATTCATATCGAAGCGAGCAAAAGACACGGCAAAAGCATCATCGCAAAGCTTGAGAGCGTCCATACGCCTGAAGCAGCGCGACGATTAACCGGCAAAGAGATCGCTATTCCACGATCACAATTGCCGCCCATTAAAGAAAATGAATATTATTGGGCAGATTTAATTGGCTTAACTGTTTTAACTGTAGATCAAGTTAAACTCGGCACCGTTCGTTATCTCATAGAAACGGGTGCCAATGATGTGATGATCATCCAAGATGAGCACAATCGTGAACATGCAATCCCTTGGATCACTTCTGTCATTAAACAAGTTTCACTTGAAGATAAAACAATCGTCGTTGATTGGGAATTGATTTAGTGTGGTTTGGTGTTATTACTTTATTTCCAGAGATGCTTTCTGCAGCCCAATATGGCGTCACTGGGCGAGCTCTGCAAAATAAGCTCGCTGAATTACACCACTGGAATCCACGTGATTTTACGGACAATAAGCACGGCAACGTTGATGACCGTCCGTATGGTGGCAGCCCAGGCATGGTGATGTCGGTGCAACCGTTACAAGCCGCGATTCACGCAGCACAACAAGTTGCTCCAGAAGGCACAGAACTGATTTATTTAACGCCTCAGGGCAAGCGTTTTGATCATGCCGCTGCTACTCAATTCGCCAAAAAGAAAGGCTTATTGTTTGTTGCAGGCCGCTACGAAGGCATTGATGAACGACTCATGATACTTGAGCCTGGCACGGAATGGTCCATAGGAGACTATGTTTTATCCGGTGGTGAATTTGCCGCGATGACAATGATGGATGCGATTACGCGCCTTATTCCGAATGTGTTAGGGCATGCTGAATCAGCACAATTAGATTCACATAGTGCGGGATTACTTGAATATCCGCATTATACGCGACCAGAAATCTACCAAGATCTGGCCGTTCCAGAAGTACTTTTGCATGGCAATCATCAAGCCATTGCAAAATGGCGATTGAAACAATCGCTTGGGCGCACATGGCAGAAACGCCCTGACTTGCTTGAGAATATAACCCTCAGCGAAGTCGAACAGGAACTACTAAAGGAATATATTAGCCAAGCAAACAAGGAGTGATGAGTAAGAAAGTTTGCATGATACTTTGTCAATATTCGGTGAACTTTTGATAAGAACTTGCCGAATACGTATGACATTTTAAGTTAAATACATTGGTATTAAGAGGAACAGCCATGAACATTATTCAGATTTTAGAAGCAGAGCAAATGCAAACAGCAAAACCCATGCCAACTTTTGCACCGGGTGATACTGTATCTGTCCAAGTCAAAGTCCGTGAAGGTGAACGCGTGCGTTTACAATCCTACGAAGGCGTTGTCATTGCTAAACGTAATCGCGGATTAAATTCTTCATTTACCGTACGCAAAATTTCACATGGCGTGGGTGTTGAGCGTGTTTTTCAAACTTACAGCCCACTCATTGATAGCGTTGAAGTAAAACGTCGCGGTGATGTCCGTCGCGCTAAATTATATTACATGCGTAAACTCAGCGGGAAAGCAGCACGTATTCGTGAAAAGCTTTCTACAACGAATGGCGCTAAATCAACTGTTGAATCGACAACTGTAACGCCTGATGTTGCTAATAATAATGAAACGGATGCAGCACAAGAATAACCGCCAAACTATGTCATTCCCGCCAAGGCGGGAATGAGAGGACAGGGTTTGAATCGGAATATCTATCATGCATCTCACTTACACCACCACAGCCAGCGCTAAAGACATTATGAACTGGTCTGGAACGCCCTATCATATGTCACGTGCATTTGCTGCAGGCGGTGATACGATTCATTATGTTGGCAATCTTAAACGCGAATTGCCTTTTGGTTTCAAGTTAAAACAATTCATTAAAAAATGTTCTGATCAACGTGAAAGTCCACGCTTCAATATCTATGCTGCACAACATTATTCAGAACAAGTGGCAAAACAATTACAACAACACAAAACAGATGCTGTCATTTCTCCTTTGATCAATCCGATCGCGTATTTAGAGTGCAAACAACCCATTATTCTTTGGACGGATGCTTTGTATGCAAGCTTACTGGGATTTTATCCCGCATTTGCACGTCACTCAGCCAATTCAGTCCGCGCAGGTAATACACTTTCAGAAGAATGTTTAAAGCGCTGTCGTCTAGCGATTTTCTCATCCGAATGGGCAGCACGTACAGCAATTGAAATTTATGGCGCACCCCATGAAAAAATAAAAGTCGTCCCCTACGGTGCAAACATTGAATCTGTATACACATTTCCTGATATTCAAAAAATTGTTTCATTGCGCCAACGCGATTGCGTGAAATTACTTTTCATCGGGAAACATTGGGACCGCAAAGGCGGCGATATTGTTTTTCGTGTTGCAAAAGCATTACATGCTGCTGGACAAAAAGTTGAAGTGCATTTTGTCGGTTGTCATCCACCAAAAGAAATCGAAATCCCGTCTTATATTATTTGTCATGGTTTTATTCCTAAACGCACGCCAGAAGGATTAGAAAAAATCACGACATTATTTCGTGAATCGCATTTTTTATTTTTACCTTCACGCGCTGAAGCATGTGCAATTGTTTTTGCTGAAGCCAATGCGTTTGCTTTACCAGTCTTAACTTCTTACGTTGGCGGCATTACGACTGCAATAAAAAATAATATTAACGGCATGACATTTTCGCTCGATGCACCAGAAAAAATTTATTGCGATTATATTATCGATCTTATGCAAAACTACTCCCGTTACGAAGCCCTCGCGCTCTCCTCTTTCGATCAATATCAAACGCGGCTTAATTGGCGAACAGCCACTGATCATGTTCGTAAGCTCATTCGTGAATCCATTTAAAATCATTGATTCTATTATAATTTCCCAAAAACGATTCGATTTTAGTTGATCAATACTTATACTAATGTATAATATTTGTTCAATTTAAATTGGAGGCGATATGAAACGCACTTTAACAATCTTCTTCATAGTATTTTTAACCACCCAGTTAACAGCTTGCGCTGAGCTTACAGCTCAATACAATACTACACACTGCACAACCAACGCAGCTTACGCAGCTGGGGTCAATGCAGCTACGAGTGGAAATGAAATGGAAACCACTTACGACAGCTTATGTTCAGAAAACAGCGACGCCCTGAATAATGCTTATCAAAATGGTTATAAATATGGTTTAGCGCATCAACCAACATCCGTCAAAACCAAAGTAATCGTGTACAATGGAAACCACCCTGACAAACAATGTGTAAGTGATAGTTTTGGCAATCAAACTTGCGGCTACAATTGCGCAAAAACACCTTTCCAAATTCAGTGCGCTAAAGATCCAGAAAACAATTGTGTCAGCAATGTATTTAACGATATTAAATGCGGCAGTAATTGTCACGTTGATCAATTTAATCAAATAAATTGTGATTCAACAGAATAAAAAGAAAGCAGACAAGACCGAAGACCTGAAATATTCAGGTGGATGTCTCAGCGATGTTTTAGGCGTCCTACACGAAGTGTAGGCATGCACACCACATCAGCATTCTGACTTCCGTATGTAAAATTGTAGGGTTTCGATTCATTGTCTGCTTTCAAACGTCATTATACAGCCAAACTTCGCTCTTTCAACATCTCAATACGCGTTTGATCTTCTGTAGAAATAGCACGATGAAAATCACGTTTATTTTCTAACCACAATAATTCAAATCGCGTCGCAATATCGATTGCTTCTGTGAATTGTTCCGCGGTTAATGGATAATGCAAAGCCATTTTGCGTGTGTCTAAATAATCAATGCAGCCTGGCGAAAATTGACTCAAAAAAGGCAAAGCATCTACGGTAATCGCGCCACCCAACACAACTGCTAACCCTTTTTCTTTTGCTTGAGCTGCTGTTTTTTGAACAAGATCGAAAATGACTGGGGCATTAATATCTTGACGCTTCAACCCCATCGACGCTGCTAAATCCACACGACCAATCACAACGCCAAAAATATGACGCATGTCTGGCAAAGCGAGCATGTCAGGAAAAGTCTGGCAAGCTGTGATGGTTTCAATATTAATGAGTAATTTGACATGAGAAAGATGGTCTTGATATACGCGCTTAGCTGCAGTAACGAACTTTTGAAGCGCGTATGGCGTTTCAATCATAGGGGCAATAATACGTGAAGCCCCTAAAATAAATGCTTCATGCAAGTCTCTGACGGCTTCAGCGCCACCGATTTTAAGATCTAAACTAAGCCCTGCACTAGCGGCAAGATGTGCAAGTTGTCTAACCTCTTCACCTCGCGAGCCTTCTGCTTCGAACTCAGCTCTCAACGCTAAAATATATGGTTTTGTTTTTTCATTCGTTAACAATGCCAACATTTGCTGCCAATGGCCACGCATGCCATGCTCCCCCTTTCTTATAAGCGAAGCACTATAGCAGTGATGGTTAACGAAGCAAAGAGGGTGCGGTGTTAACTTTGTTTTCACATAGATGCTTTTCTGCTAGAGAGTGCAAAAGATCAGGAATCAAGCACCTTAATACATCTCGCATCGTCTCGAGACGATGGATACCCTCTGAATGCACCACATTATCTAGCACACGAACTAGCTTGGCGTGTTGTTCTTGCAGTGATTTCAGACGAGCTGATGCTTCTTCTAAAGCTTGCGCTAACACTTCTTCCTTCCGGAGTGCTTCATTTCCTTGTTTGGCCACAGCTTTGCCTTTCGGGCTCAACCAATTGTAATCCGCCATCAAGTTGCGCTTAAAATCTTGGTATTGCTCTTTGGTATGATTTACATTTTCTGCACGCCACTCATTCAGAATCGGTAAAGCTTCTGGCACTATGATAGCTTGCATTAATTTGACGCATTCACTTACCTCACGTTTCGCTTGAAACCTCTCAGCTTGAAATTTTTCAATCACAATTTGAGTTTTCTGTATACTGCTTGCAAGTGTCAAGAGTTCTTGATTATGCGCGTTTAGGACCAGGCTCATTTTCTCAAACTCTGCTTGATTGATATAACTATAACGACGCTCCGGCATATACTGCTCTAATAAAGTCTCGACAGATTGTCGCAACGCAGGGACTTGTTGAATATTTCGCGTTTCATCATCAATGACCTCGATATAATCCAATTGAGCAATGACTGCAACTGCATGTGGCGCCGCCGCAAGACAAGTAAAAAAGTCTGTCACGGTTTGATGAATAGAAGCTATTTTTTGGGCGTTCAATGCAGATTGCTTGACGCGTTTAGAAAGTATTTCAATCATGATACGCTCAAGCATGGCGTTTGAGTGTAAATTTTTAATAATTTCCTTAGCTTGAGTATTGAGTGTTTGAATAATTTTAATTTCGTGCTTATATTTTACTGTATTGTTTTCTTTACTGATTGCACTTCGACTCCCTGCAGATATAAGAAATTGCTTATTGAGAAAAACACTCCCAGAGATAGAAAACATATCGCAGAAATGAATTAATTTCTCAGCGCTCCCTTTCGTTTTTTCTCTAGGCAATGGCAATGCTTGATAAATCTTTGCGAGCAATAAAAAATCAATAGATGATTCAAGCTGAGCTGGAAGTGAAACAGGGTTCTTCTCCATTTCTTTTAATGCTGGGGGGGTTTCAAAAAGGATATTGATTTCTCTTTGTAAACCACTCACAAAAAATTTAAAATCACTTGTATAGAATTGAGAATACTCTTTCACTGGTTTAGGTTGAACAGGATATTTTTTGGCTTCCCAAACCATTCTTATTTCATCTGGAACAGGCCTATTTGGCCAGGAAGCAAATAAACCAACATCAGAGCAAGATATATTTTTATCATTATTCATTATTTCACTACCTTATTCTTATATAAAAAAATTATTCAGACATTGCTAATTTTTTTGTTCTAAATAATTGACTCACCAATTGTAAACTCGCGTCAGCTTGGTTAAGCGTATAAAAATGCAACCCAGGTGCGCCGCCAGCAATTAATTTTTGGCATAAATTGTAAACAACTTCTGTGCCGAATGATTTGACGGATTCGTGATCATCACCATATTCTGCGAGACGCTTCCGAATCCACATTGGAATTTCAGCGCCACACAAATCAGAAAATCTTGCCAAACGAGCAAATTGTGTAATTGGCATAATGCCAGGCACAATAGGTACGAATATATCAAATTGAGCGCATTGGTCAATAAAATAAAAGTAGGCATCTGGATTGTAAAAATATTGTGTCATTGCACTGTTAGCGCCACACTCTATTTTGCGTTTCAAGTTAAGCATATCTTGTGTTGGTGTCGCCGCTTGCGGGTGAAATTCGGGATAAGCCGCCACTTCAATGTAAAAATGATCTCCAGTTGTTTCGCGTATAAATTGCACCAATTCACTGGCAAATTTAAATTCACCCAGTTGATCGCTCCCCACAGGTAAATCACCGCGTAAAGCAACTATTCGATCAATGCCCAAGTTTTGATAAGCTTTTAAAAAGTGAACGATTTCATCCCGGGTAGAGCCAATACATGACAAATGCGGAACGACTGGTGTTTCTATTTTATTCTGTAACATTTTGACAGTTTCGAGAGTACCTTCTCGTGTAGATCCACCCGCACCAAAAGTAACCGAAAAAAAAGCAGGCTCTGTTTCTGCGAGACGTGTAGCAGTATTTGCTAGAGCTGTTGCACCTTCGGCAGACTTTGGTGGAAAAAATTCATAACTCAATCCAAATGATGTTTGATGCTTCATGCGTGTTGCTCCATAACTTGATTTTTTCTCTACTTAATTATCGCGGTGACCTGTCTTGTTGTTAAAGGCAACTAAAGCACAGCGAGACGGAGTCGAACGAGCCATTGCCTAGAACAACAAGACAGAGTTACGGCACCCATCACTCCACCAACTGCGGGGCCAAGCAACGTTTAGCCAAAGCGAGATCCATTTTTCTGCGTCGCGCATAATCAAGTAATTGATCTTCTCCAATTTTACCCACAGCAAAATAATGGGATTCTGGGTGAGAAAAATAAAACCCGCTCACTGAAGATGCAGGCAACATCGCAAAATTTTCTGTCAGTGAAATGTTCGCATTTTCAGGTGCTTGTAATAATGAAAATAACAACGGTTTTTCAGTATGATCAGGACAAGCAGGATAACCAGGCGCTGGACGAATACCAATATATTCTTCTTTGATTAATGCCTCATTTGACAATTGCTCAGTTGCTACATAACCCCAATGTTCGCGACGCACATGCGCATGCATACACTCTGCAAAAGATTCGGCTAAACGATCGGCTAATGCTTTTAATAAAATGCTGTCGTAATCATCGTTATTTTTTTCGAATTGCCGTGCCTTTTTATCGACACCAATCCCTGCGGTCACCGCAAAGCAACCGAAATAATCGGGGATACCTGATGATTTTGGTGCGATAAAATCTGCTAGACAATAATTCATTTTACCAGGTTGTTTTTGTGTTTGTTGCCGTAACATATGAAAGCGCGCCAAAACATGCTCTCGCGTTTCATCGGTATAGAGTTCAATATCATCATCATTCACACTATTTGCTGGAAAAAATCCAATCACGGCATTAGCTTTCAGCCATTTCTTTTGAATCAATTCGTGCAACATTTTTTGAGCATCATGAAATAATCCTTTAGCTGTTTCACCGATAATCGCATCCTCAAAAATTTTGGGATAACTACCCGCCAATTCCCACGTATGAAAAAAAGGCGTCCAGTCGATATACTGAACTAACTCGTCTAAAGGAAACGATAAAAATGATTTAGCGCCTAAAAAATTAGGTTTTGGAGGCACATAACTTTTCCAATCAAAGTTGAATTTATTCGCACGCGCTTTTTTGAGAGGAATGATAATATTTTCAGATTTACGATGTTTATGTCTTTCGCGCAATTTTTCATATTCTTCGCGCGTTTGATTAATAAAAGTCTCACGATGTACATCACTCAATAATTGTGACGCGACACCCACTGCACGCGAAGCATCGACGACATGAATTGTTGCACCACGATAATGTGGCTCAATTTTAATGGCAGTATGTGCGCGTGAAGTCGTTGCTCCACCAATTAAAAGTGGCACATTAAATTGTTGCCGTTGCATCTCTTGCGCTACATGTGTCATTTCTTCAAGTGATGGTGTAATTAATCCACTCAATCCAATGATGTCCGCTTTTTCTATCATGGCAGTGTGAAGAATTCTTTCACAAGATACCATCACACCTAAATCAATCACTTCGTAATTGTTACAGCGCAAAACTACACCGACAATATTTTTACCGATATCATGAACATCCCCTTTCACGGTTGCCATGACTATTTTACCTTTCACATTTTGTTCAGCGGTTTTACCTTCTTCTAAGAAAGGTGTGAGATAAGCCACGGATTGCTTCATCACACGCGCACTTTTGACGACTTGGGGCAAAAACATTTTGCCAGCACCAAATAAATCACCAACGATATTCATCCCATCCATGAGAGGGCCTTCGATGACTTGCAAAGGTGTTTCAAAAGCTAAACGCGCTTCTTCAGTGTCTTCCACAATGTAAGTGTTAATGCCATTCACAAGCGAATACGATAGACGTTCCGCGATTGGTTTTTCGCGCCAAGATAAATCTTCAGTTTTTGTTTTTGCTTGTGATTTTGCAGAATCTGCGACTTCTAACAATCGATCGGTGGCATCATGTCTGCGATTAAAAATAACATCTTCAACGCGCTCTAATAAATCTTTAGGGATATCGGCATAAATCGCTAAATTGCCCGCGTTAACAATTCCCATATCCATCCCGGCATGAATGGCATGATATAAAAATGCTGCGTGTATGGCTTCGCGAATTGCATTATTACCACGAAATGAAAAAGAGACGTTGCTTACCCCACCACTCACTAAAGCGTAAGGTAAATGCTCTTTGATATATTTGGTTGCATTGATAAAGGCAATCGCGTAATTATTGTGTTCTTCGATACCTGTCGCAATTGCAAAAATATTGGGATCAAAAATAATATCTTCAGGGGGAAATCCAGCTTCATTGACTAAAATATCATAACATCGTTCACAAATTTCAATTTTACGATCGAATGAATCCGCTTGACCTTTTTCATCAAATGCCATGACAACAATTGCAGCACCATACCATTTTGCAAGTGTTGCTTTATGAATAAAATCTGCGACACCTTCTTTTAAGCTAATTGAATTAATGATCCCTTTGCCTTGAATGCATTTTAAACCTGTCTCAATGACGGACCATTTAGAAGAGTCAATCATAATGGGAACGCGTGAAATATCGGGCTCAGAGGCAATGAGATTCAAAAATTTTTGCATGGCAGCTTCAGCATCGAGCATACCTTCGTCCATATTGATGTCAATGATTTGCGCACCATTGATCACTTGCTCTCGGGCTACATCTAATGCAGTTGAATAATTTTCACTGCGAATTAATTCAGCAAATTTGAGTGAACCTGTGACATTTGTCCGTTCGCCGACATTCACGAAAAGTGAATTATCATCAATGACAAGTGGCTCTAAACCACTTAAACGACAGGCTTTTGGAACCAAGGGAATTTTTCTGGGTGGGATATTTTGAACTGCATCATGTATAGCTTCGATATGTTGTGGAGTTGTCCCACAACATCCCCCTACCAAGTTCACAAAACCTTCGCGCGCAAATTCTGCGATAACAGCAGCAGTTTGCTCGGGTGTTTCATCGTATTCACCAAAAGCATTCGGCAAGCCTGCGTTTGGATACAAGCTCGTAAAGGTATCTGCAATTTTAGAAAGCTCTGAAATATAAGGACGCAATGCCGCGGCGCCAAGCGCGCAATTTAATCCGACAGCAAAAGCATTTGCGTGACGAACAGAGTGCCAAAATGCTGCGGTCGTTTGTCCTGACAATGTACGTCCGCTAGCATCAGTGATCGTGCCAGAAATCATTAAAGGTAATTGGATTTTATAATCTGAAAAGTATTTGAGGGCAGCAAAAATGGCTGCTTTACAATTCAGCGTATCGAAAATTGTTTCGATGATGAGAATATCGACTTTGCCATCGACCAATCCACGAATGGATTCATAATAGGCGGTGACTAATTCATCAAAATGTACATTCCTAAATCCAGGATCATTCACATCCGGTGAAAGCGATGCTGTGCGATTCGTTGGTCCAATTGCCCCCATGACGAAACGTGGCTTATTCAGATTTTGTTGTGTAAAGCGGTCAGCTGCAGCGCGCGCTAATTGCGCTGAAACAAAATTAAATTCGTAGGACAACGATTCCATGTGGTAATCATGCAAAGAAATTGCATTGGCATTGAAGGTATTTGTTTCAATAATGTCTGCGCCCGCTTTGAGATAACTCTCATGTATCTCAGTGATAATGCGCGGCTGCGTCAAACTTAATAAATCGTTATTTCCTTTTAAATCGTGCGGATAATCTTTAAAGCGCTCCCCGCGATACCCTGCTTCATCTAAGCGATAACTCTGGATCATCGTGCCCATGGCACCATCCATGAGGAGAATTTTGGAATTAGCTAACTGGGTCAGGTTTGAGTTCATTCCATTGCACGCCTAAGGGATAAAGAAGTGAGGTAATGTACTAGGGAGTGGGAGACAATTTCAAGGAGTTTTTATAAAACGCATTAGAATCTCTAGGGTTTTTCTGTGTTATATATGAGAAAGGATTGTCGTAAATGCGATTGCTTCATTGACTGACAAATAGAAACTCAACACCACTCACTAATAACCCCAATAAACATTTAATTTCCTTTGAATCAACCTCTTCCAAAATCCAGAAGCCCAGGAGAAATGCATAATAGGGAATACTAATATAAGATATGGAAATGTATTCCACCTTTTATTTTTTAGCGCGACACCCAATGAAATTCCGATATCTATCGTTATATAGCTCAAACATAGAAAGATCCATAAGTAAAAAAATACTGGGGAAAATAAAAAGAAGAGCGGTAACAAAACTAATGCCATTAGCAAAAGAGGGGGCGCTAATTGTCTGATACCCGTTAATGCTTTCCATTTCAACAAAAATCCGGCTCTTGCACCGCCATAGCGAAAATATAACTTTGCTAAATCCCTTAAACGCTCGCGCGGCACATAATAAACGTTAATATCTTTGTCTAAGTAGACTTTGCCGCCACTCCGTCTGATACGATAATTAATGTCCGAATCCTCAGTGATGATAGGAGATTCATCATCAAATAATCCGACTTTGTTAAAAATTTCACGTTTAAAACATCCCAAATATACGCTATCGACTTCCCCTGATTTTTTACCCACTCTAAATTGTGCATTCCCAACGCCAAAAGGATGTGACATTGCAAGTGCTATAGCACACTGAACTGAATTTAATTGGTCGCCTTCTACAGGACGTTGAACACCACCTACATTATCAGCGTTTTTTTCAAGCAATGTACTAACACATTTTTCGATATAATCATTTGAAATAAGCGAGCGTGCATCAATACGCACAATCACTTCACCCATAGATTGTTTAATTCCCTTGTTCAAACCTGCTGAGCGTTGCCCGACAACATCATCGAGTATCTTAATATTTAATTCTTTATGTTGTTCACAAAACATCTTAATCAAAGATCGCGTCTTATCCTGACTGTTCGCATCCAGAACTAATATTTCCATTTTATCTTTGGGATAGGTTTGATGCGCCATTTGTAGCAAGCAGCTTTGAATGTTTTTTTCTTCATTTTTAACAGGTAGCAGTATTGACAAATATGGCAAAGTCATCACGCACTCCGTTATATATGATTTTTATTGATTTTACTTTTCAAAAACAACCATTGAAATGTCATTAAAAAGAGAAGAAACCAAAAATATGGGCCATTTGATATCATCCCTCTAATACTCAAAATTAACCCAGCCAAAATAAGGGTAGTAATTTGAATATCAATCATTTTTTTAAATTTGATTGCTTGCATAAAAAAATACCCAGATATCAACCCAACAAAGAACGAAATCAAAAGAATACCAGAAAAACCGAAGTCAGAATGGATATAAGTTAAGTAGTTCGTAGAGTTATAGGGGCCCTGCCGAGTCACAGGCGCATAAAACGTAGGTGTCTTAAGACGATCAAATAATGGCGCATGCAATATAAATACAGCCAACTCATTGATGCCATTATACAAACCATAGAATGTCCACATGCCCCAATAATGGCTTGGCCATGGATAGTTTAAAAAATAACTGTAAGACGGAATCGGTCCAACGATATAGAGAAAATTATGCTCAAATAAAGCGTTGTAAATGCTTGTTCCTTCGCTTTTTGTCTGAACGGAGTATTTTTCATTAATAGATTGTGTAGAATTTGTCGTACTCGATGCCTCAGGTGGAATTTTTACGATTTCTGGTTGAGTAGAATTTATTGAACCAGATGCCTGAGTATTGTTTTTTTCATCTTTTTGTTGCACAGAATGTGCAACAGCAGTTGTCTGCCCTGTTGAGATTTGAGCACCTGAAGCAAGAGAAGAATGATCAAACTCAGTCTTTATTGTGCCATTTGCAGCAATCACGTTATTACTTCCAACATTCCTTTGAGGATTAGGACAATTCAGTGTAAAACTACGCAAGTAAAGAGAAATTGCTAAGACAGATAAAATCGCTAACATAATTAAAGCGATATTAAAGTAATCACTAATTCCTACCTTTTTCTCTAAAGCGACATGAGCCGCAATAATTGAAGAAATAAACAATAAAGAAAAATTGAGAAATTCTCCACGCATGCCTACAAAACTAGAATTCAGCAAAGCTAATCCAAGCACTAAAATTCCCATAAATAATGCTATTTTACTTTTACACGCCGAAACCAAAAAACCTAAATTAACAATCAAAAGATAAGCAGGTAAAACGAGAAAATTGAAGAAAAACGGGAACTTAAATTCACCCTGAATAGCACTCTGTTTGACCTCAGTCATTGCACAATAAAAATTACCGAAATGGGCAGTGATAATAAAATATTTAGAAAGTGTCGCCAAGGAAAATACAACAAACAAAATGATATTAATATACCATACATATTTTATATTATCTTGAAGAACATATACTTTGGCCAGTGTCGCACTAGCATAATTATTTAATGTTATTGAGATAAAATACCCCACAAAAAAACACAAAAAACTTATTGCTAAGCATACATCAGCTTGCATGCTCATTCTTACTCTAAAAAAACCAAAATAAGCATCCAATTCGTATAAAAATAACGCAACGAACCATGCGCCAAAAAAAATGGAAAGTGGATTAAACAAGCCAACTTTCTTATAAAAATGTCTTGAAATGTGATATGAAGCTATTAACAAAAACATACAAACAACTATAGAAAAAGAAATTCCTTTTAAGAACACTTATTTTCCTCCTGCTTAAGAAAAAGGCACAACGTCTGGATAATATCATTTGAAAATGAGGGACTGAGAAATCGCTGAAACCGCTCTGAGCCTAGATATTTTTTTGCAGCATCGACATAAGATTTGTATTCTGTTTCTGACATAGAGGAAAGATACTTTCCAAGCTCAAATGGTGTTGAAAATATTCTTCTGTCAATAAATGCTTTTGAATCAACATATTTATCAACATCAGGCGCACCCCGATATATAGGCACACATCCTGCGCGCAAACAGTCAAATATTTTAATCGAAACAAAGCCAGGTTCATCGGCAATATTTTCATAACAGAGACTAAATTTATATTTAGGAAGCACATCCCACTTATGCAGCACGGTTCCACGATAAGAGGGAAAATATTCTCTAGGTAATCGCCAATCTCTCATTTTTCTTTTGATATATTCTTTTAAGGATGAATTCCACCCCTCACCATAAAGATCAAAGTCATTAGTATAATTTTGTTGAAAAAAACGTATTTCTTGCATGCGAAATTTCGACAGAGAACGTTCATGATAGGTATATTTATATCCTGAAACATCTACTAATAATTTTTTTTGTTGAAATGGAACAGTTAAGTTTTGCGCTTGAAATACCATAGGACTCGGCAAAACAATAGGAAAGTATTTTTTGTTATCAATTAAAGTGGGATTCCAAGTAAATATAATATCAAATAATTCATGATTTTTCTTTTTCATATTACCAGGATCTACTGAGGGGGGTTCAAATAAAATTAACACTTTTAGCAAATCATTTTTTGCAACAACTTCTGAAATTAAATTTCGCGTAGACGCTCTTACTCTTAGTTGTTTTAAATATCTAATAGCGCGACCGAATAAATCTGCCCCCCCAAAACTAGCTGAATCCCAAAATATAACACACCCAACTTCATCAAGATTTTGTTTGCCCACCCCACAAAAATCGTACCCTAATTTCTTAAACTCATTTTGCAGGTAAAAATATGGCTCTGATGCATTGTCACGCGCATTTTTAGAAAATAAAGAATGCTCAATATTGCCAACAGTTTGATTCAGGATAATTTTTTTATGCAACATGCAAAATGTTCGCCTCTGCATTTAGCCACTCTACACTGTGTCTAATGCCCTCTTTTATTGGCATCGAGGGCAGCCATCGAAAATAGTCACTACACCGCGTGACGTCCATGACTTTGTAGGGCGCACCATTTGGCTTTGTAGCATCAAAATATAGCTCACCTTTGTAATCGACAATATCTGCAATGAGGAAAGCCAATTCTTTTATTGATATACCTTTTCCACAACCTAAATTGATGGGCTCAATCGTATCAGGCGAAGTTAAAGAACGATAAATCGCTTCTGCACAATCATCAACATATAACCATTCTCTGATTGGACTACCAGTTCCCCAAACAATCACTTTCTCTTCCCCCTTGCTCTTAGCAGCAGTGATCTTGCGAATCAATGCCCCTAGTGCATGAGAGCGTACTTCATCAAAGTGATCTTCAGGACCGTACATATTAGGAACAATTAAATTTATCGTATTAATCCCATATTGTTTAAGGTATGCAACACTCTGGATATAGCTCATCTTACGCACCATACCATATACCGCAACAGAATCATCTAATTCACCATTCCACCATTCTTTTTCTGTAAATTGTCCTGTTAAATCTCGCGGATAAGAACAATTGGAAATAGGATTAATCACTTTACTAATACCGAGCTGGCGTGCGACTTCATACAAGTTAAGGCTAATGAGAGAATTTACATAAAACATTTCGCCTGTATGCTCAAGGCCATATTTAATTCCACCAACAAGGGCAGCACAGTTGACAATAGCATTGATTTTAGCTGGAATACTTTTTACTGTGGAAATAAATGTTTCGAAATTTGTAAAGTCAACTCCCAATGATTTAGATAATTTCACATATGCAACTTTCTTTTCATCTAATTTTTTTGCAACACGCTTTCCTAAAAATCCTGTTGCACCCATTATCAAAACAGTCATTTCTCTTGCTCCTGATATTCATTTTTAGTTAAACACATGATTTTGTAATCCATAAATTTACCATCACGATAGATAAAATCTTTTAAATAACCTGTTTCCTTGAATCCGAGGGAGTCATACAACCTCGCAGCAACCGTATTCGTGGGGATATAACGTAAGTAAACCATATTCATGTTATAGTGATCAAATAAATAAGACAAAAGCGCGCGATAACTCATATATCCAAAACCTTTTCCACGCATAGCTTTAGCAATATCTAATCCAATTTCACAGTTTCTATTCACTGGCTCGATATGTTGTACTCTAATCATGCCAATGACTTCCTGAGTTTCTAATTCAATAATTGAAAATCTTTTAGCATTTTTTGAATTAGAAAGATTTTTCCACCAGCTTTCTTGATCTTGTGGTGCAGTAAGCTCGACGGTACCAAGATTTAAAATGGTGCTTGCATCGTTACGAATTAATCTCAATGTTTCAATATCAGCATATTCGATCGGCCTGAAACCAATCTTTTGAAATGTGATCATACTAGTTGACCTCTATAAGATTTCATCGAGTACTTTACAAGTCACTTCAGCGACTCTTTCAGCTTGAGTATCAGTAATCGCAGAAAACAATGGTATTCTTACTAATGAATTATAGAAAGCCATTGTGCCTGGAAAATCATTGTCTGACCCCAAATGCATTTCTCTATAATATTTATTCAAGTGGAGAGGCGTATAATGCACATTAGACATAACATCATAACTCTTCATACGCTCTATAAATGTCAATCTTAATTCCTCAGGAATCAACAAATAAAAAAGGTGCCAATTAGGCACTGCATTTACAGTCACCTTAGGCAAGTGCACGCTCTGGTTTTCATATCTTGAAAAATGAGAGATGTACAACTCAGCGACTTGTCTGCGTCTAGCATTCATTGCGTCGATACGCTTTAATTGGGATCGGCCTAACGCAGCCAAAATATCTGATTGCACATAACTATTACCTTTAGCAACGTATTCGTAGTACCCATTTTTCTTTGTATCACTGATATAAGAATGTTTGTCCGTTCCTTTTTCTCTGGCAATGATAATCTTTGATGCGAGCCTGTCATCATTTGTGACTAGCGCACCACCTTCTCCAACTGTCAAATTTTTTGTCCCATGAAAACTAAAGCAAGTGAGATGCCCTAAGTTGCCAACCTTTTCACCTTGATATGTCGCACCGAAGGATTGTGCAGCATCATGTATAACTACCAAATTATGTTTTTGCGCAATTTCATTAATAGAATTCATATCCGCAGGATTACCTGCGTAATCTACTGGGATAATCGCAACTGTTTTATCTGTGATGTGTTTTACAATTTCACTTGGCAAAAGATTTCCATTGTGTGGATCGACATCCGCAAGGCGAATCTTTAAGTGATTTAGAATGGGTGCAAGAGCTGTAGAAGTAAATGTAAAGTTAGGAACAATCACTTCTGAATCTTTTGGAAAGTTATAAATCATTAGAGAAAGATCTAAGGCTGCAGTACAAGACGTGGTAAAGAAAGCATGTTTGATATTGAGATATTGCGCTAACTCTTTTTCAAATGCCCGACATTCTGGGCCATCACCACTAATAAAGGTGGATGCTACAGCTTTTGCAACAGCTCTCTGATCATCTTGGGTAAAGTCAGGCATAGTTAATGGAATCATAATTTAATCCTTTATATTCACTATTGTTTTATTCAGCGTATCAGTAGCGGCGTCGACCATAATTCTGACTAATTGTTTAAATGATGTTTTGGGTTCCCATCCTAGAATTTTTTTTGCTTTCGAGTAGTCCGCTTGCAGAGAGTCTACTTCAGTCGGTCGAAAATAGCGCTCATCGACGACAACATACTTTTGCCAATCAAGATCTTTATACTCAAATGCTTCCTTCACAAAATCTCTAACTGTATATTTGTGGCCAGTACCAATGACAAAATCATCTGGTTGATCATGCTGAAGCATCAACCACATTGCTTCAACATATTCTGGCGCGTACCCCCAATCGCGTTCAGCGTCAAGATTGCCAAGCCGCAGTTCCTTCTGCAGTCCTTTGACAATTTTCGCAACGCCATCTGCAATTTTGCGCGTAACAAATGTTTCGCCACGACGCGGGCTTTCGTGATTAAACAAAATTCCATTGGATGCCCAAAGGTTATAACCTTCACGATAATTCACAACCGTCCAGTAACTATAAAGTTTCGCAATCGCATACGGACTACGCGGACGAAAAGGAGAGTGTTCATTTTGTGGCGGAGGAGAACCGCCAAACATTTCAGAACTTGATGCTTGATAAAAGCGACTTTTAACACCGCTACGCCTAATTGCTTCCAACATCCTTAACGTACCAACACCAGTCACGTCACTGGTATATTCTGGTATTTCAAAACTGACTTTAACGTGTGACTGAGCACCCAAATTATAGATTTCGCTTGGCTGGAGGTTATAAATCAGATTAGTGATTTGTTCTGAGTTACACAAATCGCCATAATGTCCAACAATATTAGGATGATCTTCGATACCATTATGAAAAAGCAAATGATCTATTCTTTTCGTGTTAATGCTGCTCGCTCTGCGAATAAACCCATGAACTTCGTAGCCCTTAGACAAAAGAAACTCAGCAAGATAAGAACCGTCTTGCCCTGTTAATCCAGAGATAAGTGCGATTTTTTTTGTCATATCTTTCTATATCCTCAAATTATATCGATTTAAACTGTATAGACTACTATGCAGTCTTAAAAACAACATCAGTTGTGTGATAAATAGTATTGCCATCCAATGGTGTTTCACAATCATAAATATCGTAGGCATGGTACCCAAATTGCATCATATAGTTAAACAAATCTTTTACTGTCAAGTCTAATAATTTAAGAGCTGCGGGTGCAAGTTCACAAATCACTATTGGACGAAAAGGAGTTTCTGAAAAATATTTTTCAAGGCTTTTTAAAACAGAAAATTCAAATCCTTCGACATCTATCTTGATCAGTGATACATCTTGAATATCATTATCTAAAAGATACCCGTCTAAACGTATTGCATTAACTGTAGTTGAATGCTTCTTTTCAACATGAATGATATCTAGAAATCCAGAAACAGCTGTACTACCTCCACAATCCTTCAGAGTCGTACAGTCCATCAGTAACTGGCAATCATTTTCGCTAATAGCTTTATTGCACACTGTGATTTTGTAATTAGGATTCAGTGTTGTGATATTTTGTAATGTCTGAAAGATAACTGGCACTGGCTCAAATGAAATGACCTTGCCTGTTTGCCCAACTAAACTTGCCCCTACAGCACTGAGATATCCTACATTTGCACCCACATCAATAAAAATACCTCCGGGTTTTAAATACTTTTTCAGCGCTGCAACCATATGGAGTTCGTAACATTGATAAATCATTTGTTTCGTATAGATATTTGATTCAAGCTGATCGAAATTGACTTCAAATATAACGCCACTGATATTTATTTTTTGTACGCCAGAATATGTTTTCCTCCACAACAGTCTCCTTAACCTGTAACGCATGAGACTTACAAATAAGCTCGGATTTCTTCGCAGGATGTAGGCTGCTTTTAATATTTTCTCAAAGAAAGTCATTTTAGGAATATCCTCTTTTACCTCAGACTTTGAACGGTCGCTTACAATTCAAATAAAATTGATGCAACCTTTGGTAAAACGCTTTGCCAAAATAAGAGCTCAATAACTGTATAAAGGCTAATGAATTATGGTGATTAGCTTTGAGACTCTGCAATAAATATTGTCTACCCTCTTTTATGAGCCCTAGCCTCACAAATTTCCCGCCGATACGTTGCAGATAAAAACTCCTTAATTTCTTATCCGCATTAAAAAGGCCACTATATCGGCACATTACTTGCAACTCAAGATCAATATAATCTCTTAATTTATCTCCTAACCGCGCACCATGGTGATGCCGCACATTCACAACCGGCTGAGGAATCAAAGCAACTTCATACTGCTCTGCTAAGCGCAAATAAAATTCCCAATCTTCACCTGTTTTAACGGCTTCATCAAACCCACCTAATACCAATACCGCAGATTTTCTGAGCATTGGATTAGAGGCAGATCCAGTGAAATCATCTTCAAGAAGTAATAAAGACTTTAACACTTTACCTTGCAAATAAGGTTGATGACGATAAAAAGGCTTATCGTTAGAATCAATACGAACAAACCCACCATACACTAATGCTACTTGTTTTGAAGATGCATTGAAAAGCTCATATTCATCAGTTAATTTATTGGGTAACCACATGTCATCATCGTCTAAAAATGCGATAAATTCTCCGCGAGATTCTTTCACCCCTAAATTTCTTGTCTGAGAAATATTAAGTTGTGGATGTTTTATATAACGAATACGTTGATCGTTGAACTGATTCACAACCGTTTCAGTTTGATCCGTAGAACTATTATCTAAAATCAACAATTCAAAATCTTGGTACGTTTGCGACAAAACGCTCTCAATGGCCTTTTTTAAATAATGACAACGATTAAATGTTGTAATAATCGCGCTAATAGTTGGCATAATTATCCTCATTGAAACGAAATGTTTTTAATATGCCTCTCAATGCAAAAAATGTAGAGGCATAAATGAATGCACCGATTAAAATATCTAAAAAGAGTTTTAAATGTATAAAGGAAAGAGAGAACCACATCAATAATCCAGCACCGGTCGTTAACACAATCATACTGACAAAAGCATAATTTAGCGGATTAAGGAAAGTTCGATTTTTGATGAAAATCATATAAAGCAACCCATTCACCCCTTGACTACACACAGTTGCAACTGCCGAACCAACTATACCAAAATGTGGTATAAAAAGTATGTTGATAACTACATTCACAATACAGCCAAATGCAGTGCTATAAAACACAAGGCGTTGATGATTGGTAATCACTAAGACCTGAAAGTAAAAATTATTAATATATATCACAATCGCAGTTAGCATCAAAATGCGTAAAACAGTGGCTGCTTGCACATATTCATTTTTATAAAATAGCATGATAACGCCTTCCGCCTTTGCAAGCATGACAAATGTAGCAAACATGGCAAAAAATAATGTGATCTTCATCCAAACATTCCAATACTGCATAAATGCTTTTTGCGATTGACTCAATGCATTGACTAACATTGGGAAGATGGCTGTTGTGACAATACTCATTGCAAAGAGGATCACAGCATTAATTTTCACCGCAGCGTAATACAATCCAACACCGCGAAGCATTCCCCAATAACCTAATAAGAAAGAGTCCGTGTTTGTCATTACATCACCGACTCCTTGAGCTAATGCTAAATACAGACCAATTACAAGAAATTTTTTAGCAACTGAGAGATCGATTTTGTAATGAAAAAAAGAAAATCTTGCGGTTCTCCACATGACAAGTATTAAAACAAAAAAAGTAAGCAGCGTCGTCACAGCATAGGCATATGTGATACTGAGGACTGAGGCACCGCGCCAAATGAGTAATGATGCAAAGATAACTAAAATACCTGCCTGCAACAATCTACCAAATCCTTCAAATTCCATCCGTTGCTTCGCACGAAATACTGCATAGATTAAATTAAGCGCTTGAAAAAATAACTGATAAACACCAAAAGCGATAATCATTTTTCGAATTTCAAAATCTTTACTAACAAGAAAAGATAATCCAATGATTATCATGACTGTCAAAATGCCAATAAGAAATTTTAAAAAAAACAAAGTTGGTAGATTTTTTTCTTCTCCATGATTTTTTGCCAACTCACGTGTCACCGCCATTGTCAAGCCAAAATCAAATAGCGTTGCAAATAAACCTACAAATGAAAGTGCATAAGCAAATTTTCCATAATTTGTCGGGCCAAAAAATCTCGCTAAATAAATGGCTAAACATAAATTCACAATTCCATTCATACCTAATGAGGCAGTCAGCCAAAATGAATTCTTTATAAAACGTTGAATAGTTATTTTATTGCTTAAAAAGACATTCCAGAAAGAAAGGGCATCACGCTTTAACTGCCCTGGAAAATGAATGAGCGCTTTAATTGACATAAGATGCACCTGCAACTGTATTTACCAAGTTGAGAAATTTCTTTCCCACCATTGGCCAGGCATGTTCTTTCGCGCATTTTTGACTATTTTCGATCATGTTATTTTTTGCATCATTTGATAAATCTAAAAATGCACGCATAGCCAAAGACAATGCTTTTGGATCTGCTGGTGGCACAACCCAACCTATTTGATTTTGACTCACCATGTTACCAAGGTCGGAGACATCTGCAGCAATTACCGGTTTATGATATGCACAGGCCCCTTTCGTTAAGGGACCACATCCACCGGTATAACTTTCATGATAAGGGAAAACAACTATGTCACTGGCAGTGTAATAATATTGAACTTCCTCATCAGGGATATAATTTAATCTTAGCTCGATGTAATCACTCACTTGAAATTTGTCAATGAGATCTTGTAATTCATCCCGAGACCATTCAAAGGGAGCACCGACAATAAGCACCTTAAAATTCGCGACATCTCGAGGCTGCGAAGCGTTCAGCCGTGGCGATCCAGTCTTTAAAAAACTGGATTGCTTCGTCAAAACGCTACGCTTCCTCGCAATGACGGAGACAGCTTCAATTAAATATTCGATTCCTTTATCTTTACGCAGCATACCGAAAAATAAAAATACTGGCATATCTGTTTCAACACTTATTTTTTTTCTCGCTTCGTGTTGAGAAAGTGTACGCACAATCGTATCAGCACCATCTGGAACCACTTCAATGGGAAATTTATCCGGTAAGTCTAACTGTCGTCGTAAAGCATTTTGATGAAAAGCGCCCAGAACCGCAAAAGCTTTCACTTGTTTGCCCAATACAGATTTGAAAATTCTACGCTGAAAGATTTTATATAATTTTTTGATTCGAGAACCTACATAAGAATCATATGAAAAATTTGCTGCTTGGACATGCCAAATGACAGGTGGTAAGTTTTTTGAAAATAACTTAAGTAAAATAGTTGCAGTCAGATACTCAACGTCTGTTAAATAAAGTATATCGAATTTTTCTTTCTGGCACAGTTTGAGTGCTGCTTTAACTATGAGGAAAGTATTACGGAAGTAGCCGTACCAGTAATAAAGAGGGTTGTTGATTAAAATCCCCCTTAATCCCCCTTTTCCAAAGGGGGAAAGTTTTCTGCTATCCCCTTTTTCAAAGGGGGAGGCTTTCTGCGTCTCAATTTTCTCCCTTTGAAAAAGGGAGGTAGGAGGGATTTTTGTAAAATTTTGCTCTTTATCACTCCCTTTCAATCCCTCATTTTTGCAAGAGGAGGAAGCTTTTGTGCTATTCCCTTTTTCAAAGGGGGAAGATTGATGCAGAAAAATTTCCCCCTTTGGAAAAGGGGGGTTAAGGGGGATTTTCATCTGATCAAACACATCAAATCGATATTTCCCTTCATTCAATTCAATAATTTTAAATTTCAGGGGTTCTGATAAATACTTTTCTGGATAGATTTTATTCGTCAACAAGCAGAGCTCTTCGCCATGCTCAGCAATTGCTTGGCATATTTGGCTTGTCCACAATCCATAGTGCCCGCGCTTATCGCCCGTCGGTTGCACAAATAGAATTTTCATTGTGATAACCTTTGCATGGCGAATGTCATTCCCGTGAAAACGGGAATCCATTTTTCAAATTTAGCAATCAATGAATAGCATGAATGGATTCCCGCCTTCGCGGGAATGACAGTGCTCTTCTGATGAGTGACTGTGTTCTCCGAGTGAATGACAGTGTTCTTGGTGTGAATCACAGCGTTCATCAAACCCTTTCCTTTATTGAATGCGGCATCATCTGTGTATTCACCAGCCGAATACCTTCAGCTAAATCCGTTTTTGGCTGCCAATATTTTAAAATAAAAGGATCGGGCTCATTACGCTTATCAAGCTGAACAGTATCATTTGATTTTCCGGGTTTTATTTGCGTGCCGGGATACAAATCAGCAATAATGTTTGCGATATATAAAATAGAATCCCATTTAAAATTCGTAATATGTAATTCTTGTCCACGCGGCACAGTTTGATATTCACTCGCTAATTTTAATAGGCATTCACTACAATCATCTGCATATAAAAACTGTCTCTGCTCAGTGCCATCTGTCATCATATCAATGATTTTATTTTTTTCTGCCTTCAAAATAAAATCAGTAATCACATGGGATTTATCGAGATCATGCTCGACGCCATATACATTCCAAAATTTAACAACCAAGCCATTTAATATTTTTGTATAAGTTTCACCTAAGGCTTTCAATTGGCCGTAAGGGGAATAACCCATATTGGACATTTGGCTAGAAGCAAAAATAAATGGCTTATTGGTTTTCTTTAACATTTCGAAAGTATTTTGCATGAGCTTGGCATTATTAGAAATGAATTCGAAAGTGTTTTGGTATATTTTTAAATAACGCGAACCGCCCACATCAAACGCTAAAAAGAAAACAAAATCTGCTGCTTGCATTTTTTCAAGCAACCGCGGGTTATTTGGTAAGCGTAAATCATCTTGTGCATCATTGATGACATCAAACTCAATAGCTTCATGTCCTAATTGACGAATATATTTCGTCAATGACAATCCGATTTGTCCGGCCGAACCGAGAATTAAATATTTCATTTTACACCCTCCCCTCCCTCATCCTCCCCTCCAGCGCAAAGCGCTGACGTGAAGGGGATTAGAATTTGACTTGCTAATAAAATCGCCAATGCTGCACTCATCACAGCAACATTTCCGTTGCGCACATGTTCTAGCCATTCGTGCATAGACAGCCATTCAAAACGTGAAATTTCTAAATCATCTGATGGTAATTTGACAGGCGAGATCTCGCAATTTTCTGCTAAATACAAGTAGCCTTTTGCAGGACCGCGATTCCCTTCTAAATTAAATACGCCTAACTCTTTCCAATCATTAGATTGCAGCTGGCATTCTTCTGCTAATTCTCTTTTGGCTGCATCGAAAGCTAATTCACCCTGATCAATATACCCTGCAGGCAATCCTAAATGTTCTCTTTTAACGCCATGCTTATAGTGCCATAAACCTAAAATTTTTTTATCGCGATTACTAGCAACCACTTCAACACAATCACGTTGTTCAATTTGATAAAAATCAGAAATAATCTTTCCGTCTGGTAATTGCACCGTTTCTTTTGAAAGCTTCAACCAAGGTTGTGCCTCAAAGATTAATTCTGATTTTAAAATTTTCCATTGCTCAGTCATATCACGCAGCCGGTTCTTTTTCAGCTAAATCTGCAACGAAGCAATCATCGTATTCCCCCAAGCGAATATAGCGCACAGCATGATTAAATTGCTCAGATGAAAATATTCGCCAACTATCAATAATGACTTTCGGTTGATGCGTGCAGGCATTCAAATCAAACGTTTGCCACAATGGATCTGTAGTCATGAAAATAACAATAGAAGCTCTAGAACAACAATCTTCCATTGAATCTGCATAATCAATCGAATCGCCAAAATAATGACGCGCACCCTCTAGCGCTAAAGGATCAAAAATAATCGGCTTGATATTATTTTTTAACAAAGACGGAATAAGTCTAACGGCAGGAGACTCTTCGATCACAGGTGTCTGTGGCTTATAAGAAACACCCAAGATCGCCACTTGATGCGAATGATTTTCTGCACAAATCGTTAAAATATGCTGACAAAGACGCTCTGTTTGAATTTGATTCATCGCATCCGTTGCACGCGCGAGTGTTGCATCAATTTCATATTCTTTTGCAAATGCAGCAAAAGCACGATTATCTCGTGGAAAGCATGGCCCGCCAAAACCTAAGCCGCCTTTTAAATAATAAGGCGCGATACGCTTATCTGCGCCTAACGCTTTTGTAATGTGGTCAACATTGGCATTTTGAATTTGTTCGCAAAGACTCGCTAAGGTATTCGCGAAACTGATTTTCATTGTCACGTAAGAGTTCAAACTGATTTTTGCAATCTCAGCGCTGATTAAAGACATACGTGCAATATAAGGTTTTGTTTCACAGACTTTTAAATATATTTCTTCTAATGCATCTCCCACTTGTTGGCTACTTTCTCCAATCAAAACCATGTCAGGATTGAGGAAATCTGTAATCACACTGCCCAAAGCAATAAATTCCGGATTATACGCAACACCAAAATCTTGATTCAATTTTTTATGGGAATACTTTTCAATCAAAGGAATGAGCACATTATCAATAGTGCCAGGTGAAACCGTCGAAGTTATCACAAACGTATGAAAAGCATCCTTATTTTTTAACGCTACAGATAAAGGTTTAAGCGCATCTTGTAAAAAAGCATCTGAGAAGTGACCATCTTCACGACTAGGTGTTGGGACAATTAAAAATGTGATTGAACTCTCAATAAGAGCTTCTTCATAAGATAATGTTGCACGCAAACGATTGCGTGACTGTGTGATTAGATCTTGTAATCGTGGTTCATGTACTGGCGCCAGGCCTTCATTCACTACATCAACAAAATTAGGGTTGATATCCACACCTAATACGTCATACCCTTTTGCCGCAAAACATACCGCGGTGCAGATACCTAATTTTCCAAGTCCGATGACTGACAATGTCATTTTTGATAACTCCTTAATCTCAAAATCACCCCTCAATTACCCTTTTTTCGTTCTATCCTTCGTGCAGCGACTTGTTCGCGGCATCTAGAAGCAATCTACACATCATTTTTATCACTAGATCCCGCGAACAAGTCGCGGGACGACGGCAGTTATAAACTCCCGTGCTTATACTAAAACGCATATCTCGCCGCAATCGGCATACGCCAACCTGACCCATATGCACGATTCGTAATTTTAATGCCTGGTGCCGCTTGGCGTCTTTTAAACTCTGCGCGAGCAAATAAAGTCAAAACATGATTCACTGTTTCTCGATCATGTCCTGATGCAATAATTTCTTCGACAGAATGATGCGCTTCAACGTATTGTTGCAAAATATCGTCCAATACATCATATGGGGGCAAACTATCTTGGTCTGTCTGATCAGGCCTTAATTCTGCAGAAGGTGCTTTAGTAATGATATTATTTGGAATGATTTCATTTTTATTACTTTCATTAAACCATTGACACAACCGATAGACCCAAGTTTTATACACATCAGAAATGACCGCCAACCCGCCACACATATCACCATACAACGTACAATATCCTACTGACAATTCGGATTTATTCCCAGTTGTCAATAAAAGTGAATTGTATTTATTGGATAAAGCCATTAATAAATTACCGCGAATACGGGCTTGCAAATTTTCCTCTGTGACATCTGGCTGACGCCCTGCAAACACCGGATCGAGTATTTTGGTGTAAGTTTCCATAATTTGCTGGATGGGTAATGTTGCAACTTCAACCCCTAAGTTTTTTGCTAATAATTCTGAATCAGCAATGCTGCCGGCACTTGAGTAAGGAGAAGGCATCATCACAGCGAAAACATTTTCTTTCCCTAAGGCCTTCACTGCGATCACGAGTGTTAATGCAGAGTCGATCCCACCTGACAATCCAAGTAAAACTTTTTTAAATCCGCATTTTGAAACATAATCACGCGTGCCACAAACTAGCGCATTAAAAATTTCTGCTTCAGTCGAAACAGGATCCACAGTTTCTTGCGCATTTTGCTGATCAAGATCAACAATTAAAATATCTTCTTCAAATTCTTTTGCTCGCGCAACAAGCTGTCCATCTGCATTGACAAAACAACTACTACCATCAAACACTAAATCATCATTGCCACCGACTTGATTGACATAAATGAACGGCAAATGATATTGCTTCGCCCAAGTCGACATGAGTGGTTCGCGAATAGAGGATTGCTTTTCGATAAACCAAGGTGATGCAGATAAATTGATGATAGCGTCGAGCTTATGTTGTGCCAATTTTTCGATAGGATTCGTCAAATAACGCGGCATTGACCAAATGAATTCATTATTCCAAATATCTTCGCAAATGGTAATGCCGAATTTTTTGTCTTTAAAGGTGAAGAAATTGAGTTCGCGCCCAGATTCGAAATATCGATCTTCATCGAATACATCATAAGTTGGGATTAATGATTTATAAAAATCTTGCTGAATTTCACCATTAACAACCAAAGTAGCCGCATTGTAAAAAGGTTTACCGGCTGGATGCGGGTTAGGTACAACTCTGCCAATCAAAAGTGCAGGACACTCTCTTAATTCCTGTGCAATAAAATGCAATTGTTGTTCTGCATTCCTCAAAAATGATTTATGCAATAATAAATCCCGCGGCGGATAACCTAGCAAAGCCAACTCTGATGTAACACAGAGATCGACTTTGCCTTTTACCGACTGAACTGCCTTTATTATTTTATTTGCATTGTAAGCTATATCACCCACAATGTAGTTTAATTGTAATAACGCAAACTTCATTAAGCATATTCCAGTTCTTTTTCTTTTAATTTCAATTTTTGCACCTGAGAGTCAATCCATTGATAGGTTAACTCTAATCCTTTTTGTAAAGGCAAGTGCGGTTTCCAATTTAATTTTTCTTCGATTAAACGATTATCTGAGTTGCGTCCACGCACCCCTTGCGGGCCTGGGACATGTCTGAGCGTTAATTGTTTTCCAGAAATTTGCATGAGCATTTCAGCTAATTGATTAATCGTCACCATTTCTTCAGAGCCAATATTAACGGGCCCCATAAAATCAGAGCGTAATAATTTGATCGTGCCATACACACATTCATCGATGAATAAAAATGAACGCGTTTGATTGCCATCACCCCAAACTTCGATAGTGCCACCATTTTTTGATTCAGCGACTTTACGACAGAGCGCGGCAGGTGCTTTTTCCCGACCGCCCATCCAAGTTCCTTCTGGCCCAAAAATATTATGGTACCGGGCAACACGTGCTTCAATGCCATGATTCCTTGCATAGGCCAAATATAAGCGTTCACTGAATAATTTTTCCCAACCGTATTCGCTATCTGGTGCAGCAGGATAAGCCGATGCTTCATCACATTTGGGATTGTTAGGATCTAGCTGATTATATTCTGGGTACATACAAGCAGAAGATGAGTAGAAAATGCGTTTGATTTTATTTGCACGGCAAGCATCTAACATATTCAGATTAATTGTTGCCGAATTATGCATGATATCAGCGTCATTTTCGCCAGTAAAGATAAAACCTGCGCCACCCATATCGGCCGCTAATTGATACACTTCATCAAAACGAATGTCCGTGATTTGATGACACAACTCAGCAGACCTTAAATCGCCAATAATAAAGTCATCTGCAGCAGTCTCAGAAAATTGTGGTTTTTTTAAATCGATACCACGCACCCAAAATCCTTCTTGCTTTAATGCCTTAACCAAGTGGCTACCAATGAAACCACCTGCACCGCAAACTAACGCCTTTTTCATGTTTTCTCCTTCAACTAATGTCTTGCATTTTTATATGCGAATTTTCTAAATAAACGATATATATTTCGTGAAAAAACCAATGACCAATATAATTGTAAATAGATCAATGTAAATAGAAGACAAAATCCTATAGTCATCCAAGTGTTATTCCAAAAGATGACAGCAGGCACAATCCCAATCAGTGAAAGCAGCCAAAGATAAGGAGATGTTACAGCGTTAATCAGTGATTCTTTTCTTCCTGCCATTTGGAATCGAGTAATTTTTTTATAAATCAGCATATGTAAATGCATGCCGTCGGGTTGCATTGCAGCCATCTTTCTAATGATGACCTTACGGTAAATAGAAAACATTGTTTCAAAAATAGGATACACAAGCAGCAAGCAGGGAAACCAAGCTGAAACCATTGGATTACGATCTACTAGCATTAAGACAAGCGTGCTCAGCAAAAACCCAATAAAATAAGCCCCACTGTCACCTGCAAAAATCTTTCCGTGCGGGAAGTTCAAAATGAAAAAACCCGCAATAGCGCCAAAGCATGTAAGTGAAAGATGCAACACTAAACTATCATTGACAAAGAAACTTACACAGCCAATTGCAGCGAACATCAGCAAACTCGCCCCTGGCATTAATCCATTAAAGCCATCAATTAAATTCAAAGCGTGCACTGTCCCCCCCACCACAAATAATGTCGCGGCAAAAGAAACGATAGGCAGGGCAAAAATATTTTGATCTACCCACGGCCAATCAATTCTAGAGAAATGCACATGGATAAAAAAATACACAAAAGCTGCAGATAAAAATGAAATGTAGAGACGCAGTTTCGCTGAAATTTTTTTAGTAATATCTTCAGAAAGACCCGCGCAAAAAATAGGCAAAGCAGAGACTAATATCCAGCCCAATTCAGGGATAAAGGAACTTTTGTACAGAAACTGCCAGAGCCAGGCAAATAAGAGCCCGGCATAGATCGCAATGCCACCAATGCGCGGAACAGCAGCTACATGAAATTTTTGTATTGAGTCAAAGTCATGGTCGTTGGTAAATCTACCATGGAATGATTGAGACACTACAATGAATAGCGCAGCAATAAATGACGCAAAAAAAGCAATTAGTAGCCCTTCCATGCACAACTTCCCACATAACCCATCTCAAAATAAATAGTCTTTTGCGCCTTAAACCACACTGCGCGCGAAACTCTAACATCTAGGGAGACAAAGCGTCAAGGTGATTTAAGGGATATGGTGATGGCTATTTCATCGTCCAAACGAAGCGCTCACAAATCATTCATTACTTTTTCTTTTTCATGTGGAATCAAGACAATATGTCGATAATTCTTTTCTGGCATAAAATTGCTCAGCACCCAACGTCTTCGCTTGCTACCGGAAAATAGGCGCTTAAAGTGACTAATCATTTTTTTATACAAGGAAGACTCGTCTGGATGACGTGTAATAGCTTTAATCATGTCATTGTCAAAAACTGTTTCAAAGAGGTGTAGTTTTTGAAATTGTTGCTTAGTGATTTCTTTATCCCATTCCATGAAAATAATCGGGCGAAATTTTTGAATTGAATTTTTGAGCCCTAAAATTACATTTGTTTCAAATCCTTCTCAATCACTTTAGCGTCGAAACTTACGATACCCTAAATATTCCTATAAGATAGCGCATTGGCAACAAGATCTCTTTTTTAATATTTCTTTGCGGTCAAGAATTTCACACAGTTTAATTTGATCTTTTTCCGAAAGATGCGCGGCAAGCCCAGCCAACATAGAAGCATCATTATCATGTTGGTTAATAATCGTGTCACACAGAGTGTCAAATAATCTATTTGCTTGTTGAATTGATTCAAGATGAATACTTCTGGGAGAAAAAAAATGATTCAATACTCTTGCACGTGATTTATCATAGTCTACGATAGAAAATCTTTTATAGAGATCACCTATGAAGTAAATCAGTTTATCGCGCCGTTGACTGTGCTTTTTGTCTATTTTTGCATTGATAAATAACCACTCTAATTTAATTAATCGACTCACAACAGTTCTTACTTTTTCAAGATCAACATTAATAGCAAATGGCTGGATTGTTCCATCAGGTAACTCAACAATCTGTGGAGGAATGGCCCAAGATAGAGTAGCGTTATTTGAATTATTTTTTCTTGTTTTTATCACCTCACCAGATGCTTTAGTGTGAACATCAAAATCTCCATGGCTGTAAAAATAAACGGGATCGAAATTTTTCCCGCTCAAGCGAGGGACAGCAATATGCAATCCTTCAAGAGATTGCGCTTGTTCTAATGTTAATACTGACGCAAGAAATGAGACAGCTTCCATTTTACAAGTATTAGGTGAAGGACCGAATACATTCATATCAAAATCATGCAATCGCGCGGGTCTCCCCTCTGCTTCTGATTTTTCTTTTTCACGCGCATGTAATTGTTTAGAGTAACGCTCATATTCATATATTTTAAATTTATTTTGTTTGTCTGTTGAAATATTCAGATCTTCTACAGCTTCATCGATAGCATTTTTCCATTCATCTTTAAGTTTTTTATCTTTTTCAGATAAAGCTAAATATTGCGCCTCAGTGAGCAAAAATGTTCTGCCATAAAGTGGCTCACCCCGATCGTAATAATGCCATTCTTCATCCATCCATACGCCATGATTACCTATGAAATCAATATCCATTCTAACAATATTTTTTTTCAATTTTCTCTTTAGCGAATCAGGATGCCCTGAAGGCACACCGAGGAACCCAGATAACTGCACCGTACTGACAAGTTGATTTTCTTCATTAACGTCAAAGCGCGTTAGAGCAACAAATGCATGTCCCAAACAATTCGCGCCGAGATTTTCTTTCATGAGACAGAAAGTAGCAGTATAAATAGGCATGAGTTATCCCTAGAGACAAAATGATCATCATGATTGTATACATCCCAGATTTACAAAATGATAAATGAAAAAATTGAGATATGTAAAGAATATCGCGAATTTAACTAAAGAACGTATTAAAACAGTCGCGCACCGCAGGAGCTAATAACCGCTGCGGTACGACTGTCTCCTGACTTCACTTTCGCATCACCCGCAAAATACTGAGAAATAGATTAATGAAATCGAGATAGAGGAGAAGCGCTCCAACGATTGCTATTTTTTGTGAAATATCCGCAGGCTCGCTGTTTTCGATTGCCTTTATTGCTGAATCTTGCGTTGTTGTACCTGGCGGTTGTTTTTGTAGCAGTGCAATACCCATATTACGAATCTTTTGCGAATCATATGCTGTTAAACCACTAAAAACGACAACACCCACAATGCCAGTATATAACTGCATGCTGTCTGTCATAAATGAGGGTACAAACATCGCATAAATAAAAACCCCTACCAACCCAAACAGTCCCATCGTACAAAATGTGCCGATGAATTTCAGATCTTTTTTCGTGACATATCCATATATAGCTAAACCAGCAAATGCAACCACTGTAATAAAAAATGCACTACTAATATCTGCTTGTGTATAACTATAAAAAATAAATGAAAACGTAAGACCCGTCACAAAAGCATAAAACAGATAGCTCAAAATCGCAGCTCGTTGACTCAATTTATTGATAAAAGCCGTGAGACCGATCACGAGCGTTAATTGTAAAACAAACAATCCGCCAAGAAGCCATTTAAATTGCGTATAGCCATCTTCTTGATGTTTAAAATACCAAATAACATCAAACATATAATAACTTGTAACGAGTGCAGTGACTGCTGTGATCAAAATCCCCACGCTCATCCAACGATAAACGTGATTCATAAAATTGGAAACGGATTGTTGCATTTCAGCTGTCAAAGGCACCTGTAAAGGAGCCTTTGCAGTTTTGAGTTCTTGCGAGTCCATACCATTACCCCCCAAATAACTGAGTCTGCTCTGAGTATAGACTTAATTCAAAAAGCTGCATGATAAAGGTCAATCGACTTAAAATTGTTATATAAAACAACTGAAAAGAGAACGGTCAAACGGACTCACTGCCGCCCATAATTATCCTCAAACCGCACAATATCATCTTCTCCGAGATAATCACCCGTTTGAACCTCAATTAAGGTTAAAGAGCTTGCGCCGGGATTACTGAGTCGATGCTTGGTTTTAGCTGGAATATAAGTAGACTGATTAGCTTCAAGCAAAAATTGATTTTCACCACACGTGACACCGGCAGTGCCCTCTATAACAATCCAGTGTTCGGAGCGATGATTGTGCATCTGCAATGACAAACTAGCACCAGGTTTGACGATGATGCGTTTTGCTTTGCTATTTTTTGCTTCATCGATGACTTCATACGACCCCCATGGGCGATGCACAAGACGATGAAATTCGGTTTCAGCACGTTTGTGCGTTTCGAGATTACTGACAATTTTTTTAATATCCTGGGATGCACTTTTATGTGCGACTAAGACAGCATCTGCGGTTTCAACCACAATATGATCACTAACACCCACCACCGCTAATAAACGATTTTCTGCATGCAAATATGAATTTGTGACATCCTGCGCGTAAACATCCCCATTAATCACATTATTATTTTGATCTTTTACTTTCGAATCAAAAACAGTTGCCCAAGAACCCAGGTCAAACCATCCACTATCTTGCAAACAAATGACTGCGACTTTTTTTGATTTTTCCATCACAGCATAATCAATTGAAATATTTTCACATTGATTGAAAGCTTCAGCATTCAATCGGATAAAATCGGTGTCTTTTTTTGCTTCAACAACAGCTTGTTCACAGAATAAAAATATTTGTGGTGAACATGTTTTCAATTCCGCAAGATAATCTTTCGCGCGAAACATAAACATGCCGCTATTCCAATAATACTCTTTCGAAGCAACGCATTGCATCGCCTTTTCAAGATTGGGTTTTTCAACAAATTCCGCGACACTAAAACATTTTGCACCAATTGTTAATAATGGTTTTGATTTTTTAATATAACCATAACCGGTCTCTGGGCTCTCCGGCTCTGCGCCAAACGTGACCAGATAACCCGCATCACTTGCTTTTTGCGCATCAATAATGGCGCGATAAAAATCATCTGTATTATTAATATGATGATCTGCAGGCAAAACAAGCAGCGTTGTATCTGGGTCAGTTAATAATGCAGCAATCGCAACAGCCGGTGCGGTATTTTTTGCGTAAGGCTCAAGAACAATCATCGCATTTTGATGGCCAATCTCCAGCAATTGCTCAGCGACAATAAATCGATGTATTTCATTACAAATCACTAAAGGTGGTAAAACATTTTCAATATCGGACAAACGCAGAACTGTATCTTGTAATAATGTGCGCTCACCAGACAAAGAAAGTAATTGTTTTGGATAAGCTTTGCGTGAAAGAGGCCACAACCTCGTACCTGAGCCACCGCATAAAATAACGGGTAATACCATTTTTGTATTATTCATTGTCTTCACCTTCCCTATGTAAAAATTATATTTGTTTCTGCTCCCACAGCCATGCATGCTGCATAATCATTTCAAGCTCAGGATATTGAGGTTTCCAATTAAGCTCTTTTTTAATCACCGTTGAATCTGCGATGAGTTTCGCTGGATCACCAGCACGACGTGGTGCATCGATGGCAATAATATTTTTGCCTGTCACTTTTCGTCCGACATCTACAACTTGTTGCACAGAATATCCCGCACCATTTCCTAAGTTAAATTGACGTGTTTTGCCATGCTTTGCTAGATAATCCATCGCCAATAAATGCGCGCCGCACAGGTCAACCACATGAATATAATCACGCACACAAGTACCATCCTTCGTATCATAATCACGCCCAAAAATTTCAACATGATCACGTTTTCCCAAAGCGGCTTGCAAAACAGCAGGAATCAAATGACTGGCTTTTTCAACCCGGTAACCGGTGCGGGCCAATGGATCAGCACCTGATGCGTTAAAATAACGCAATGAAACAGATCGAATACCATAAGCAATGTCATAATCGTTTAACAACATTTCACACATGAGCTTCGAAGAGCCATACGGATTCATGGGATTTTTAGGATGTTTTTCATCAGCAGGCGTATATTCTGGTTCGCCAAAAATTGCAGCAGTTGAAGAAAAAATCAATTGATTGACACGATGCATGCGCATGACTTCAAGTAACGACAACGTATTCAAAAAATTATTTTGATAATATTTTCCAGGTTTTTTAACTGATTCCCCTACCTCAATAAATGCTGCGAAATGCATCACAACATCAAAATGTTCTTGCTGGAACAACTGACTGAGACGATCACGATCGTTGATATTGATTTGATAAAATGGCGCAAAGTGAGTATTTGCTTTTTGTCCCGTCGATAAATCATCGACAACAATAGGCTCATGCCCTGCTTCAAGCAGTGTCAATACCATTTGTGAGCCAATGTAACCGGCGCCCCCTGTCACGAGTACTTTCATGATTTATCCTAAAATCTCATTTAAATATTTTTGTGTACCTGCATTTAATTTGACATATGTTTGTCGGTGTTTTTTTCTATTTCGCTCCCATAAAGTGATAATGATCTTATCGAGTAATTTTTTGGGGAATAACCGCAGAAAGAAAAAACCGATACTGGATCCAGCCCCAGACTTAAGCATTCCGGGGTAAACTCCCGAACGGCGGGACGACAGTGTAAGGGATTTAAATAACGCCTTCGCCTCAGCAAATTGTCCTGCCAAAACCAGTCCAACAATCATTTTACGTTGTAAATTTTTGACTGATTCATCGACTAACGATTGATGATACGGACTCATCTGTGATCTATTGTCAGTTAAAAATTGAATAACTACGGATTTCATCTTCCATTGCAACGACCATTGCGTATGACTATCCTTGCGCACCTCGACAACAGCGAGGTGTTCGTCAAGCTTAAAGAATTTTGCATGATGCAACGCTAAATGAAATACAAAATTCCAATCTTCCGCATAACGCCCCATTTCACCCTGCGGGAACGTTAATTGATTTTTGTCTAAAAAACTTTTGCGCACCAGCATGGCATTCAAATTCATCATCAAACAGTGAATAGAACTTGCCAGCATATCATTCGTCTGCTGTGTACGATTGATAAAAAACTTGCTTTGTCGATCTGAATAAAAATGCAAGGCATCAAAGTAGACAACATCAGCTTGATTCTTTTCAACAGCATCAACTTGTTTTTTAATTTTACCTGGTAGAAAAAAATCATCTGAATCACAAAATGCGATGTATTTGCCACTAGCATTTTTTAAACCAACATTACGCGCTTCGCTTTGTGTTGAAGGAGATAAAGTTAAATAACGAATACTGAGAATAAATTGAAATGAGCCCACAATCGCACGCGTTTGATCTGTCGAGCCTGCATCCACAATAATCACTTCTAAAGCAGGATATGCGTTTAATGCGAGCGCCGACAAACAGCGCCCGATATATTTCTCAGAGTTAAATGTTGGAATGATGACAGAAACTAGCGGGGTATCAGTCATAGACTATCACACAGTTTCTTCAGCAACATCCAATGAAAAACCCGCTTTCATGGCATCGTTGTAAAACATTTTCACGGTTTCAAGTGAAAATAATTCTAAATCTTTTCCGACTAAAGAAAGTTTATTTAAAATATCATTCGTTGCAGTGATAATGTGACAGCCCACTTCATCTGCTTGAAACACATTTAATAATTCACGCGGACTCGCCCACAATAATTCTGCCTTAGGTAATTTTGCTAATATTTGACGCGCTTCACGCATGAGAGGCATGGGATCAATGCCGGTATCTGCAATACGACCTGCAAACACAGAAACAATCGCTGGTGTTTCAGGCGATAAACTGTCTGCGACATCCATGACTTGATCTAATGTCATAATCGCAGTGACATTTAATGTAATGCCAGCATAGGATAATTTTTTAATGAGCGAACCAGTAAATTGTGCTTCTGTATTCATCACAGGAATTTTTACCGCGACATTTTTACCCCAAGATGCAATTTCATGCGCTTGCTTTTCCATTTCATCGAATTCATCTGCAAAAACTTCAAAAGAAATCGAGCGATCTGGAATGCATGCTAAAATATCAAATGCAAACGTACGATAATCTGTAATGCCCGCTTTTTTCATTAATGTTGGATTAGTTGTGAAGCCACTTATTGCTGGATTGCGGTACATCGTTAACATGTCGGCTTTATTCGCTCCGTCAGCGAATAATTTAATTTTTAACTTCTCTGTGGCTAATTTCATGATTTTCTCCGTGTAATCAATAGGTTGTGAGAGATTATTTAAAATCCCCCTCAATCCCCCTTTTTCAAAGGCTTTGTTGCATAAACCATAAAATCCTACCTGTCATTCCCGCGTAGGCGGGAATCCATCATTATGTTCAAAAATAGCTAATTAAAAAATACTCAATTTACGTTCAATATGCCTAATTAAAAGCTTTATAAATTTGAAATAGATTCCCGCCTTCGCGGGAATGACAATTATGCAACAAAGCCCTTTGAAAAAGAGAGAGCTCTGCTTTAACTTCCCCCTTTGAAAATGGGGAAAGCTCTATTTTAATTTCCCCCTTTGAAAAAGAGGGAAGCTCTATTTTAATTTCCCCCTTTGAAAAAGAGGGAAGCTCTGCTTTAACTTCCCCCTTTGAAAAAGGGGGATTGAGGGGGATTTATATCAATCACCCATTTCACCGCTTCTTTCAACGATCCCGCCACAAAATCCGGTGCAGCAGGTTTTTGTTCATCGTACTGTTGGTCGATCCAAATGGTTTGACAACCTGCGTTTTGTCCAGCAGAAATATCTTTCCAACGATCGCCGATCATAAAACTCTTGGCTAAATCGATCTTAAAATCTTGCGCCGCTTGTAACAATAATCCAGGTAAAGGTTTTCTGCAATCACATTGATCTGCATCATCGTGATAACAAACGCGGATATTATCTAACGGCAAAGCACGCAATAAAGCAGCATGGATCGCCTCAACCGCTTCGTATGAAGTTGTTCCGCGCGCAACATCTGGCTGATTAGTGCAGCCGATCAATAAAAATCCAGCATTCTTTAGTGCGCTTAATGATTCAAAAGCATCTGACACAATGATCATGTCATCCACCGAAGATGGTGGATAGGGTTTCCCATTTCGCACGATCGCTTCATTCAACACACCATCACGATCGAGAAAAACAGCGCGCCTAATCACTTCACCGATTCCCATTTGGTTTCGACTTTTTTCAAATCAGGATGCGAGACTAACAAATGCCAAACAATGCCTTGAAAAGCTTCCGCATGTGGTGTGGTATTCACGGGATTAGGTGTCGGAATAATCACACACGCATCAGCTACTTTTGCTGTGTAACCACCATCACGTCCAACAATCCCCGTAATTTTAGCCCCTATTTGCTTGGCATATTGCAAAGCAGAAACTAAATTAGGACTGACATTTTTCTCGAGATGACCACCACCAACGGAAAAAACCATGACAGTGTCTTTTGGAGTGAGTCTGCTAATTTTTAACCATTCTGAAAAAACACTCGCCCAACCCTCATCATTCGTGCGCGCAGTTAATTCAGAAACATTATCTGTCGGTGCATACGCTTCAATCCCGACAATTTTTCGAAAATCATTCACAGCATGCGATGCATTTCCTGCGCTGCCGCCTACCCCTAAAATAAATAATCGCCCTGATTGTTCGCGTGTTTGCAATAACACATTAATTATTTGTCTAATATTTTGTTGTGAAATCTGATCAATGATATATTTTGCTTCTGCTAAAAATGTATCGATGAATTCCATGGTGTACCCCTAAACAAGATAAGCTTCTAGCTCTTCAATGCCGCTAAAAGAACCGACTTCGTAAAAACGTTCTGTGACCTCGAACGCCGCCAATTGATGTTGCTCTAAACAATGTTGATACACTGTCGCGAGATCATAAGGATAATGCGACACTGTTGAAAAAACGCGTTGATTAAAAACACCCAAACCATAATCAATATGATGCATATCTATCGTTTGCTGCGCCTTACTATAGTTCAGTATTTCATGATTACGAAAGACCACATTGCTTTTATCCCATTGCCCGTCATTGCGAAAGACTGTCATCAAAGCCATTTTTTGTTGTTGAATAAAGGATTCTTGAACAGCAGCATAAGGGCATGTTAAATAAGAATCACCGTATAGCACAAAAAAATGATCATCAAGCAAAGGCAATGCATTTTGAATCGCACCAGCAGTACCTAATAACATATCGCCATCATAAGAATACTCAACAGAAAGGCCAAATGCTTTTCCATCGCCAACATATTGTTGAATTTTCTCAGCCAAAAATCCAACACACAAAACGACTTTACGTACACCCTGCTGCTGTAATAATTTTAACTGATGAAAAATAAAAGGTTGGCCTTTCACAGACAATAAAGATTTTGGAATTTTTTCAGTGACAGGACGCAACCGTGTTGCAAGACCCCCTGCTAAAATCACAACTGGAAAAAGATTTGATTTCATTGTGCAATCACCTGTGTGCCGGCAAAATCAAAACGAAAACGTACTTCCGTGAGACCTGCTTCACGCATAGCATGCCGTAGACGAATTTTATCTTCAGCATAAAACATTAAAAAACCACCGCCGCCGGCGCCAATCATTTTTCCACCTAGCGCACCATTTTTCATAGCCAACGCGTACCATTGATCAATGTCAGAATTACTCATATTCCCTGAACGTTTTTTCTTATGCTCCCAATGGACATTCATCAAGTCTGCAAATTCGTGCAAATTTCCTTGCAGAAGTGCATCCTGGCTTTTCAACCCCAATTCTTTCACAAAATGTAAATTGTTAATCATATCTTGATTGGCATCCCGTGTTTTTTGATCTTGCTCTTTGAGAATGCCAGAAGCAGAACGAGAATACCCTGTAAAAAATAATAATAAATTATCTTCTAGGTTGTATAAGGTTTCTTGATCGATATCGAGCGGCCATGCTTCGACTTGATGGTCGCGATTAAAATTAAAACACGTGATGCCACCAAAAGCAGCAATATATTGATCTTGCTTACCGATCGGTTCTTTTAATAAGTTTAACTCAATGTGACAGGCTTGCTCTGCTAGTTCACGAGGATGAATAAGATTCTTTTTCAAGGTGTGTAACGCTTTCAGCAACGCTGTTGTAAAACTCCCGGATGAACCCAATCCAGTACCCGCCGGAATATCAGCCATACTGGTAATTTCAAGGTACGGTGCCGCAATATTAATGTGTTTTAATGCTTCACGCACAATTGGATGTTCAACTTCATCAACTGTTTTTACGCGTTCTAATTTGGAATATTTAACAATCAGCTCATCGACGAATGTTTGATGTAATGTGATATAAACATATTTATCAATCGCTGCTGCAATAAGAAAGCCAGCGTGATCTTGATAATATGATGGCAAATCTGTCCCACCACCACCGAGAGATATACGTAAAGGACTTCTGACAACGATCATTAAAGTGATCTCCATGAAAACGTCACTACGAGGCCGCAAAGCCCAAAGATTACGCCTAGTTCGTCATTGCGAGCCCGCCCCCGACTAAAACTTTCGGGGGTAAACTCTGCGTTTGGGCGCGGCAATCTAGTTTTTAAAACTGGATCGCCACGGCTAAACACTTCGTAGCCTCGCGATGACGGTAACCCTAAGACTTTACCCTGCTCACGATGACGGATGTTATAAAGATGAACTATCATATATTTTTCCAACAACACTTAACGCTGCATGTGCATCTGCAAGACCAGGCTGAGAAGGACGATTATGCTGAATATCTGAGAGAAACTCAGTGAGTTCAACTTCCCACGAATTATCTGCCATCGGGTATTCCCACATGAATGTTTCAGGAGGTCCCATCTCAGGTAACATTTTGTAAAAAGTAATTCGCTCAGTGCCGTAACTGCCGCCCAATCCATTAATATCAATTTTGCCGTGCTTGCCATAAATTTCGAAGGAAAAAGTATTTTTCCATTCTGTGCAACTCGCATGTAAAAATGCAGTTTGCTTTTTCGCCGTTTTTAATAATAAAAATCCATTATCATCGACAGGCATATCCCAGTAATACGTATGTGCGTGTCCTTGGATCTCTGTGAAGTCTCCCAAAAACCAGCGGGCTAAATCAATTAAATGTACGCCTTGATCGATCAATTCACCGCCACCCGATAATGCAGGATCTGCACGCCATTCTTTATCGTAACCTACCCGACCACCGTGCCCATAACGGGCACGCACAAACATTAATTCACCCAGTTCATTCGCATCGACTAATTCGCGCGCTTTGATAAATGCGCGATGATAGCGATGATTAAATCCCACACGCACAATCGAACGAGATTTTTTAGCAGCTTCCATTAAAGATGTTAATTCTTCTACATGACGTGCTGCAGGTTTTTCAATGAATACATGTTTCCCTGCACGAACGGCTGCTTCGGCAATTTCTGCGAGTGTTGCATGTAAAGTTGAAATCATCACAATCTGAATCGTTGGATCATCGATGACATCACGCCAATTCGTGAAAGCTTCACAATGAGAAAACTGTTGCGCCAACGCAATGGCTTTTGATTGAACACTATCAACAGTCGCTGCCAGTGTAAAATGATTGTCTTTTTGTGAAATCATCTTACTCAACACTTGTGCGCGTTTTTGCCCAATCAATCCACAGCCGATGATTGCAATTTTCATTCAATTTCATCCCATGCTTTACCGCGATCTTTGGGCACGATACGTCGCAAAGTGTAAATATCAGAATTTTTTAATTCATCTAAATAGTCAGGTAATTTTTTCCATGGATCCCAAACTGCACTGATTAATCGGCCGGTAATTCCATTGCTTTCTGGCGAAGCCAAGAAAACACAAAGATTGGCCCCGACAGATAAATCTGTCCCGCCCATTGATTTTTGTTTTAAGGATTGTTGATAAAATGTTTCACCCACTTTTTCTGGGCCCGCAGCCAACACTTCATCTAAGAGGCGCGTATTGAGTGCACCCGGCGCGACAGAATTCACATCGATGTGAAAAGCTTTTAATTCATCCGCTAATGTTTCAGCAAAACGCACGACGCCCGCTTTTGAAGCAGCATATGCACTGAAGTTTGCCATCGGTTTTGTGGCACCACCGCCTGAGATAAAAATGATTTTACCCGACTGATGTTTTTTCATGTGTGGCACAACAGCTCTACACATGAAAACAGTGCCTTTCAAATTAATGTCGATCGCTTCTGACCATTCATCCCAGTCAATTTCTTCAATCGGACCTTTCGTGCCATACACACCAGCATTCGCCACTAAAATATCTATTTTGCCAAACTGTTTGATTGTATCAGCAACTAACTTTTCAACTTGTTTAGGCTGAGCAATATCAACTGCTTGAATCGCAATGTGTTCTGGACCTTTTGCAAAAGATAATAATTCATTTCGCGCAGCAGTTAATTTTTGTAAATCACGCGCACATAACATCACTCGCGCGCCTGATTGAATAAACTGTTTTGCAATTTCAAATCCAAAACCTTGATTTGCTCCAGTGATAATGGCGCATTGTCCTGTTAATGTCATAAGGATTTTCCGATCGTGTAATATTGATTTAATTGCGAATGATTTAAAACACTCGCGAGAAAATGACAAGGATCAAAAATGCGAACGTCGTTCATGTTATCTAACCACATCGACATATCGGCATCTTGAAACTCTGGCCACGCTGTTGCAAGAATTAATGCATCTGCTTCATGTAATACATTTTTGATACTTGAAGATAGCTCAATCGCACTGGATAAATTTTCAGGCAACACTTGAATCATGGGGTCGTAGGCTTTAATTTTTGCACCCATCTCATTTAAGCGTAGCGCAATATCAACTGCTGTTGAGCGCCGCAAAGTATTGGTATTCGGCTTGTATGTAAGACCTAAAATAGCTATCACTTTATTTTTTAAATCCGGCAATACATGCTGCACTTTATTGAGCAACCAGGCTTTATGATTATGATTGCTGTCAATCACGGCTGACATTAAGTGCGCCGAAATATTTTTTTCTTTAGCGATTTTATTTAAAAAATTAACATCGCGTAACAATGTACCACCAGCAATCGCTTCGCCAGCACGTAAATAGGCTTTAGGTCCAATGCGTTCTTCGCTTTTTAATCCTCTCTCGACTTCAGTCGCATTCGCACCAACTTGCTCACAAAGTGTTGCGATTTCATTGATGAAGACGATTGAAGTTGCAAGAAACGCATTTAAGGCATGCTTTGTCATTTCAGCTGATTCAATCGACATCCAAATAAGATTTGTTGTCAGTGGTCGAAAAATTTCAGCAACTTTTTCACGGTCATTTTCAGTTTCAAGCCCAACAACAAAGCGATCAGGTCGTGTAAACACTTCGATTGCTTTACCTAATCTTAAATTTTCGGGAATGTAACCCACGGTGATATTTTTATTGGGTAAATAATTTTTTAATGCACGCGTTGTACCAACAGGTAATTGCGAAGACACTAACAAAAGTGCTTTAGCATCGATGTAAGGGGCAATCGCTTCGATATTTTTTTGGACGAAAGCTACATCTGCTATATCAGATTCATCGACTGGTGTGTCAAACGTAATCCAAACAACTTCTGCCTTTTGTAAATCAGCCATTTCTTGAACGACCGTTAAAGAACCTGATTGCAAAGTATTTTGCAGCAATGCATCCAGTTGTGGCTCGAATATTGGTGCCTTTGCTTTTTGAAAGTTATTTCTGATTTCAACATCGGGGTCATATGCAATCACTTCATGTCCCGCTTGTGCTAAACACGCAGACATCACCGATCCTAAGTGCCACAATCCTACAACTGCAATCTTCATATCCTTTGCTCCAACACCCAGGGATTTTTCTGTAAATACTCGATAGTGCGCACAACGCCTTGTTGAATCGTCAACGCAGGTTTCCATCCGAGTGCACGAATTTTTCGTGTGTCTAAAAAGATAAAAGGATTATCTCCAATCCAACCGCGTTCACCACCACTATATGTTTTTTCTGGTGACACATTGAGATAATCGCAAATCCAATTAATGGAATCGTTCACTTGACAGTATTCGTCAGTGCCTAAATTAAAAATATTTACTTTTTCTTTGGCATGTTCGATCGCAAAAAATATGGCATCGAGGCAGTCTTGAATATACAAATATGATTTACGTTGTTTGCCATTGCCTAAAACAAATAGCTTATTGGGATCCGCTAGTAATTGTTTGTAAAAATCAAACACGTGCCCGTGTGTGTAGCGCTCACCTAAAATTGAAACGAATCTAAAAATAAAACTTTGAAATTGAAAACCTTCACAATACGCTTGAATTAAACCTTCTGCGGCTAATTTAGAAGAACCATATAGAGAAGTTTGCACGGGAAATGGTGCATTTTCTGGTGTTGGAATCACTGCTGCTTCACCATAAATAGAACCCGTGGAAGCAAAAGCGATTTTATGGATGCCGTTCGCGCGCATAGCTTCCAAAATATTAAAGGTAGCAATCGTATTTTGTTCAAGATCTTTGTTTGGATGATGAGTGCCAAAACGGACATCTGCGTTCGCCGCGAGATGAAAAACAAAATCACAGCCTTGCATTGCCTTGGTCAATGCATCTTTGTTTAATAAATCATCTTGAATAAAGGTAAAATGGGGATTTTTTTTTGCTTCGATTAAAAAACGATCAAGTCCGGTTGAAAAATTATCAAATCCTACGACTTTGTGGCCTTGCTGCAATAATCGATCAACTAAATTACTGCCAATAAAGCCCGCACATCCTGATACGAAATACATAAAGCACCTCACCTAAGAGCAGCTGTGCATTCTCTAAGATTGAAGAGGGAAATGCAAGGATGTGTTTTTAAAATCCCCCTCAATCCCCCTTTGAAAAGGATTTGTTGCATAATTGTCATTCCCGCGCAGGCGGGAATCCATTTCAAATTTATAAAGTTTTAATTAGGCGCATTGAATGTAAGTTGAGTATTTTTTAATTAGTTATTTTTGAGCTTGATGATGGATTCCCGCCTGCGCGGGAATGACAGATGGGATTTGATGATTTATGCAACAAAGCCCTTAGAAAAAGGGGAATACTTGAACACTTCCCCCTTTTTTTGCTGCCGTCGTCCCGCGCTTTATGCGCGGGATCCAGAAAAGCTGCTATTGAATAGATCCCACGCATAAAGCGCGGGACGAC
>JANRLY010000035.1:0-102963 GCA_033762075.1 Gammaproteobacteria bacterium
GCGTGTTTTGAAATAGCACGACCCATTTCTGCAACAGGATAGGTGTCAATAGAGTCTACCCACACAATAGCGTGTGGATTACCCATCGACAAAGCAAAAACACGTATGGTTTTTTTTAATGGGATATCAAGCCAACCTGGCATCAGTTTAGGTGATCCCATGTCAACTTCAACTAATCCATCGTCGCGTAATTCAGCCTGTACAATGCCAGCCTTGGTTTCAATGGTCATTTTTTTGTTGGAAACAAGCTGATTTTCATAAGCAAAACGTGCCACACAACGCATGCCATTACCGCATTGCTCAGCGATGGAACCATCGGCATTAAAAATGTCACAAGCGATATCTGCTTTTTTTGAGCACGTCAAAATCAAGAGTTGATCAAACCCAATACCACGATGACGATCTGCCCACTTTGCAATAGGTAAATTATGTATAGAGAGATCGTGTTGAGTAGCATCAATGATGACAAAATCATTGCCAAGTCCATGCATTTTCGAAAATGCAATTTCTGTTGTTTTTTGCAAGGTTATTGTCATTTTGTTTGATCCGTTGTTTGATGAGGCGTCATATCTGGCGGCAAATATAACGGGCCAGATTGGCCGCAAGCTGTCAGTAAAATAGTGCTCATCATCAGACTAAGAAAAAAATATTTCATTCATGGCCTCGATAATAATCCAACAATCCTAGTGTAGAAGCATCTAATTGTACATTTTTATCAGGATGATGCATCGCTTCCAGCACTTTCGGTAATATTTGCTTGCCTAATTCAACGCCCCATTGATCAAATGAATTAATATCCCAAATGATTCCTTGTACGAAAATTTTATGTTCATACAATGCAATGAGTTGTCCAAGTGAATACGGTGTGAGCTCCGCTAAAAAAATCACATTCGACGATTTATTTCCGATTAAAATTTTATGCGCATCAATATTATTTGCTGTCGTCCCTTGCATGAAGGCTTTCGCCTGACTCAATGCGCTGGCAATTAACACATCTTGATGAGTTTTATCTTGATTTTTTGCCACTAAAATAAAATCAGCTGAAATCATCTGCTGACCTTGATGCAATAATTGAAAAAAAGAATGCTGACTATCGCAGCCTTGTTCGCCAATGATAATGGGTCCTGTTGCGTAATCAACAGACTCACCAGAGCGAGTTACACTTTTTCCGTTGCTTTCCATATCCAATTGTTGGATATAATCGCGAAAATATTTTAACTGAAATGAATACGGCAAAATCGCATGCGCATGTGTGCCAAAAAAATTAATTTGCCAAACTCCTAACAATGCCATAATCACTGGAATATTTTCTGAGAAAGGTTTTGTTTGAAAATGTTGGTCAACTGAAAATGCTCCTTTCAAAAAATCATTAAAGTGTTCCATGCCAATCATCAATGCAATCGGTAATCCAATCGCTGACCACACAGAGTAACGCCCACCCACCCATTCCCAAAAAGGAAAAATGTTTTCAGAAGCAACACCAAATTGTTTTGCGCGTTCATGGTTAGCTGTCACTGCAATCATATGTTGTGTGAGCTGATCTGTTTTTAATTTTTTTGTGAGCCAGGATTTAAGCGTGCTCGCATTTAATAGGGTTTCTGTTGTTGTAAATGTTTTTGAAGAAACAATCACAAGTGTACGCTCAGGGTCTATTTTTTGGAAAAGAGATTCGAGCTCAGATTTGTCGATGTCAGAAATAAAATAATAATTGAGTTCGTGGGTTGCATATGCTGATAATGCGTGCGTCGCCATCCGCGGGCCAAGATCAGAACCACCAATGCCAATATTAACAATATCGCGAATTGCTTTTCCTGTAACGCCTAACCATTTTTGTTGACGTACTTTTTCAACAAAGTTTTTCATTTTTTCTTTTGTTGCTTGCACTTCAGGCAAAATATTTTCTTTCTGCGTTTGACGCAAAGCCGTGTGCAAAACAGCACGATTTTCAGTATTATTTAATTTTTCGCCTGCAAATAATTGTTTGATTTTTTCTGTGAGCTCTCTATCTTCTGCAAGTTGAAATAATAATTTCATTGTTTCTTGTGTCACTAGATTCTTTGAGAAATCAAACAAAAGATCATCTAGTTGAAGTGAAAAATCTTTAAAACGTTCTGAGTCTTTCTGAAATAAATCTTGAATGTGTTCTTCTTTTATTTGTTGATAATGTTTTTCTAATGCTTTCCATGTCGTGAGTTGAGTCAGTTTTGTCATGATTGTTTCCGAAATTAGTTTTTTAAAATCCCCCTCAATCCCCCTTTTTCAAAGGGGGAAGATTTCTGTACTCTCTCATTTCCAAAGGGGGAAGCATTTCGTGCTCTCCCTTTTCCAGGGGAAAGATTTCTGCGTTTCCACTTTCTCCCTTTGAAAAAGGAAGGTAAGAGGGATTTTTATAAAATTGTTTTTTTATAAATCCCTCTCAATCCCCCTTTTTCAAAGAGGAAAGCATTTTGTGCTCTCCCTCTTTCTGCAAGAAACTTTTTGCGTCTCCCTTTTGCACAGGAAAGGCTTTCTTAGTTTCCCCCTTTGAAAAAGGGGGACTAAGGGGGATTTTTTCCATCTACCTAAACGCCGCACCCTGTAACAAATACTGTAACGTTTTATTCCATTGCGTTACATTATTAAATACTAAATTTTGATATCGTTTCTCATTGTATTTATAAGTTGATTCATCCGTAGGTAACCAAATTGAAATCCCGTGCGCATTTACCAAACCGTCTGTCGTTGCATTTGCAATGATAAGATCATTAATGGCGGTATTCACTGCTTCTAAATGATCACTTGGAATAGCTTTAAGATTTGGATCTGCAAAATGTGTGGTTAAATCTCTCAGATCAACATAATCGCCTGTTTTGAAATGTTGTGATTGACCGACGGCATACATCACCAACTGACGATCATAAGTACTCAATGTACGAAGATCTGCGCCTAATGCTGTAACAGCATCATTCAACGCAGTTAGTTTACTCATGTCGTACGCCGCCATGGTCACATCTTCTCCAGGATTATTTTTGTAATAATCTGCATAAGCATTCACTAAAATTTTTGCGACATCGCTGGGAGTCGCTTCTGGAAGCGCTTGCCATTTCGTGAGTAATGTATCATATGGCCAACCATCACCCGGTTCTACTTCTTCTGAGCCTACAAAATAATTCACGGCACCTGACATTTCATTTGCAACTTCAGCCATCCCCATCAAGCAAGCATCACTGCCATAAATGTCAACTGGATGTCCAATCACATTGGCGGCAAATTGCAACGCTTGTCCCAGTTGCTCTGTTGTAATCGCATGCCCAGATAATTCATCAAAACTAATATCGTTTGCACGCATATTAATATTTGAAATATGTGAAACAAGATTTCTGTTTGTCTTTACATCATGCCAGCCACTACCATGATTCCAAACATCAATGAAATAATGTTTTGCAGGATAGTTTTTAACGCCCCATTCAATAAAAGCTTTTAGATTGTCAACATTTCCCATGTCGACTAAACCCATGTCATCCAGTGTTTTGAGTGAACCTTTATTGACATAGACACGTTTTGTTTCACGCGTGCCTTCACTTGCCCACTGCACAACCACATTCATTTTTTCGTTAGAACCCACTTTTTGCATGTCTTTAAGATTTTTCATGCCATATTTATCAAGATTATTATTTCCGTTTAAAAAAATTAAGAAAGTCCATTCCTTCATTTTTGTAGAATCTGTAGCGTGAGCAATCGAAGAAACCATCGCAAAAAAAACACCTATCATTACTGCAAAAACTTTATATCTATTATTTCGCATTTTTATCTCCATTAAAGAGCCACTCTAGTTATGATTGTGTCTGGCCATGTTTTTTTAAAAAAAGGCCAGCCCTCGAATATATCCTGGAGTCGTTTAAAAAAGATAGGGGGTTTTCGGAAAAAAAAATCTAATCATCAACCAACACAACACTAACTCTAGTTACGTTCAAGGCAAGTTAAGCGCAGAGAGGCGGAGCCGAGCAAGCCATTGCCTAGAACGTAACTAGAGTTAGCGCAATAATCTACACATCCAAGTTCACAACTTCTAATGCATGTGTTTCGATGAAATCACGACGAGGTTCGACTTGATCTCCCATGAGCGTCGTAAACATTTTATCGGCAGAAACTGCGTCTTGAATTGTGACTTGCAACATACTGCGCGTTTCAGGATTCATCGTTGTATCCCAGAGTTGATCTGGGTTCATTTCACCTAACCCTTTGTAACGCTGAATCACTTGTCCACGTTTAGCCTCCGCAAATAACCATTCGACTGCTTGGGAAAACTTTTGAACGCCTTGTTGCTTTTCACCACGCAGAATCGTAGCTCCATCATGTAATAGTGTGGCTATTTTTTGGCCTAATTTAACGATTCTGGCGTATTCATTAGATGCGAATAGCTCTGAATTAAGCAAATACTTTGATTCTGTTCCATTATGGAGCGCGATAACTTCTGGAGTCCATGAAGTCCCATTCGCATCTTTGACAACGCTCACGGTGTAACGAATTGCTACATGTGGATCTATGCTAGCTTGTAATAGTGTATTTAATTGTGCAGCACATTTTTCAACGCTATCACGATCAGATAAAGCTTCAACACTTAAGGCATCAGCATATAAAAAGGCTTCTAAAACCGTACGCGGATAACGTCTTTCAAATCGATGAATATCTGATAACACCGATAAATATTCTGTTATCAACTTTTCGAGTGCTAAGCCAGTAATGGGCGGACTATCACCGCCTGGATGTAAGCTTGCACCATCTAATGCTGTTTGCAACAATGCCGCTTCAAGCGCCCTATCATCACGCAAATAATCTTCTTGTTTGCCTTTTTTTAATTTATACAAAGGCGGTTGTGCGATATAGACATGACCACGTTCAATGAGCTCAGGCATTTGACGAAAAAAGAAAGTTAATAACAATGTACGAATATGCGAACCATCCACGTCAGCGTCAGTCATGATAACAATACTGTGGTAACGCAATTTATCCGGATTGTAATCTTCACGCCCAATTCCGCAGCCTAATGCAGTAATTAATGCAGCAACTTCTACAGAAGAAAGCATTTTATCGAAGCGTGCTTTTTCAACATTTAAAATCTTACCTTTGAGCGGTAAAACTGCTTGGCTGCGACGATCACGCGCTTGTTTTGCAGATCCACCTGCTGATTCACCCTCAACAATAAATACTTCTGAACGCGCAGGATCTTCTTCTTGGCAATCTGCTAACTTACCTGGCAATCCCGCCATATCTAAAGCGCCTTTGCGTCGCGTCATTTCACGTGCTTTACGGGCTGCTTCGCGCGCACGCGCTGCATCTAAGACTTTAGAAACAATGGCTTTCGCATCTTGTGGAAATTCTAAGAGAAATTCTTGTAATTTTTCTGCCATTGCAGATTCAACAGCTGCTTTCACTTCAGATGAAACTAACTTTTCTTTTGTTTGAGAGGAAAACTTAGGATCTGGAACGCGAACAGATAACACAGCAGTTAAACCTTCACGAAAATCATCGCCTGTTGTAGAAACTTTATCGCGTTTTAAAAATCCTTCTTGTTCAATATAATTATTCAACACACGTGTTAAAGCACTGCGAAAACCAGCCAAGTGTGTGCCGCCATCTTTTTGTGGAATATTGTTGGTGAAACAAAAAATATTTTCGTTGAATGTATCATTCCATTGCATCGCAACTTCGACCATCATACGATCTTTTTCAACGGAAAAGTGAAAAACCTTTGAATGGACAGGAGTTTTATTGCGATTTAAGTCTTCCACGAAAGCACGAATACCGCCATGGTATTCGAACAAGTCTTTTCGACCCGTACGCTCATCCAGTAAATGAATTTGAATGCCAGAATTTAAAAATGATAGTTCTCTCAAACGCTTAGCAAGAATATCATATGAAAAAACAATGTTAGTGAAGGTTTCACTGCTCGGTTTGAAACGAACTTCAGTACCGCGCTCGGTTGTTTCACCAATGACGGCTAACGGCGCATCCGGTTCACCATGATGATAAAATTGTTGATGCACTTTTCCATCTAAACGTATAGTTAAACGTAACTCTTCTGAAAGCGCATTAACAACAGAAACGCCAACACCATGCAAACCACCGGAAATTTTATAAGAATCATTATCGAATTTACCGCCAGAATGCAGCACAGTCATAATCACTTCAGCTGCTGAACGACCTTCTTCGGAATGGATATCAGTTGGAATACCGCGGCCATTATCTTTGACTGTCACTGAGTCATCTGCATGAATCGTAACATAAATTTGGTTACAAAAGCCCGCCAAAGCTTCGTCAATAGAGTTATCAACGAGCTCAAAAACCATATGATGCAACCCTGTTCCGTCATCGGTATCCCCAATATACATACCTGGGCGCTTACGGACAGCATCTAAGCCTTTTAACACCTTAATACTAGATGAATCATAACTAGCAGCGTTTGTCACTGGCCTACCTCTCAATTATCTAATTGCTTCACCCCAACCCGTCGTCCTGCGGCTTGTGCGGGATCCAGTGACAATATCAATGATGCTTCTGGATCCTTCGGACAAGCCGCGAGACGACGAGCAAAGGAATTAAATCGGGCGTTCTTCAACTATACTTCCATGTTCCACGTGAAACATTTTCAATGATCCCCCCTGATTAAACTGGGCAACGGCACTTGCATCGATGGCTGTGAGAAAAAATTGTGATTGTTGTTCTAAAAATAAGGCCATTAATCGGGCCTGGCTCACTTGATCTAGCTCAGCTGTCAGGTCATCCACCAAATACACTGGATTGACTTCTAAACACTGTTTAATCAACATTCCCTGGGCGAGAAGCATAGCACAAACAAAGAGTTTTTGCTGGCCTCTTGAGAGGATATCTTTAACAGGTATATGGTTCATTTTAATATTGAAATCGGCACGATGGGGGCCGGTTTGGGATGAACCTGCGGCCATGTCATTTGCCAACGAAACTTCGACTGCTTCTGCAAATGAAAGATCCTTTTGCCAGCCTGGAAAGTAACTCATTTCTAATGCTGGCAAATGCAGTAACCGGTTAGCCACAAAAGACAAATGCGGCAGTAATTGCTCGACAAATTGCTGGCGTGTTTGGTGTAATTGATTACCGTATTTAACCAATTCAGCCGTCCAGCTTGGCAATTCCTTGCTAAAAATTCGCTTTCTAAGCAATAAGTTACGCTGCCTTAAGGCTCGCGCATATTGTTTCCAATGCTGAACGTATTCTGCTGACAGATAAAAAGCACCCCAATCCAAGTATTTGCGTCGAAAAATCGGGCCAGCTTCCAGCAACTGATGCGAGCCCGAATGAATCAACAGAGTAGGGGCTAAACGCGCTAGAGACGCAAATGAAGCTCTATCTTCTCCAGCAACGCGAAGTTTCGTGTGGCCATTCCGACTACGCTCGAGTCCTATAGGAATAACTGACTGATCTAATGGGTGAATTTTACCGAATACGCTTAAGTGCTCAGCATGATGTTGAATTAAATGGTTGGCATTGGCACTCCGAAAAGAGCGCCCATAAATACAATAATGAATTGCTTCGATTAAGCTGGTTTTGCCGCTGCCATTTCGTCCGTAAAAAAAATTAATGCCGTGCGGCAATAATTTCAACTTCACTGAGGAGAGATTACGAAAACCCGTTAAATCCAGACGTTTGAATGCCATAGAATGTAATGGTCAAAAACGAACAGGCATCACAACGTATAAGCAGAGATATAAGCTACTCGTATCTTCTACCGGCTCAAACAATACCCCAGACGTTAACTCATTGAATGAACAGCGAATTTTTTCCGTGCCTACGGCTGAAAGCACGTCAAGCAAATAAGCGACATTGAAGCCCAGCTCCATTTCACTACCTTGATACTCTAAATGGATGGTTTCTTCTGCTTCTTCTTGTTCAGGATTATTGGCAATGATACGCAAAGCGTCTTGATCTAATTGCAACCGCACGCCACGAAATTTTTCACTCGATAAGATAGCAGCGCGCACCAACGCTTGCCGGAAAGTTTCTCGGTCCGCTAACGCGGTTTTTTGCACTTGGCGTGGAATTAAACGCTCGTAATCTGGATATTGCGCGGAAACCAAGCGCGAGGTAAAAGTAAAATCATGCGCTTGAACGCGAAAATGATTTTCGCCAATTGAAATTGTAATATCTTCCTCACTATTTGCATCTAATAAACGAATTAATTCAACCACACTTTTGCGCGGCAAAATGACTTTCATCGAAACAACATCATCAGGCAATCCTTGAAATTGACTAAATGCCAATCGATGGCCATCTGTTGCAACACATTTTAAAGTCGAAGATTGAATATCAAATAACGCACCATTCAAATAGTGACGCACATCTTGTTGGCCCATTGCAAAATGAATATTTGTTAATAATTTTTTTAATCGTGCTTGGCTCATGCGAAAAACTGTTTTGAAAGAAACATTTTCAACTACAGGAAAATCTTCGATGGGAAGTGTCGCCAATAAAAAACGACTACGCCCCGAACGTAACACAACATGCGGACCTTCGTGTTCGATGTGTAATACTGCGTCTTCTGGTAATGCACGGCAAATATCTAATAATTTGCGCGCAGACACCGTAATTGAGCCTGGAACAGCCACTTCATCAACTTCAGCATTACCAATCAATTCAAGCTCTGTATCGGTTGCTGTTAATGATAATCCTTGTTCGTTTGCAACTAATAAAACATTTGCAAGAATAGGCATTGTTTGTTTGCGCTCAACAACACCACTGATTGTTTGTAATGGTTTCAGTAACGCTGATCTTTTTAGTGTGACTTTCATGTTAACCTCACCCATAAATTTTTGGATTATTCATTTCCGCAAGCATTTTTCCCTTCAAAAAAGGAGGTGGGCGGGATTTTATAAAATTGCTTATTTATAAATCCCCCTCAATCCCCCTTTTTCAAAGGGGGAAACATTCTGTGCTCTCCCATTTTCAAAGGGGGAAGCATTCTGTGCTCTCCCATTTTCAAAGGGGGAAGCATTCTGTGCTCTCCCATTTTTAAAGGGGGAAGCATTCTATGCTCGCCCTTTTTTAAAGGAGGAGAAACTTTCGTTACGTCGTTAAAATTCTCAGTAAATTTGTATAATCTTCTTCGACGCTTTGATTGGATAATTTAAATTCTGCAATCACACGGCACGCGTGTAAAACAGTTGTGTGATCACGCCCACCAAATGCGTCGCCAATTTCAGGCAAACTATGATTGGTTAATTCTTTCGCCAATGCCATTGCCATTTGACGCGGACGCGCGACCGATCGACTGCGACGTTTTGAAAGCAAATCAGCCACTTTAACTTTGTAATATTCCGCGACCGTTTTTTGAATATTTTCAATGGTAATTAATTTATCTTGCAGCGCCAATAAATCACGTAAAGCATCTTTCACAAAATCTAATGTGATCGATTTACCCGTAAAATGCGCATTCGCAATAATGCGCTTTAACGCGCCTTCGAGCTCACGAACATTAGAACGAATCCGTTTAGCGACAAAAAACGCCACTTCGTAGGGCAAATCTAGGCCAGATTGCTCTGCCTTGCTCATAAGAATAGCAACTCGAGTTTCGAGTTCCGGTGGCTCAACTGAGACTGTTAATCCCCAACCAAAGCGAGATTTGAGACGCTCTTCAACGCCATTAATTTCTTTTGGATAGCGATCACACGTTAAAATAACTTGCTGTTGACCTTCAAGCAATGCATTAAAAGTATGAAAAAACTCTTCTTGAGAACGATCTTTCCCAGCAAAAAATTGGATGTCGTCGATCAATAAAGCATCGACAGTGCGATAGTATCTTTTAAACTCATTCATCGCATTTGTTTGTAAAGCTTTAACCATGTCGGCCACAAAACGCTCTGAATGAAGATATAACACTTTTGCATTGCGATTATTGCGCATAATCTGATTGCCAATCGCATGCAATAAATGTGTTTTGCCCAAACCAACGCCGCCATATAAAAACAAAGGATTGTAAGCAACAGCAGGATTTTCGGCGACTTGTAATGAAGCCGCTTTTGCCAATTGGTTAGATTTTCCTTCAACGAAATTGTCGAAAGTTGAAACAGGATTAATATTGCTTTGGTGGTGATTCACGATTTCACTTGAAACAGTAGGCGTCGTGGCACGTGTCGTTGATCGCGTTGAAGAAACTGTGGGTGCTACATGTTCAACTAATTTTTGAACAACCGGCGTACTCAAGCTGCCAACTTCGAGACAAAGCTCTGGAACATTAGGCGAACTAAATTCTTCCACCAAGGTACGAATGCGCTCCAAAAAACGTTCGTGAATCCACTCCAAGACAAAACGATTGGGTGCATACAACGTGAGCGTATCCTCGGCGTGATCGGCTTGTAATGGTCTAATCCATGTGTTGAATTGCTGTGATGGAAATTCATCCTGTAAACAGCTTAAACATTTTTCCCAAAGTGTCGCGCTCAACGCCTATTCCCCTGAAACTCTAAAACTGAAGAGAGATATTAACAGTAGTCCTCTATCCGATCCAATCTATCTTTGGTGATGCATGCTTGTCTCTTTAAAATATTTGAGTTAACGTCGTACCCCTGCTTTAATCGGAATATGATCATGAAACAATCTAACGCAAATCCTCTTATTTTGGTTGATGGTTCATCGTATTTATATCGCGCATTTCATGCGATGCCCTCGCTCACGAACTCAAAAGGAGAGCCTACGGGTGCCATTTATGGCGTCATTAATATGCTGCGTCGATTGTTGACCGATTATAAACCAGAAGAAATCGTTGTTGTCTTCGATGCAAAAGGAAAAACATTTCGAGATGATCTTTACAAAGATTACAAAGCGCATCGCCCACCGATGCCAGCCGAATTAGCCGCACAGATTGCGCCCATTCACGCGATCATCCAAGCACTTGGGATTCCTTTGTTAGTCGAAGAAGGTGTTGAAGCCGACGATGTCATTGGCACACTTGCAAAACATGCCGAAAATAAAGGCATTCCAACAATTGTATCGACAGGGGACAAAGATTTTGCGCAATTAGTCAATCATCATATTCGCTTGATCAACACGATGACAGATACCGAACTCACACCCGATTCAGTTGTTGAAAAATTTGGTGTCCCACCTGAACGCATTGTTGATTGGCTCACGTTAGTGGGTGATTCTGTCGATAATATTCCTGGCGTTCCGAATGTCGGGCCTAAAACAGCCACGAAATGGTTAAATGAATATGGTTCACTCGACAAAATAATTCAACACGCAGATCAAATTAAAGGAAAAGTTGGCGAAAATTTACGTGCACATTTAGAAAAAATTCCGCTCACGAAACAGCTCGTCACTATCAAAACAGATGTCGAATTAAATTTGTCGCCCGATGCACTCAAACGCAAAACAGCAGATACAGAAAAATTAAATGCCTTATATCGCAAATATGAATTTAAAAGCTGGCTAAATGAATTACTAGAAAAAAATTCCAGTGCGAGTGAAAAAAATGATAAACATGAAAATTATAAAACAATTTTCACTGAAAATGATTTGTCTGAATGGTTAAAACGCCTGGAAAAATCAAGGATTTTTGCATTTGATACAGAAACTACCAGTTTAAATTACATGGATGCTGAGTTAGTCGGCGTTTCGTTTTCTGACGCGCCCGGTCAAGCCGCTTATATTCCATTAACGCATAATGAAAAAACAAAACAACTAAATCGCGAGTTTGTTTTACAACAACTAAAACCCGTACTTGAAAACAATGCACTGAAAAAAATCGGACATAATCTTAAATATGATTATGAGATTCTAGCACGCTATGATATTCATTTATCGGGAATTGCTTTTGACACAATGATTGAATCTGCTGTACGAAACAGCGCGAGCAATAATCATGATATGGATTCCCTCGCATTAAAATATCTCGGCTGGCGCACAATCACTTTTGAAGATATTGCAGGAAAAGGCGCAAAACAAATCACTTTTGATCATGTGCCAATTGATAAAGCTGCGACTTACGCTGCCGAAGATGCAGATGTCACATTACAATTACACAACGTTCTTTGGCCTGAATTAAGCAAAGAACCTGGTTTGAAAAAAACATTCGAAGAAATTGAAATGCCGCTTATCCCCGTGATTGCACGCATGGAACGCAATGGCGTTTTAATTGATTGTAAAAAACTAGAAAAACAATCTGAAGAATTAGAAAAACGTTTAATGGAATTAGAAAAAGAAGCTTACACGTTAGCAGATTGTGAATTTAACATGAATTCACCAAAACAGTTACAAGAAATCTTATACGATAAATTGCAACTGCCTATTTTACAAAAAACACCAAAAGGCCAACCTTCCACAGCAGAAAATGTTTTACAAGAACTCGCGGAAAGCTATCCATTTCCTAAAAGCATTATTGAATATCGCGGTTTGAGTAAACTAATGAACACATACACACGACGTTTACCTGAACAGATAAATGAAACTACAGGACGCGTACACACGTCATATCACCAGATGGGCGCAGCCACCGGTCGACTTTCATCCTCCAATCCCAATTTACAAAATATTCCAATTCGCACACACGAAGGACGTCGCATTCGCCAAGCTTTTATTGCACCTAAAGGTCACTATTTAATTTCTGCTGATTATTCACAAATTGAATTGCGCATCATGGCACATATTTCAGAAGATCCAACTTTACTGAAAGCATTTGAAAATAATCTCGACATTCATCAAGCAACAGCGGCTGAAGTGTTAGGTATTCCGCTTGAAAGAGTCACCTCCGAAGAAAGACGCGCGGCAAAAGCCATTAATTTTGGTTTAATTTATGGCATGTCAGCTTTTGGTCTCGCAAAACAACTGGGCGTCGATCGACAAACAGCACAAAAATATATTGACCGTTATTTTGAACGCTATCCGATGATTCAACATTACATGGAAAATACAAGGAAAAAAGCACACGCAGAAGGTTTTGTCGAAACATTGTGGGGGCGACGTTTATATTTACCTGATATTAATTCTAGTCAAATCATGCGTCAAAAAGCTTCCGAGCGCATGGCGATTAATGGACCTTTGCAAGGAAGTGCCGCAGATATTATTAAACGCGCAATGATTGCAGTGGATGCATGGTTAATAAAAAATAATTCTCCCACAAAATTAATTATGCAAGTACACGATGAATTAGTGCTAGAAGTCCCAGAAAAAAATATCGATGAGATAACAGAGATGTTGAGAACACACATGATGAGTGCTGCAAAATTAAAAGTGCCATTGTCTGTGAATATTGGGATTGGTCATAATTGGGATGAAGCATCGAAGTAATGAGTAACCAAAAGTTTTCCACAGGATGTGTTAATTGCATTGACAACAAAAATTATCATGCCTATTCTCCTCGCTTAAAAATATAAGCGAGGAGATTTTCATGCGTGCCAATCCTGTTACCCTTCAAGACAGGCGATTCCCTTCTGAAAAGGATTTAATCGTTTTTCAATGCATCCAAGATATGATTGCTGGTCGAGCAACAATGAGTGATTTACTGCAGTGCATTCGAAAGAACCCAAATGCCATAAATGTAACGCTCAGCATCACTAACATCACAGGCCCAGAGCTCTATCACATCGAGCCAGAATTTACTCGAACATTAAAAGCGCACGGAATTGCGCCATTACATTATGCATTTTTAACCGGTAGGATTGATGCATTTTCTTTACTGCTTGCAGAAGGCGCTGATTACAATACTCCATTCAATTTTCAGTGTACCTCTCTTGAAGGTTGGGGTGCGAAAAACGAAGACACTTTCACTGAAGGTACGCTATTAGAATTATTTACAACAGATGGTTGTGGGAATTTTTTTAGAAATGAATTTTGTTCTCAACAATTCAGAGTGGCATTATTTTTTGCATTATTCTTAAGAAAAGATTTAAATGCATTAGATATGCTATTCCACGCCTTAAAACAGAATCAAGATATTGTGAAAAGAACACCATCATCTTCATTTTTTACCGTTAAAACTGAACTATGGCAACTTGATCGTCTATGTTCTTTTATTCTTTCACCTAAAAAAATTTATAACAGCATCAACATATTATCGCCTTCCTATCATCAGTTTATAGATGATTTTATAAATGAAATGCGGCAATTAAAAAAGGATGCTTGGAATCAAGCAGGTCTTTTCAGCAGTTTTACAAAAGAAGCCGCAGAAAAATTTATATTCCATGTTCTAAATATTTTAATCACTCCTATTGATGATTTGCATCTCAAGATTGATAGTAATTTAAATGATAATCAATGTCATGAACTTCAAATACAAGACTTGTTGAATTCGTACCGCAATTACGATAAAGATCAACAAAAAATACATTATAAGAAAATGTTTAGCTCTGAAATAAATCGCGCATGTTATTGGATTTTTAAAGATGAAGACTCTGTCAGCAGTAAAGAAAAATCTGAGACCATTTGGAGTTGCGCGCGTGATTTGGCAACCAAAAATGATAATGAAAACTATCGTGAAGCCTTGGCTGAGTTTATTGCTGCCAATGTAGATTCTGAATCCCAGGATGTCTATAAAAAATTGTACGCTAATAATGAAAAAACATTTCGTCGATAGATTTTGGATTTCCTCTCATTGTCATCTCGCCCCGGACTCAAATATTCCGGGGCAAGCTTCTGCTTTATTCTTTTCATTTTGTCTTTCTTTTTTCGCGGCCCCGCAGTAGTAAGTTATTGCTAAATGCACACAGAATGTTTAGTAAAATTTGTATTTTTCAAAGAAAAGCTTTGGGCAAAATCGCATCTTTTTCTTCTTCCTCTTCTTCATCTAACCCAATATGAAAAGCATTGTTAATTTCTAGAGAAACCTCATGTCCTAATTTTTCTGCAGCCACTCGACGTGCTTCGCGCGCGACTTTATCTTGTTTTACCATAATCGCAAAAATTGAAAATTGAAATAAAATTTCTTTTAATGAAAGCGTAAAATCTTCGTGTGCATGATTTTGTAGCAATTGAATCATCTTATTCATTGTAGCCATTGAAATATTCACCGCATCTTGTGATTTTGCAGTTTTTAATTGTCTTTCGATAGCATTTAAAAAATGTGATGCGTGTGCTGGTAATGTATTATGTCGGCTTAATTTTTCTAAAATCGCAGGATTTGTCGCATACATACTGGCTGTTTTGCCTTCATGATCCCGAATTGAGACATCTGCCCCTGCGTCAACCAAAGCAAAAACAGAAAATGTATAACCATAATTACCGTTCACTGCATGCATGAGCGCTGTTTTACCTTCGTTGTCTACTGCATTTAAATCTAAATTCCCATCCCACATCCAATCAGCTCGATCTTCTTTCACTTTCCAATTTAACAATGTTTCTAGCATAAGTGGTTTACCGACTGCATGCATGGTAATTGTTAAGCCACGCGCTTTAATATTTGGATTGGCCCCTCCTTTTAACAAAAGCGAAAGTGCTTCAAGATCATTATTGTGAACCGCCCACATCAGCGCTGTTTCGTTTTCACTGTTGAGAGCATTAATAGCGTATTGAAGTAACGGATCATCAAGACGACGCGGTAGTCTTTCGTAATCTTGATGCTTTATGTGATTAACAAATTTATCAACATCATGCTGGTTGACCGGAGATACTGCCTGTTGATTCGGTTGAAGTCGTTGCATTATTTTCTCCTTCTGAGAAAACATCAGCTTTCCGAGTGGCAAATAAAACACACAACACCGATAAAGAAATCACGCCACACATCACAAAAAAGTGAATCCATCCAAAAAATAGAATCAATCGCGCTGCAAACGGGCCTGCAATAATTCTGCCGAGAAAAGTCATTGCACTTAAAAAAGCAAACTGTGTTGCTGTATATTCAACATGGCACAACGCCATAATCAATGCTAAAAATGCAATCGTGGCCATACCACTGCAAAAATTTTCCAGAAAGGCAGTAAAAACTAATAAGAAAAAGTTTTTACCAACAATGGCTAAAAGCATATATCCCAAGTGTGCAAAAGCCTGAATGATGCCAAATAAAAATAAAGCACGGTAGAGGGAAATTCTTTTCATCCAGATAGCGGCAGCAATTCCGCCCAAAAGAGCCGATGTCATACTAATGGTTTTGTTGACGAGTCCAATCGTTGCAAGATCAAAATGCATTTCACGTAATAAAAATGTTGTGTTAAAAGCTAATGCTAATGCATCACCCAATTTATAAGTTAGCAACAGAAAAAATATCGCAGCTAACATTTTCCAAGTGTATCGTTGGAAAAATTCTTGGAAAGGTGCCAAAAGATTTTTTGATGCTTTACTCACAGAAGAAATGCTGAATGATTGAGGCGCAAGTGTTGTGACAATAACGCCCAGCAACATCAATCCCGCCATACTGAGATAAGTGATTTTCCAATTAAAATATTGCGCAATGATTAAAGCAACGGCACCTGACACAATCATCCCAATTCGCCAACCCGTCACATAGAGTGCGGCGCCCAAACCGCGCTCTCCATCAACAAATGTTTCAGTTTGCCACGCGTTAATCACAATATCTTGTGACGTACTTAAGATCGCGGTGATTAATCCACACAATAATAATCCGTGAAATGAAAATTGAGAAACATGAAAAATCGTCTGCGGTTTTAAAAACGCCATACTGACAATTGACAACACCAGCAATAATTGCAACACCCACAACCAACTTCGGCGACGATCTAAAAATGGCAACGAAACACGATCAAATAAAGGCGCCCATAAAAACCGAATAGCGTAAGGTAATGCTAATAAAGTGATTGCACCAATATCCACTAAAGAAAGACCCGCATCTGTAAACCAAGCTTGCAAAGTACTCGCTGTCAGTGCAGAAGGTAGGCCAGAAAAAAATCCCAATAGCAGCATAATGGGAAAGCGACGCGCTGAAAAAAGTGATCGAAGTGTCATTTGAAGATTCTCAAGGCAATGCTTCTAAAGTATCATGATGGGCTTTACTCGACAAATATTAACCATGAAATCTACTGCTAAGCATCATGTTTTACTTGGTTTTGACTTTGGCACAAAACGCATTGGCGTTGCAGTCGGTCAAACTATTACGCGTACGGCACGCCCGCTCACGACATTATCAGCACAACAAGGCGTGATTCAAGCCGAAGCATTGCAACCCCTCATCAAAACATGGCAGCCTGATGGGTTCGTTGTCGGGATTCCGCTCAACATGGATGGCACTGAGCAGCCGATTACGCATGCAGCGCGACGATTCGCTCATTGGCTGACTGAAACCTTTTCATTGCCTGTCCATGAGGTCGATGAACGCCTCAGTACACGCGATGCCCGTGAGAGGATTTTTTCAGAAGGCGGTTATCGCGCTTTACAAACTGCGGAAGTTGATAGTCTCGCCGCACAAATTATCCTACAAAACTGGCTGGATACGCAGGAGTTCGAGTAGAATGCAGAGAATTATTCCCCGTCATCGCGAGGCTACGAAGTGCTTAGCCGTGGCGATCCAGTTTTTAAAAGCTTGGATTGCCACGCCCAAACGCTTCGCGGGCTCGCAATGACGACAAGTTTCATACTAAAAATATCATTGCGAGGCTTTCATGCATTTACTTTCTGGTCGTCTTTTTTGGTTCAATGGCTTTCTTTTAACCCTGTTTCTTGTGGGCGTTTCATTTTGGCTAGAAAATTATGCTGGCGTCATACCTTGCCCTTTATGTTTATTACAACGTTTTACTTTCATTACAATGGGCGTGTTTTTTTTACTGGGCACCTTTTTCGATGCGCGCATTTGGCACATCATGCTGGGTAGCATCACATCACTCCTCTCGCTCACCGGTGTTCTTTTATCAGGACGTCAAGTTTGGCTCCAATATCTCCCTCAAGATCAACAGTCTGACTGTGGTGTCAGCTTAACGTATCTCTTTAAAATATTGCCGCCCAGCCAAGCCTTAAGCAAAATCCTCGAAGGCAGCACTGAATGCGCGCGTGTCGCCTGGAAATTTTTATCTTTGAGTCTTGCAGAATGGTCGCTCATCTTTTTTGTTTTATTTTTGATTTTTTCATTGATTCACCTTAGAATGAATTTCTTACAGAAATCACGCAAATAGGAAAATTCTTTCCATTATGTTGCTAAATAAAGTCTCAATGACCGTCTTTATCCTCCTCAGCTGGGTGCTCAGTGCCACAGCATACGGTGATACAACGCCTGTCATTCAAATAGACTCTTATTTTCGCAATCCATCGATTGCTAACAATCCATCATGGTTGTTGATTTTACGCGATGAAGAAACCGGAACTGTCACGCCACAATTATTCGAATTCACAAAGCCTTCTGCTGCTTGGGTGGTTTTTGCGCCCGGCCATATGTATCGCGTGACTGCTTCAGAGCTTTCTTTCAATGCACACACAAAAATCAATAATTTCTGTCAACTTCAAGATGGCATTTTAGCCGGCCAATCAATGTGGATTCGATTGTCCGGCACTTTTTCTCCGCAAACGATTATCTGTCACATTTCAAAATACAGGCAATAACTATGAAGATGAATACTATCTTAGAAGCCGTTGGTAAAACGCCGCTTGTTCGTTTTAATCGTATTGGAAAAGAATTACCGTGCGAAATTTATGGAAAATGTGAGTTTTTAAATCCTGGGGGTTCTGTTAAAGATCGCATTGCAGTCAGCATGATCGAAGACGCCGAAAAAGCAGGGAAAATTCAGCCTGGCGATACTTTAATCGAAGCAACTTCCGGCAACACTGGAATTGGGCTTGCATTAGCAGGTGCCGTGAAAGGCTACAAAGTCATCATCACAATGCCCGAAAAAATGAGTCGCGAAAAACAAGTGATTCTCGAAGCACTCGGCGCAAAAATTTATCGCACGCCAACAGAAGCCGCATGGGATAGTCCTGAAAGTCATATTTCTCTCGCGAAAAAATTACAACATGAAATTCCGCGTTCTCATATTTTGGATCAATACAGTAATCCTTCAAATCCAGATATTCATGCAAAAACCACCGCACAAGAAATTCTCGATGATGCAGGTGATCAACTTGCGATGGTCGTAGTTTCTGCAGGCACTGGCGGCACGATTACAGGCATTGCGCGCGCGATTAAAGCGAGCAAACCCAATGTTAAAATCATTGGTGTTGATCCAGAAGGTTCTATTTTAGGTGGCGGCACAGAGATTTGTCCGTATTTAGTCGAAGGTATTGGTTACGATTTTATTCCACGCGTACTCGATAATTCCTTAGTGGATCACTATATCAAAACACGCGACAAAGAATCTTTTCAAATGGCACGACGGCTTATTCGTGAAGAAGGATTATTGATTGGCGGCTCTTCCGGTGCCACTGTATGGGGCGCATTACAAGCTGCAAAAAGCCTTTCAAAAAATCAAATATGCGTTGCTGTCTTAGCGGACAGTGTTCGCAATTATTTAACAAAATTTGTCGATGACACATGGATGCGCGCACAAGGATTTTTAGCATGACGAAAATTAAACAACTTTCTCTTGAATCACGAGTCATTCACGCAGGCCAAACGCCTGATCCTGCCACCGGGGCAGTCATGACTCCCATTTATGCTACTTCAACTTACGTGCAAACCAGTCCAGGCCAGCACAAAGGTTACGAATATTCACGCACGAAAAATCCCACGCGAAATGCCTTTGAACAATGCGTTGCAAATCTTGAATCAGGTACACACGGTTTTGCTTTTGGCTCTGGGATGGCAGCGATTGCAACAATTCTTGAATTACTCAAACCGAATGATCACGTCATAGCGATTGATGATTTGTACGGCGGTACATTTCGTTTATTTGATAAAGTCAGAACGCGTTCTGCTGGTTTACAATTTTCATTTGTGGATATGAGCAATCCAAAAAATATTTTGGACGCAATTCGTCCCGAAACAAAAATGATTTGGGTCGAAACTCCGACAAATCCAATGTTAAAATGCGTTGACCTCGAGCAAGTCATTGCGATTGCGAAAAAGCACCAATTCATTTCTGTTGTCGACAATACTTTTGCCTCACCTATTATTCAGCGTCCTCTCGAATATGGCTTTGATATTGTCGTGCATTCTGCAACGAAATATTTAAATGGCCACTCTGATATCGTGGGCGGCATCGCTGTCGTGAATCAGCCACATTTTGTCGAACAAATGGCTTTCTTACAAAATTCTATTGGCGGTATTCTCGGGCCTTTTGATAGTTTTCTAGCATTACGTGGTTTAAAAACCCTTGCAGTGCGTATACAACGTCATTCCGAAAATGCGAATGAATTAGCGCATTGGCTGGAAAAACATCCGAAAGTTAAGCGCGTCATTTATCCTGGTTTAGCTTCACATCCACAACATCATTTAGCGAAAAAACAAATGAAATATTTTGGCGGCATGATTACCGTCGAATTAAATTGTAATTATGCTGAAACCGTTAAAGTCCTGGAACATTGTCATTTGTTTGCGTTAGCTGAAAGTCTTGGCGGCGTCGAAAGTTTAATTGAGCATCCTGCCAGTATGACACATGCCAGCGTCCCGCAAGATATTCGCGAAGATATTGGCATGAGTGACAGCTTGATTCGTTTATCCGTCGGCATCGAACATATCGAAGATTTGAAAAAAGATTTGGCGGATGCGTTGGGATAGCATGCTCAGAGCGATTTTTTCTGTAGCACATTGATTTTACTAATAAAATAGACGATTAAATCAAATTGTGCTTATTTAATCCTATTGACTTTACTCAACCCATTGAGTAAATTTACTCAACCCATTGAGTAAATTCTAAAGACTTCCCATGATAAAACGAACAGGTTATCACATTTTACTAAAACGTCTCAAAGAACCACGACAGTTTATTCAAGCTTTAGTGGGGCCAAGACAAGTCGGAAAAACAACGCTTGCATTACAAGTGTTGGACGCAACAAAAATGCCTTCACATTATGCCAGCGCTGACGATAGTGAAATACATTCGTTTAGCTGGCTTGAACAACAGTGGGAAGTTGGGCGATCACTGATTTCATCCAATAAAAGCGCGGTATTGGTGATCGATGAAATTCAAAAAATTAAAGAATGGTCATCTATGGTCAAACGACTTTGGGATGAAGATACCCGCAAAAAACGCCCATTAAAAGTTATTTTACTCGGCTCAGCGCCCTTGATGATTCAACATGGATTAAGCGAAAGTCTTGCCGGGCGTTTTGAAACAATCCCGATTCGTCACTGGACTTTTGAAGAAATGCATTCTGCATTTAAATGGGATTTTGATCAGTATGTTTATTTCGGCGGCTATCCTGGCGCTGCATCATTCATAAAAGATGAAACACGCTGGAAACATTACGTAGCCAATTCACTCATTGAAACCACCATTTCTAAAGATATTTTTTCATTATCGACTATTCAAAAACCCGCATTATTAAAGCAATTATTTCACTTAGGCTGCCTTTATTCAGGTCAAATTGTTTCTTATCAAAAAATCACAGGTCAATTACAAGACGCGGGAAATACAACAACGCTAGCACATTACCTTGGTCTTCTTTCAACAGCAGGATTACTCAGTGGATTATCTAAATATGCTGGGCAAACAATACGACAACGCGGCTCGAGTCCAAAATTTCAAGTACAAAATACTGCATTGTTAAGTGCTTTATCTTCCTATTCTTTTATTGAAGCCAAAAAAAATAGAGATTATTGGGGACGTTTACTGGAATCATCTATTGGGGCTTATTTAATAAATGAAACCACTGGAAAAGATATTCAAGTCTTTTATTGGCGCGAGGGACATTTTGAAGTTGATTTTGTTTTAAAAATGGGGAAAAAACTCATCGCAATCGAAGTTAAATCTGGGAAAATAAAAGAAGCTTTACCAGGCATGGATGCATTCCAAAAGCAATTTAAACCACAACGTATTTTATTGATTAGCGAACAAGGTATTAAACCCGAAAGATTTCTCAGAACACCTGTTGAAAAATGGTTTAATGAATAAGAAATGTGTACTCTCAGAGAGGCTACTATGCCTCTCTCATTAACAGAATTTCGCGCCAATTTATATAAAATTGTCGACCAAGTCATTAAGACCGGTGCGCCTATTGAAATTGAACGCAGGGGTGTCAAAATCCGGCTGATTTTTAATAACATCGCCTTATTTTCTCGCATCAAAAGGTTCACGCTTGAAAATTGAGCATGAAAAATATTACCAGTGCCTCCGCATAGATCTCATGAGGCCATCGGCAATAACAGATTGTTCAAACTGTTTGTATCTCTCAATATGAATCTGTCGACGCAGAGACAACAGATGTAATCCCTCCTCGCCAAAAAACTGGGCGATAGCCGTAGTGATCAGTGAATACACTTCACCCGATTCAGAATATTGACGCGCCTGCACGTTCGGAACAGTCATGACATCATAGGCAAGCGCAACACGCTCAGCGAGATCAATGAATAACTGCAGCAAACGTCTGTCAGCTGCAACATTACTCTCATTCTGATCAAGCTTGAAATGATTCAGTACGCCAAAGAAACTCCTGCATCATCTCAAGTTTTCTGGTGCGCACTGCATTAGAATGAAAAAATGCTGTGGCTTTATGTTGTTTCGGAATTTTTTCACAACCATTGGCAAGTTGTTTCGCGAGCATCTTTGCTTTCAATACAGCCAGAGGCACACACAACGTTGCTATTTCATTAGCAATATATGACGCATCATTACCGATGAGTCTGGCGGGTAATTCATTCAATAAAATATCTGCTGATCTCATTTTTATTTCTCCAGGATAAATGATAATAGTGCCTGCATCAGAGCTGGCATTAAAATTTATAAACAAAGAAAAAAACAGGAATTATTGGCCGAGATAGCCAGACCAACGTGAAGAAAAAATATGTGCGAACATGCAGCAATCAATATACGACATTTTGAAAACCGAATTAATGTATTTGTTAATCAGGCAAAGAGAATACCTATTCAAGCATAGATATGTCAACGATTTAAGTTAGCAGTCTGGGATTAACGCGTCAGCACCGACGCCGCCAGAATCCGAATCGGAACAACAAACTATTGCGCTAATTTAGCGCGACAAGTTTTACTTACCAGGAATGAACACCTTGTCTTCTTCTGACAGCAGCATCAACTTGAGATTTTTTAAATAGTTTATATCTCTCAATGTGCATCTGTCGGCGCTCAGACAACAATTGCAATCCATCTTCGCCAAAAAACTTACTGATAGCTGTAGTCATTAGCGAATACACTTGACCCGACGCGGAATATTGGCGTGCCTCCACATTCGGAACATTCATCACATCATAAGTAAGCGCAATACGCTCAGCAAAATTAAGCAATAACTGTAACAAACGTTTGTCAGCCGCGGCATTGTTCTCCTTCGGTTCAAGCTTGAAATATTCAATATCCCGAAGGGCTTCCTGCATAATCTCCAATTTTCTAGTACGCACGGCATTGGAATGAAAGAATGCTATGCTTTTATGCTGTTTCGGAATTTTTTCGCACCCTTTAGCAAGATATTTCGCAAGCATTTTTGCTTTCAACACAGCCAGAGGCACACAAAACGCTGCTATTTCATTAGCCATATTTTTAGCATCATTACCGCTTAGCATAACGGGTAAATTATTTAATAAATGATCTGCTACTCTCATGTCTATTTCTCCAGAGTCAACACCAGCGCAGCCACAATCCCGATGGGCGCAACAATCAACGGCAACAACGTATGCACACTCATCATGGCACTACCGACTAATCCTGTGAGCATCCAAACAAGCGCAATCACGATAAAACACACACCCATCACACGACCTTGTTCTTCGGGTTGAACAACATCTGAATAACTTGTCGTCAAACAGCTAAATGCGACAACATCTCCGACAGCCACAGGAATTGCAGCAATCCACAAAAGAGAAAGCGAGTGTTGATAAAAAGAAAACAAAGTGAGCAAAGTACCGAGAAAAACAAGCCATAATGAAAAGCGCAACATCTGTCGTGGATTCATCCAAGAGTCTAAAAATCGAATGCCGAACGCAGTGGCAATCGCTAACCAAAATGCAATGAGTCCGACAAACAAACCAATCATATGCGCATCTGCGTGTAAGAGCATTTTGATAATGGGTGGAATAAATTGATAATATAAACTCCAGCTGATTTGACTGAGCAATAACACAGTAGAGATTTTGACAACGCGTCGATCCAATAAAACAGGACGAATATTTTGCCAACGCATCATTTGCCACGGCGAAACAAAGGCTTTTTTGGTGAAAGTTTCACGAAACAAAATAAACACCAACACACAGCTGATCAAAGCAAAACAGGCTGCAATAAATAACGGCAAAGAAAAATTCAATTGCTTAAAGTACACCGTATGCGCAAAAAAACCGCCGATCAGTGGTCCTAAAAATGCACCCATCGAAATAGCTGTCTGCAAGTAGCCCATATAAATCACTTTTTTATCGGGCGGACTAATATCACCAATCACCGCTTGCGCGATAGGATTCGTTCTCGAAAAAATCCCGCGCAAAATACAGCTTAAAAATAACAAAGAAAGAGAACCATACAAGACAGCAAAGCCCGCTAAAGACGAATACAACAATGCACCAAACGTGCCTACAATCAGTAATTTTTTACGACCATATACATCCGACAAAGCACTCAATAATGGCGTCGCAAAAAAATTCACCGCGTTCGGGATAGAAATAAATAATCCATACCAAAGACTTCGCACGGCATGTGAAGTGTCCGCTGCAAATAAGCGACTATTCGCATCAAAAAATAACAGTGTTAAAACAGGGAAAATGACATTCAAACTCGTGTGATCGAATAACATCACCCAAAGCAGAGAAGAAAGGGAGCGATTGCGTTTCATAGCTAAAGTTCGTCGTGGTCAATAACCCGTCCAGGGTTTTCAGGTTTGCGCTGCATCGTATTGCGGCGCTTGATGAAAAAAGTCTGCCGAATCCAAGCGATCAAAAACAAAATCAACCCAGTGATTGCACCGATTAATAGCAACCAAGAAAAAATGACAATGCCTGCGACAAAAAGCACAACTACAATGCCGAGATATAAAAACGCAACAAGCTGCCGAGTGAGTTGATTCAAGGTTAAAAGGACTCCCAGAATGAATGAGGGGGCGGAGCGTCATTAGAAATAGCTTCATCTCGCAGCCTTTGAACCCGTTGAAATTTGTCAATTTCTGCTTGTTGAGCCGCACTTTTATCAGGGTGCGCTTCGTCAAACCGCTGCAACAAGCGATCAATCTCGCTGACATAGGATTTTAATTTCTTAGTCACAGGCTACTCCTCATGGGTTAAAAGGCTCTTATTAAAATCCCCCTCAATCCCCCTTTTTCAAAGGGGGAAGCTTACTTACGTGTACCCCTTTTTTAAAGGGGGAAGCTTCCGTGTACCCCTTTTTTAAAGAGGGAAGCTTACTTACGTGTACCCCTTTTTCAAAGGGGGAAGCTTGCTTCCGTGTACCCCTTTTTCAAAAGAGGAGCTTTACGTGCTACCCTTTTCAAAGAGCTTTGTTGCATAAATCATAAAATCCTACCTGTCATTCCCGCGAAGGCGGGAATCCATCATTATGTTCAAAAGTAGCTAATTAAAAAATACTCAACCCACGTTCAATATGACTAATTAAAAACTTTATAAATTTGAAATAGATTCCCGCCTTCGCGGGAATGACAATTATACAACAAAGCCTTTTCAAAGGGGGAAGCTTACGTGTACCCCTTTTTCTCCCTTTGAAAAAGGGAAGCTGGAGGAATTTTCTAAAACCCCAAAAATTCAGCGCAGTCTAGCATATTGGCATGCTGAAATCATTGACCGAAAACACAAAGTCGAATAACTTGTGTGGGTATAGGGAGTTAGGAGCTCGAATGAAAGTTCTGGAGAAATCACTTGTCTTGCTAATGAGTGCATTGCTTGCTGGTGCCTTCTCTGTACCCGCGCTCGCCAAACATCGCCATCATCACACCTTTACCATACACTCTGAGGCTGCTGAAATTGGCACTATCCATGGACAGGATCAGCTTATTTCTGCCATTCGCCGCGCAGTGAGTTTTCCAGACGATGACGCCGCTATCGGCGTTCAAATCCGCTCCATGAAAACAGGCAATACGCTCTACTCACTGAACGAACACCACATGTTTTCACCTGCCAGTACGATGAAGATATTCACTGCAGAAGCCGCATTGATTTCACTCGGCCCAGATTTTCAATTTACAACACGCGTTCTGACAGATGCCAAAAATGCCAATAATGGTTTGCTCGCAGGAAATATTTGGCTCGTCCAAAGCGGAGATCCTTCGTTAACTTATTACGATATGACAGATCTCATGGTGGCATTAAAATCAGAGCAAATTTCTGGCATTCAAGGAAATGTCTATCTCGATAACTCTGCTTATGATCAAAATAATATTGGCCCTGGATGGCTATGGAAAGACCGCCAATACTTTTACGCCGCACCGATTAATGCGAGCATCATCAATCATAATTTTGTTTCTTTCAGCATACTCCCCGCCAAAAAACGCAATCAAACAGCGCTTATTGTCAAAAGTCCACGCTATTTTTATGCGCCCATTCACAATACTGTTGTCACGCGCAGTCACTCCGCCCGTTCATGCCATGTCTCTGTTTCTATCGATCAAGACAATACCATTAATCTTGATGGATGCTTACCGCAGGGCCATTACTCACGCAGTGCAACAGTTGTCATTCATGACGTTGCAACTTACACCAGGTCACTACTTCAACATCTTTTTAAACGCGCCGGCATTCATGTCGCAGGCAATATACAAAATCAAAATGCACCCAGCGGATTATTTTTGTTAGCCACACACGAATCAAAACCTTTGCATATTCTCATTAACGACATGTTGAAAAAATCAGACAATCAAATTGCAGGTTCTTTATTTAAAAAGCTTGGAGAAATTCACACCAACACACCAGGCAGTTGGGAAAATGGACGACTTGCTGTGAATGACATTTTGAAAGAATATGTTTCGATCGATCCTTCTCAATTAAAAATTGTGGATGGCTCAGGATTATCTCCTCAAAACCAAACAACACCAGAACAACTCATGAGAGTTTTAACCTTTGCTTTTCACAATGAACGTACCAGTTATGAGTTTATTTCAGCACTTCCTATCGCTGGTTTAGACGGCACATTAAAACATCGTTTAAAACATATCAGCGGCAAAGTGCGCGCTAAAACTGGCTCCTTATCCGACCAAGGTGTCAGTGCTTTGGCAGGCTACGCCATCACCAAAGACCGTGAACCCATCGCCTTTGTTATCTTGGTCAATGGCCGAAAAGGCAATGTCTGGAAATACCGCGAAATGGAAGATCAAATTGCCACCGCACTTGCCCATTTTACCCGTTAAAATCCACCCCCCATTTAATCAAGTAGTTACTCAAACTCGTTTCGTAACGACTTGATAGAAATCAGAAAGTAAACCCAGTATTTTTGCATTTCCCTCTTATACTCAAAGTAAGAATTAAAAAAAGATACTTTAGCTAGGGAGGCAGTTTATGCTGGTTGAAGACAACATAAACAGAATCCAAGTCTCATTGAAAAACACCCTGCGCAAAACAGGGCGGGTTTTGTTGTGTACTCTTTTCTTCAACTTATTCACGTTCAATAATCTTTTCGCCAATCCTGAGGGTGGTGTTATTGCTTCAGGATCAGCCACCATTTCACAATCAGGTAACGTCACACAAATTAATCAAGCATCAGACAAAGCCATCATCAATTGGAATAGTTTTAATATTGGCGCCAAAGAAACAACTCAATTCGTACAACCCAATTCAAACTCCGTCGCACTCAATCGCATCAACGCTGATCAAGGTGCTTCACAAATTTATGGTGTGTTAACTGCGAATGGAAAAATTATTCTCGTGAATCAAGCCGGCATTTATTTTGGTCCAGGTTCGCGTGTTGATGTTGCTGGTTTAATTGCATCCACAGCAAATATTTCTGATGCGAGTTTTTTATCAGGCCAATATATTTTTCATCAATCTTCAGAAGCCCAAATTATTAATCAAGGATATCTCAAAGCTGCGCAACATGGGTTGGTCGCATTAATTGGAAACAATGTTAGAAACGATGGCACGATTGATGTGCAAGGTGGCAGCGTCATATTAGCGTCAGGGAAAACTTTTATAGTCAATTTAGATGGCAATCAACTCATCAACTTTGCAGTGGATGAAATGGCACGGGATGCAAATGGAAATGTCATTCCTATTTCAACAGTTGCAGCTGCTGACATTGTCGATCACATTGTCAACCTTGATGGTATCTCACAAGCACAATCTGTGACACAACAAAATGGCGTGATTATTTTGTCTGAAAATTCCCACGTCAATGTCAGCAACTCAAGTGGAAAAGGCGGCTCCGCTTTTGTGCTCGGCAAAAAAGTTTCTGCTCACGGTAAAATTTCTGCAACTGGAAACGAAAAAGGCGGTTTTGTTGAAACGTCTGGGAATTATTTAAATATCAGCGGCATTCGTGTTGAAACAAATCATGGAAGTTGGTTGTTAGACCCAACCGATGTCACGATTACTGACGACCCAACTTCAGGTGAAACATTTAGCAGTAATACTTATACACCGAATGTCAGTGGCAGTATCGTTTCAAATATTCTTGCAAGTGATCTTATTGATAACCTTGCCAACAATGATATTACCGTTACAACAACCAATGGCTCAGGCATAGGAAACGGTGATATTTCAGTGGATGCAGAACTTATTTGGACATCAACGCATACGCTTACACTCAATGCCACGCGTAATATTTATCTCAATTGGGATATTACAGCGATCAATGGTGGGCTCACTCTAAGCGCTTCAAATGGAGCACAAAGCTTAACAGGCGGAACAATTGGGACAGGTACGATTGGTACAACGCCTGGGACAGTCGAGGTAAATATCAACGTAGCTAACTTTATTTTAAGCCAGGGTCAATGGTTCCAAAGTTCAGCTTCACTCCCTACTTTTTCTGTCACAAACAATTTTCAGATTGCAAATGGCAGTGCCTACAATAACTATTACAATGCCCAATTTACGCGTCTTTCCACGACCAGCAGCCCGTATGGCATCAGTGATGTCTTTGGATTACAAGGGATAGCAACAGGACCCTTGTCTGCTTCTTATGTGTTATCCAGCAACATTAATGCTTCAGCAACCTCGAACTGGAATAGTGGCGCAGGATTCGTACCAATTGGAACAGACTCTTCAAGATTCACAGGAACACTCGAGGGAAACAATTATTTTATTAGCTCACTCTATATCAATCGTCCTTCCACAAATGAAGTCGGCTTGTTTGCTGCTAGCGATGGGGCAACGATCAGCAACTTGACCCTTTTATCTCCCACGGTTACAGGAAACGATTATACAGCGGCACTTATTGGTTTATTAGATAATACTTCTTCCGTGAGTAATGTTGGTATTTTGAATGCGAAAATCATTGGAGCAAGTAATGTCGGCGGACTGGTAGGCGTACCTGACAATGGGACTAGCATATCGACCAGTTTTACCACAGGAACGATCAGTGGCATTTCAAATGTTGGCGGCTTTGCAGGAAATAGCGGCGCCACAATCAGTGATTCTTACTCGACAGCAAGCGTAAGTGGCGCGGGAAATGGAGGAAATCAAGGAACAGGTGGTTTTCTCGGTCGCGCTGCTTTTTATAGCGTTACGACGAACTCATACAGTTCAGGCTCTGTTTCCGGAAATAATGTGGGTGGATTTGTGGGGAATGTAGAAGGTTCTCCGACGGATAGCGGAAATTTCTGGGATACAACTACTTCTGGACAATCCAGCAGCGGCTTTGGAACAGGCAACACAATAAGCGACATGATGACGCTCAGTAATTTTTCAGGTGCTGGCTGGAGCATTACAGCAACCCCCAGCACCTCTTCCACCAAACCTTCCGGTTCATGGTTCATTTTTGAAGGCAACACACGCCCCATTTTATTGATGGAACAAACCACCTCCATTACCAATGCGCATCAATTACAAATGATGGGATCGACATTGGGTGCAAGTTATACCGTTGCTAACAATATTGACCTGTCTGCGACAACAAATAGCCCACTCTATAACAGTGAAATTTGGGGCGGTGCAATCACCAATAAAGGTTTTGTACCTGTTGGAGATTCTTCTAATGGCTTCACTGGGAATTTCAATGGCAACTCATACGCTATCAGCAATCTCTACATTTATCGTCCTTCAACAGATACTGTCGGTTTATTTGGAGAAGTCACATCGTCAGGAAGTTTAATTCAAAATCTTGCGCTTTTAGATGTCAGTATCACTGGACAGACTCAAGTCGGTGCACTAGTGGGTGCATTAGATGATGGAACAGTTAGCAATATGTATATCACTGGCTCTGTAACAGGTATTGGATATAACATTGGTGGGCTAGCAGGATCCATTGGAACAGCTACAAATCTTAACGGCACCATTCAGAATTCGGGTTTTAATGGCACAGTTATTGGAACCACTTCAACTGGCGGTTTAGTAGGTTACAGTAGCGGTACCATCAACTATTCTTGGACCTCAGGAAATGTCATTGGAACTGGAATCTCTGGTGGATTAGTTGGTTATGCAGGCCCAGGTTCTGCCACAGGCATTATTTCAAACTCCTACAGCACCGCTAACGTAGACGTAGGCATTGGAAGCAATGCCGGCGGCCTCGTCGGTTATACCAATGCAATGGATATCAGTAACTCATGGTCTTCGGGCGCAGTGACAGGAACAGGTACCAATATCGGTGGATTCCTTGGCGGCAATCAAAACACTCTTGTCTTAAACAACAATTTCTTTGATACAACCACATCAGGCATAGATAGCTCAGCAGGATGCGGTTTTCAATCAAACTGCTCGGGTCTCTTTGGTTTAACAACTGCTGACACTATGAGTTATTCAGCAATTAGCAGTATCTTCGGCACGTCAACAGGCGCAACAAATGGTGGTATTACCGACACACCTTCGTTAACAAGCACAGTACCTGATTACACTTGGTTTATGTTTGATGGCTCCACGCGTCCCATGCTCTTAGCGGAGCACAGCACAACCATTAGAAATGCTCATCAATTGCAATTAATGGGATCAACACTCGATGCCAGTTATACATTGGCAAATAATATTGATCTATCTTCTTCTTTAACTAATACCGCAGATAGTTGGGGCACTAATTACAACACCTCAACAGGCGCAGGCTTTTTGCCAATTGGACCCCTTGTTGCCTATCAATTCACCGGTACATTGAATGGCGATAATTACACTATCGATAATCTCTACATCAATATGACGACCACCTCAAGTTATTTTTGGATCGGATTATTTGGGCTTTTACATCATGACGGTATCACAGTTGAAAATCTTCGCCTGACAAATGTAAACATTACAGCCCCAGTAGCTGGAAATGCAGGGGGTATTACAGGCAATCTTATGGGGACTTCACAAATTCAAAATGTGTATGTTTCTGGCTCCATCAGCGCTGAAGGTCCAGCAGGTGGCATTGTAGGTACTACCAATTCCACAAATACTTCCTACGCCATTAGTCATGCTGTCAATGCAGCAAGTATTACTTCCAATCATACAAGCGGAGGACCATGGGGCGCGGGCGGTATTGTCGGAAATATTTTCAACGCCGCTGCGATTATTGAAAATAGCTATAACATTGGCACAGTCACCGCTACCGGTGTTAACAATCCCGCTGGTGGTCTTGTCGGATTTTTCAGTAACGGAAATGGTGGAAGTTATACTGACCCCGTTATTTCACAAAGTTTTTCTACCGGCGCGCTCAGTGGAACAGGTTCAGTCGGTGGCATTATTGGTAATAGTTCATTTACAGGCGTAGATATTTTTGGATCAAGCGCAAGCGCACCGAATAGTTTCTGGGATTCAGATACTTCGAGTGCCTCAACTTTAAGTGCTGTAGGTGGAGGAACTGGCACAACATCCGGATTTACAGTCACCCCCACAGGACAAACCACCACTAGCTTGATGACGCTTTCTACTTACACAGGTGCCGGCGGTAATTGGTCCACTTCAACAGGTAGTGGCGGGATTACCAGCACGCCTTCAAGCAATGGCATTGCACCGAGTTATGACTGGTTTATTTTTGAGGACAGCACTCGCCCCATGTTGCTGATGGAGTACAGTACAACCATTAGCAATGCTCATCAATTGCAATTAATGGGATCAACACTGGGTGCCAATTATACTCTTGGTACCAATATTGATCTTTCTGCGACAGGCAATAGTTCTACTTATAATTCTGAAGTCTGGGGTGGAGCAACAATTAACCAGGGATTTGCGCCCATTGGAAACACTTCATATTCTTTTACCGGTACCTTCAATGGAGCAGGTTACAGTATTTCAGATTTATATATTAACCTGCCTTCTACCGACAGCGTGGGACTATTTGGTGACATCAATGGCGCAACCCTGACCCGTATCGGGCTCATCAACCCATCAGTCACAGGGAACAATCAGACCGGCGCACTACTTGGCAGCACCTCAGGCATGTCCATCATCTCAAAAATTGCCATTAACAATGCTGCTGTCACAGGAAATATCAATGTGGGCGGTCTCGCAGGTCTACCGGATTCCCAGGGACCCATCAGCCAAAGCTACGTCACAGGCTCGGTCACCGGTGTGAACACAGTGGGCGGTTTTATTGGTGACAGTGGTGTAAACGTCTCTGATTCATGGGCTGGCGTTACCGTGACTAGTACAGGTTCCGGCACTGATCAGGGTGCGGGTGGCTTCATTGGTAGGACAGCTTCTTACGCCTCAACAGCTAATTCCTACAGCTCAGGCACCGTCAGTGGCAGCAACCCCTATATCGGCGGATTCATCGGTTGGAATGAATCACCAGGTTCCACTCTTTCCAATAATTTCTTTGACAGCACTATTTTTGGCAGCTCAACAGCTATCGGCGGAGGCATCACAAGCGTTGGCACAGACGTCCAGGCAAAAACAACGACCGAAATGATGACAGCCACAACTTTCTCTTCTTGGGGAAGTAATATTAGTTCGACAGGAAGTGCCAGTAGTACGGCACCTAGCAGTACATGGTTTATTTTTGATGGCAATACACGACCGCTGTTAATGATGGAGTACAGTACAACCATCACTAATGCGCATCAATTACAGTTAATGGGCTCAACACTTGGTGCGAATTATACGTTAGCAAATAATATTGATCTTTCTTCTGCACTGACCAATACAGCGGATGTCTGGGGAACTAATTACAACACTCCCACTGGTTCTGGCTTTGTACCGATTGGCGTGGTTGGAAACAACTTCATGGGTACCTTGGATGGTGGAGGTTTTGCCATCAACAATCTCTACATAAATCGCCCATCAACCCAATACGTTGGCTTGATTGGTGCGCTCGGCGACTATTATGGCAGCACCCTCATCGTCCAACATCTCGCCCTGCTTAATGCAAATGTCACAGGCGGGGACTCGTATGTTGGTACGCTGATTGGCGGTCATGATTTTGGTAATGGTGGCGGCAAGGTTCAGCAAGTGATGGCAACTGGAAGTGTTACTGCTGCTTCTGATGCTGCCTTTGTTGGTGGACTCATTGGCTGGGATAATTTAAGTTTTACTCAGAACAGTTTTAGTGCTGTCAATGTCTATGTCCCTGGCTCAAGCTCAGGGGTGGGTAGCTTTGTAGGCTATGCCGGTGCCTATTCATATCTGTTTAATAATCTTAGTACAGGTTATGTCGATGCCACCGCCGACATCGACGATAACGTCCACGGATTCATGGGAGGTGAATTTGGAAGCGATCAAGCCACCCAAATATTCAACAACTTTTGGGACACTGACACCTCCGGGAAAAGTACCAGTTCAGAAAACGCTACCATCACGGGTGGCTGCTTTACCGGCACTTGCGCTAATGGCGGCACAGTCAGCCTCTCTTCATTGACAACCTATACAGATGCTGGCTGGGATATTGCTGTAGCCCCCAGCAACAGCACGTGGGGTATCATTGATGGTAAATCTTACCCTTATCTCACATTTGCCTATTCATCTACACCACGTGCTATTTCTGGCACCTCTAACCTTGGCGCAAATCAAACTGTTCAAATGGCAGCAAATGGCAGCGATGTTACCTCGAGCGGATTTACACAAGGAACAACTCTTACTGGTGCAAACGGATTTTATTATTTCCTCGAACCTAATGCAGTAATAACAGATAGCGATAGCTTACTGACTTATTCAACAACTGGAACAAATGCAAATGCCGTCACGCTTGCTCCTTCTTCAGGAGGTAGCATCACAGGTCTCACACTGACAGGAAACAATGTCACGATCGGTGATGACAATACAAACACTGTTACGCATACGCAAATGCAAATTGCAAAAGGAAGCTTGAGCGCAGGTCTTTTGTATTCTACTTCAGGCGCTAACCTCATCATTAGCAGCAGTAACACGCTCACTTCTTCTAGCACAACAACCTACAGTCCAGATGGCAATCTCACAATGGGCACGGGACTGGCTACCTTCAACGGGCCTGTATACCTTGAAGCTGATTCAACCTTTACCTCGTCCAATGGCGGATTCATTTTCAATAGCACACTGGCTGGTGGGCACGATATAAATATCGCCAATAACAGTGGTGCTATTGCTTTTAATGGACTTGTTGGAGGAATCACTGGCTCAACGATTGGTACGGGTGATACGACAACTATCAATACCACTACCTTTATCACCACAGGGGCGCAAACATTTAATAGCCCGATTATTTTAACCGATAGCTTAACTTTCTACTCCTCAACAGGTGCCGGCATTACATTTGGCAGTACAATTGATGGCGCACAAACCATTCTCATTGCAAACAACAGTGGCACTACAACTTTTAATGGTATTGTCGGCGGAAGCACACCACTTGCTAGTCTTTTGATTGGCTCAGGGAACAATACTATATTCGGCAGCAGTAATTCCGGGGTAACTACTACAGGTATTCAGACTTATAACAGCGGCTTAACACTGAACGCTTCCAGCACAACTCTCAACACTACCAGTGTGACTGGTAATGGTACTTCTACTTACGACATCACATTAAATGGCACAACTTTTACCGGCAATACATTGATTTTGAAACCCGCAAAATGGGCAAAATTGAATGACGCATTGTCTGGTAGTTCATTAACACTACTCCTCAACTCAACCGCCGACTATGTCGCCAATAATTTCCAACCAGGTACTTCAGCATCTGTTGCATTGACTGGCACATTTAATCTGCAAAGCGGCGGATGGAATCAAAATACTGTTTCACCAGCTTCATTTTCAGCGAGCAATTTCCAGTTGAATTCAGGTAATGGGCCTGTTTCAACTGTACAATTCCTGAGAGTCGCTGGCGGCAATGGCACATCAGGTAATCCTTACCAACTCACAGACATTTATGGCCTTGAAGGTATTGGATCCAACACAACAACTCTTGGCAATTCCTGGCTCCTGAACAACAACATTGATGCTTCTGCCACTTCCGGTTGGAACAGCGGTGCAGGATTTATACCGATTGGCGATGCCAGTTATGATTTCTCTGGTAACTTTGATGGTAGCAACTACATCATTGATCACCTCTACGAAAATACCACAGCCGATTTAGGCGGACTGTTTGCTAATGTCTCGCTGGGCTCTAATGCAATCAGCAATGTATTACTCACAAATGTTAACCTCACAAGCAAATTATATGTTGGAGGCATCGCAGGGCAATCCACAGGAGGCACCTTTAACAATATCGGTGTGACAGGAAACATTACTGCAACAGGTAATGGCTCATCTTACAATTCAGCAATAGGCGGTATTGTCGGTGTCATTGGCGGCACAAATATCGGCGCGAGCCTAACAAATGTTTGGAGCAATGTAGCCATTGTAAGCTCTAACCCCTATGGAAGTGGGTTAGGCGGATTAATCGGTTCAACACTCACTTACAGCAATACACCTCTTGATATTACGGACGCATACGCTCTCGGAACAATAAATGACACCGCTAATGGCAGCAGCCTAGCAGGTGGGCTAATGGGCTACATGAGATCGCAGCTCACCATCACCAGAGCTTATTCTGCTGTTTACATTACTGGCACACCCTTCCCTGCTGGAATCATTGGAGGTTTTGATGACAGCAGCGGCACCATCACTGCAAGCAATGTTTATTGGGATGCAGACTTCTCAGGGTTAACTAATGGATTCAACTTGCACTATACAGGCAACAACACTGCAGGCATGACAGGTCTTACAACGCAACAACTCATGAGCTTTAACAACTATAGCGCATGGAGCAATAACATCACCCTCTCTTCAGACAACACTGCAAGCACATGGAAAATCATTGATGGGAAATCTTACCCCTATCTCACATTCACTTACTCATCTACACCACGTGCAATTTCCGGATACAGCACTGCAGGCGTTAATAGCGCAATGCAATTAGCAGTGAATGCAATCAATGTCACAAATAGTGGATTAACCTACGGCACGACACGTACAGGCGCGACCAGCGGTTTCTATTACTTCCTTGAACCGAATAGCAGCATCAGCGACGGTAGTACTGTTTCTGTTTCTGGCACCTCAGTGAATACCAATGCTGCTATTTCTAGCTCCACAACAGCACCAGCCTCAGGCGGCAGTATCAGTAATTTTAATGTTGCTGGTAGCGGCCAAAATATCACTTTAACATCATTTAACGACGTTACCACTTATGGTGTTCTGGTCGGGAACACTTGGATTGTTGAAGCTGGCAACAACATCAATGTCACAGGAAATATCAATTGGTCTACGACAAAAGCAGTCACACTTTACTCCCTCGATACCATTACAATTAACGCACCGATTACTACATCTACTGGTTCATTAAATCTTTACGCAAATAATACTACTCAAAGTATTACAACAGACTATACGAATGGTTCCATCAACGTTGCTAATTTTGACCTGCTTCAAGGTCAATGGTATCAAGTCAATAGCACACTGCCCTCGTTTAGCGCCAACGACTTTACGTTGAACTCAGCACAAGGGCTCGGTACTGCACTACAGTTCATTCGTGCAACGGGCGGCGATGGCTCCTCTGGATCTCCTTATCAAATCGTTGACGTATATGGATTACAGGGAATTATTTCCAATGCCACAACACTCTCACAACATTGGCAACTCAATAGTGATATTGATGCCTCAGCCACCTCTACATGGAGTGCTGGATTTATTCCTATTGGTAACCAGTCCTGGGCTATCACCCATTACTTCACTGGCACGTTTGATGGGCAAAACCATACCATTAGCAATCTAACAATCAATACCACCAGTGGCGATGATATTGGTCTCTTTGGTGACATAACGACAGGTGCTATTGTTGAAAATGTCATTCTTTCCAATATTTCACTTGATGCAATTTTTGGAGGTAACGTTGGTGGTCTCGTCGGTAAAAATAATGGCGGCACCATCACAAATGTTGGCGTTTCCGGCGCGATCAATAGTGGGTATGTAGCGGGTGGTATCGTTGGGGACAACCATGGCACCCTGAGCAATAGCTGGAATAGTGCCAGCGTCACGGGCAGTCAAGATGGGTGGAGTGGTGGCATAGCCGGACTAAATGAAACTTCCGGAAGCATCAATAATACTTTCAATATTGGCAATATCAGCGGTATTGGATACATGTATACAGGCGGCATTGCAGGTGAAAATTACGGCTCAATCAGTAATAGTTACAGCATCAGTTCCACGATAACAGTTTTGAGTCCTTCCGGCCCTCCATCGATCGGCGGCCTTGTTGGATACCTAGACAGCACTGGCTCCATCACCAACAGCTTTGCATCAAGCACTATCATCGCATCCAGTAGCATAACAGGCGGTTTGGTTGGTTCAGCAGACAGCGGCGCCACAATCACCTCAAGCTTCTGGGATGTTGCAACATCAGGACAAACAAGTGGTATTGGATCTGATGGTGGCACAACAGGCACACCACAAGCCGGCTGCTTCGGTAATACTACTTGTGCAAGCGGTGCTGTTGATCTCACGCAGCAATCCACATTTACAGGTTGGGATTTCACCAACACTTGGGGTGTTTTTGGTAATGGTCCTGGCTATCCATTCTTAAAAACAATTTATACCCTCTCCCCTCGGACTGTTTCAGGATCTTCAAATCTGGCACCTGGCAGCACTGTCCAGCTTGCAATAAATGGAAGCAACATCATAAACAATCAACTAATTCTAGGAACCACTACAACCGGCGCTAATGGTTTCTATTACTTCATTGAACCAAACGGAACAATTCCCGACGGCGCACAAATTCTTGCTAGTAATACCGCAAATAATGCTTATGGTATTACAGTCACAGGACCAGGGGGTGAGTTATCAAGTGACAACTATGCAGGATTGAATCTTCACAGCAATACTGTTTCGGTCAGCAATGATAATTCATATGATCAAATTACTTTCTCAAACAACAGCAACATCAGTCTTGCTTCATTCCTAGCAACCTATCCATCATTGCCTTATTCAATTTCAGGAAATAATTTAACAATCGGTACCTCAGGTACGCCTAACATCAGCTTATATGTTAATGGCCCTCAATTTACTATTTACGCACTTGATGGCAACATCACAACTTACAATGGAACTGGCACTGGCAACTTAACATTCACAGGCCCTGTTTCTCTCGCGACTGATTCAGCATTAACAACCGCCAATGGAGGCATTACATTTGATGGCACCATTGACGGCGCACATGCTCTAACTATCGCAAACAATAGTGGTTCTATTTCCTTCGGCGGAATTGTTGGTGGCAGCTCAGAGCTCACTGGTTTAACGATCGGAACGGGTGATGCGACGGCGATCAATACAACATCTATTGCAACGACAAACTCTCAAACATGGAATAGTGCAATAACGCTCGGTGCCGATGCCACTCTGACTTCCGATACAGGCACACTTAACTTTGGTAGCACCATCAGTGGCGCACACAGTTTAACGTTATCCTCTGTAGCAAATGCCATTGATTTACCGACTATTACACTCACAAGTAGCGGTGCATTAGCTATCACTGCAGGCGGAAATATTACCCAAAGCGGTGCTCTCAGTATTGCTGGCACAGCTAGCTTTAGTGCCGGTGCTCATGCAATTACTTTGACAAATAGTGGAAACAATTTCACCGGTGCAATGACACTCTCAAACAGCGGTGCAAATGATGTGAGCTTAACGAACAGCATTGCAACTTCGCTAGCAGCTTCAAGCATCGGACAAAATCTCACGCTCACTTCTACCAGCGGCGCCATCACACAAACGGGAGCACTGACTGTCGGTGGCACATCGAGTTTCAGCGCAGGCGCGCACGCGATCACACTGACACAAGCAAATAGCTTTACCGGTGCAGTAACACTTTCAAACAGTGGTGCTTTTGATGTCAGTTTAACTAACAGTATTGCAACTTCATTGGCAGCTTCAAGCATCGGACAAAATCTCACACTCACTTCAACTAGCGGCGCCATTTCGCAAACTGGCGCTCTCACTATTGGTGGTACTTCTAACTTCTCTGCAGGTGCACACGCTATCACACTCACTCAAGCAAATAGTTTCACCGGTGCAATCACTCTTTCAAATAGCGGTGCTTTTGATGTGAGCTTAACGAACAGCATTGCAACTTCGCTAGCAGCTTCGAGCGTCGGACAAAATCTTACAGTGACTTCAACCAGCGGTGCCATCTCTCAAACAGGTGCAATATCTGTCGGTGGTACCTCTTCTTTTTCAGCAGGAGCAAATGCAATTACATTAACACAAGCAAATAGTTTCACCGGTGCAATCACTCTTTCAAACAGCGGCGCAAATGATGTGAGCCTCACAAACAGTGTTGCCACTGCATTAGCTGCATCAACAATCGGACAAAATCTTACAGTGACTTCAACCAGCGGTGCCATCTCACAGACAGGCGCACTATCTGTCGGTGGCACCTCTTTTTTTAGCGCAGGTGCAAATGCAATTACTCTCACAAATAGCAGTAATACTTTCTCAGGGACTGTCGCATTTTCAAATAGCGGCACGAATGATATTTCAGTCAGTAACAATGCTGCAATGAATTTAGCTGCTTCTACCATCGGACAATCACTCACTGCAACCACCACAGCAAGTTTACTCACGGTAAGTGGAAATATTACTTCATCAAATAATGGCACACTCAGTTTAACGGGCACTGGATTTACCTTAAATGCCAGCACAAATCTCACTGCGGGTTCAGGAACAATTAACATTAATGCAAGAACTGGTACATTAAATGTGGGCGCAGGATCACTATTATTATCTTCAAATAATATTGCGTTGATTGGTGACGTGATGTCACTCAACACAAGCGCACAAATCGGTGGAACCGCTGCGAGCACAGGCAATGCTTCGAGTGTGACGCTCACAGAATCCACTGCAAATACCAGTATTGGGATTGCAGGGGGTGCAGGCAGTTTATCTTTCAGTACAGCGCAAGTAGATACGATTCGCTCAAGCACAGTGACAATTGGTGACAGTAGCTCTGGTGCAATGACAGTGAGCACTTGGACACCTGCTATTAATTCATTAAGCACTTTGAATTTAACAACGGGCAGCAGCTTAACATTCAGCGGTGCAGTGAATGGAAGCTTTGCATTAGTGACCAACAGCACTGGTACAACAGCGATTAGTGCAGCGATGGGCGGCAGCACTGCACTAACCAGTTTAAATATAACAGGCACTGTTTCATTAGGTGCAAATGTCACAACAACAAATGCACAAACCTACAATAACGCAATGACATTAACCGGAAATCCAACACTCACGAGCTCAAGCAGTGGAAATATTTATGTGGGCTCAACATTAGATGACAATAGCAGCGGTGCACACAGTGTCGCGATAAATACAGCAGGTGTTACAACATTGAATGGATCTGTTGGAAATACCTTTGCGCCTTCAAGCATCACAACAGATAGCGCAGGTAGCACTGTTGTGAATGGAAGCTCTGTCACCACTACAGGCAATCAAACTTACAATGATCCCATCACAAACATTGGATCCACAGGAACGAATTTTGTTTCAACAGCAGGGGGTGCAATTTCTCTTGCAAATACCAGTAATAATTTTGCAACATCTTCGAGTGCACCGATTAGCGTCAATATTTCTGGTGGCACCAATAATGCAACGCTTTACAATACAAATACTTTAGTGTTTGGTAATTCGAATATTAGTGGCGCATTGAATGTCACCACAGCAGGGACTGGCAATGCCATCTCACAAAAAGCAGGTACCGCATTAACTGTTGGAAGTTTATCTCTAGTTGCAAACAACAGTCCGATTACATTAACTGGAAATAATTCCATTAGCAGTTTGAATGTTCTCATCACGGGCACCTCAAAAAATAATGTGACAATCAACGATCCAAACCCATTACTCACCATCACAGGCATGGATACGAGTGGTGGCGGTGGCGATATTATCATTGATCATATTGGTTCAATTGAAGTGACTGGCGTTGTGACATCGGGCACAGGCGCAATTGCACTCAATGCCAATGCGGCAGATGAAACACTCACCATCAGCACAGGTTCTGTTTCTGGTACAGGTGGGATTACTTACACTGCAGATAACATGGTTTTAACAGGTACGACCAATGCCGGCGCCAGCGGAACGCTCACATTAAAACCCTATTCAACCGGTCAATTGATTAATCTCGGTGGCGCTGATAGCACAGGTACATTAGGTTTAACACAAACAGAATTGAACACTCTCACTGCAGGAACACTGCGCATCGGTCAAAGCACGAGTGGCGCAATCACATTGACTAGCAATATGAATTCACCCGCAAGCACATTGAGCTTAATTAACAATGCGGCTATCACACAAAATGCTAGCAGCCTACTCACTGCAACCAATCTCAGAATTTCAAGTGCAGGTCCTGTGACATTGAATCTCAGCAATAGCATCACAAAACTCGCTGCAAATTTAACAGGAAATGGTAACGCATTTATTTTCAATAACAGCAGCGGAATTACACTTGATGCAGTGGATGGAATTTCTGGCATTACAACAACGAATGCCGATGTCACACTGAGTGGCACATCATTCACAAATAATATTGGCAGCAGTGCGATTTCAACCGGCAGCGGCAGATTCTTAGTCTGGTCAGTGAATCCAAACAATGATAATAAAAATGGATTGAGTTACAGCTTCAAACAATATAATGCAACTTATGGCGTAACTACTGTTTCAGGTAGTGGAAATGGTTTCCTTTACACGCTCAATCCAACTTCAGGTTTCTCATTAAGCTTAACCGGCACGGTCACAAAAGCAATTGATGGCAATACGGTTGCAACTCTTACGATGAGTAATTATAGCTACGCTGCTGCCGTATTATTCCACGATAATATTATTCAATTTAATTCTGGTGATCTCATTGCATTACCACTCACAGGAAATTATGCTCAATCCACGGCTGGCATTAATATCAACGTACTTGTTTCAGGTATCAGTGTTTACGATCCAGATAACGGTAGCGCAATTCTGTATGGATATGGAAGTGTTCCTAGCTCATTAAATGCAAATATCGGAACGATTGATGATTCTTCATCTTCATCGTCTTCGTCATCATCTAATAACGTTGCATCCATTATAACAGGCGGCAATCAAGCTGCAGCTGCAAATACTTCGAGTGCTTCGAATCCTTCAAGCCCTTCAAGCAGCTCACCCATTTCTTCATCATCCGACTCAACGACATCTTTAAACATTAATAGTGATTCTTCGAACACTGCAATCGTGAACGCTATTTTAAATCCTTCAGGTGGCGCCACGACAACGAATAACAGCTCGAGCAACTTCGTGAATACACCACCAACAAGCCAATCCTTCAGCGTGTGCGGGGGTTAGTCTTATCTTTAAAACGCTCTTTCTCATTTCGTTCTTTGATTTGCGTCAAAATTTCAAAAATTAACTCAGGAATTTCAGGAAATTTCTCCGACCAATATGGTAAATTATTTTTAATTTTTTTGAAGAAAGCTTTTAATCCAATTTGATTTTTCAGCCAACGCTCAAGAAAAGGTGCGGCTGTTTTCCATAAATCTAAATCGGGATACAGTTGACGGCCCACTCCTTCAATGTTTAATAATGTTTTTTGCAGCAAAATAAGTTGTGGCTGGATATTCATTTGATAACGTCGTGCGACTTGAAACAATCTCAACAATAATTGACCAAAAGAAATTTCTTTAAGTGGGCGTTCAAATATCGGCTCACATACAGCACGAATGGCGCCTTCAAATTGATCAATCCGTGTATCAGGCGGCAACCATCCAGAAGCCACGTGTAATTCTGCAACGCGCTGATAATCTCTCTTGAAAAAAGCCAATAGATTTTCAGCTAAATAACGTTGATCATGAGAATTCAGCGAACCGACAATGCCAAAATCGACCGCGATGAATTGTGGCTTTTCTTTATTGTCCAGGCTCACAAAAATATTACCAGGATGCATATCTGCATGAAAAAAACTATCGCGAAACACTTGCGTAAAAAATAATTCAATACCACGTTCTGCTAAATTTTTCATGTTAAAACCTAGCTGACGCAATTGTTCTACTTGATGCACTGGGATCCCGTGAATACGCTCCATGACTAAAATCGTATTGCGCGATAATGCCCAATGAATTTCAGGCACATATAAAAGATCCGAATGTAAAAAATGACGACGTAATTGGGATGCATTCGCGCCTTCGCGTTGCAAATCTAATTCATCATGCAAAGTATGTGCGATTTCATCTGCCATTTCTTTGGGCTTAAAACGATTTGCCTGAGAAGAATAACGTGCCAAAAAACCTGCCAACGTTGTTAACAAATCTAAATCACGCTCAATCATTTTTTGAATGCCGGGTCGTAAAATTTTAACGACGACTTGTCGGCCATCTAATAAAACTGCTGCGTGCACTTGCGCAACTGATGCCGAAGCTAAAGCAACTGGATCAAACTCACTGAAATAATCTGAGAGTGGCGCATTCAATGCTTGCTCTACATATTGAACGACATTCTCAGTAAAAGGCGGCACGCGATCTTGTAATCTTTCTAATTCGATTGCAATATCATCTGGCAACAAATCACGTCGTGTTGAAAGAATTTGTCCTGCTTTAATAAATATAGGTCCAAGCGCTTCTAATGCTAAACGCATTCTCTCGCCGCGTGACATGCGATTTCTCAACCACCAATACCATGGATTGAAATAACATAAAAAACGCAACGGATAAAATGCTGGAATTGTTAAAATAATTTCATCCAAACTGTAGCGCATCAAAACATAGTTGATTCGCATCAAACGAAAAAAACGCGTCAACGTTTTCATGCGATCTCTCCTAATTGTTGAACGCGCGCAGACAGGCGATCAACCGCCGACCGAAAGTCATCAACATCTTGGTAAAAATCTTCTAAGGCTTCTTTCGCTGGGAAATGTTTAATTTCTTCGTGTAAATATTCGTTCAATTGTTGGGTCAACGAGCCAGAAATGTTTTTACCCATTTCTGTCAATCGCTTAACCATTCGCATGGCATGATATGCTGGCACATCGCCGAACCATTTTGAAAAAATCTCTTCCCAGTCGATATCAATTTCATCAAAAAAATCTGTGAACTTTTGCGCAAGCGTCATATCACCTTCAACGGTCACGCGTTCAGCCAATATTTGGCGGCGTGATTTTGAAAGTTTGAGTTGTAATAAACTGAGAGGTGTTGCGCGAATTGTTAAGTCGCTCTCGTCATCCCCGCTCTTCTTGTCATCCCCGCGAAAGCGGGGATCCAGGATTTTGCAGAGTATTTCTGGATCCCCGCTTTCGCGGGGATGACAAGAAGAGCGGGGATGACAAAAGGACTCAGAATGACCGAGAAACACCATTTGAAATAGCAACCCTGTCCCAATCAAATCAATAACAATCTTCTTCCCAACAAGGTCACGCGCGCGTTCTCTCGAGGCTGGATCTAAATTCAAATAATAATTTAATGTGCTTTCTAAAAAAGAGATCATGCGTAACGATATCCAATATGTAGTGCAACGATACCGCCAGTTAAATTATGATATTTTACATTTTCAAAGCCAGCTGACGTCATCATGTTTTTTAATGTATTTTGATCGGGATGCATACGAATGGATTCGACTAAATATTGATAGCTCTCGCGATCTTTACAAATCCATTCACCCAAGCGCGGAATCATTGAAAAAGAATAGCGATCATAGATTTTTGCTAGCAGCGGCAAAACTGGTTTAGAAAATTCAAGGATGAGACATTTGCCGCCGGGTTTTAAAACGTTATACATGGAACGTAATGCTTTTTCTTTATCTGTCACATTTCTCAACCCAAAAGCAATGCTCACACAATCAAATGTATTTGCTTCAAAAGGCAGCATTTCTGCATTCGCTTGAACAAATTCAACTTGATGTAAATAGCCTTGATCAAGAATTCTTTCACGTCCGCGCGCTAACATACTTTCGTTAATGTCAGATAAAACAACACGACCTGTGTTCCCTACCTTTTTTAAAAACCCTAACGTTAAATCACCTGTTCCGCCCGCCACATCTAAAATGTGCTGACCTTCACGAACACCACTTTGTGCTAAAGTGAATCGCTTCCAAAAACGATGCAATCCAAGGGACATTAAGTCATTCATCAAATCATATTTGGAAGCTACGCGCCGAAAAATATCTGCAACACGCTCTGCTTTTTCGGTGAAGGGAACTTCTTGAAAACCGAAGTGCGTTGTATTTTGATCTTTACCCATGAAAATATCCGAGAATCGGCTGACTAATGACAAATGCAGCAAATAACAAAAGTAAAATGAGTAAAGCGCGCCCGCCCCAGAAACGATACCCAGTAGCAATCGCTTGACGATAACGTCCGCTCCATACCATGAGAATCGGTAAAACGAGCAACAAAATAATACACAATATCCCGGCGCCACTCAGCGCAGCGATAAAAATGGCAGGTTTAGTTAAAACAACAATCAACGGTGGTAAAAAAGTGATTGCACAAACGTAAGCATTTTTCCGACCTTTTCTCTCTAGGCCTAATCCATCTGCTAAAAAATCTGCGAGACACAAAGCGACACCCAAAAATGAAGTTAGCAAGCACACTGAAGTAAATATTTTTGCGAAATCTGTAATCGTACTGCGCTGTAAACGTTGACTAATGTCAGTGATAAAAGCGCTCGTTGGTTTACCGCTGTGTAACATTGCCAATAAACCATCACTGCCCTCGCGCGGAATGACACCCATCACAACAGCATTCCATAAGATGTAACAGATTAATGGAATTAATCCACCGAAAAAAATTACTAAGCGAAGTTTTTTTGCATCGCCATGAAAATAATTTCTTAAGCTGGGAATAATGGTTGCAAAACCAAACGACGTAATGGCTACTGTCATGCCTTGCGCTTCCCAACCTGCGCCGCCTTGAAATAAGGCGGGTGTGTCCACGTGCGGCGCCAATAATCCTGCTAATGAAAAAAAAGTGATGAATTTTAAAAGCATCAGTCCGCGGTTCACGAGATCCACTGCGCGAATACCGTTAAAAACAATCACACTGAGACAGCCTGTGAAAAGAATCGCCGCGAGCGGATCAGAAGCAGTGAGATGCATACCTTGAAGTAAATGTTTTAAAAAATCTGTGCCGCCGGCAATATAAGCTGCCAATAATGCATATAACAATAATAAATAACAAATCCAACAAACAATTTGCCCAAGAGGGCCTAGTGTTTTGCCAGCCATAGAAACAAGATTTGTGTTAGGCGGTAACCATAATGTTACTTCTAAAATTAAAAAAGCCCCTGCTGTCATGGCTGCCCAGCACGACAACATCAACATAGTTGCAGACATAAAACCAAAACCTGCTGTTGCAACCGGCAAAGCTAACATACCAGCACCGATTGCAGTCCCAGTCACTAATAACGTACCGCCAATCATTTTTGCTGTCATAGTGCGATCTCTTCAGTATTGTGTTGTTCTAATTTTTGTTCTTCTCTACGTCGCAAAATTTCACCCGCCAATGCAAGATAAGCCACTGAGCCCTGTGATTTTTCATCGTATTGAATGACCGCTAATCCATGACTGGGTGCTTCAGCGAGACGAATATTGCGCGGAATGACAGTGTGATACACCTTGCCAGGAAAATGTTGCATCAATTGTGTTGAGACATCAACCGCGAGTCGATTACGTCCATCATACATAGTGCGCAATAACCCATCGATTTCTAGTGTTGGATTGACTTGTTGCTGAATTTGTTTAATCGTTTCAAGCAAGCTTTTTAATCCCTCTAATGCAAAATATTCGCATTGCACAGGAATCAACACACCATCTGCGGCCGTAAGTGCATTCACCGTCAGAATATTCAACGAAGGTGGACAATCAATCAAAATGTGATCGTACTGATCTGCAACTAATGCTAATGCTTGTTTGAGTCGGCCTTCACGCGCTGTCGTTTGCATCAATTGCACTTCAGCGATAATTAAGTCTGCATTCGTCGGCAAAACATCGTATTTGCCTTCTGTTTTAATGATAGCCTGAGGGATCGTCGCTGTTTGTAATAAAACATCTTTGACAGTCAACGTGAAAGCATCATGGTTGACGCCGCTACCTACCGTCGCATTACCTTGTGGATCGAGATCAACCAATAAAACGCGCCGTTTCATCAATGCAAATGCCGCTGCCAAATTGATGCTGGTTGTCGTTTTACCCACGCCACCTTTTTGGTTAACGATCGCGACTATTTTTTTCATCGAAGCTCCTTTCAATACATACGAGATGACGTTCGACAGACAGACCCACCAAATTAAGTCGTTCTACGTAACGCACCTTAAAATCGGCTGGTAACGCTGCAAGCTCTTCACTTGGATAAGCGCCCTTCATCGCAAGGAATTGTCCATGATTCGAAGCCAGGTGTGCTGTTTTCTCAAGCATCACCGCAAGCGTAGCAAAAGCACGTGTCATAATACTATCAAAACTCATCGAAGGCCGATAATTTTCTACGCGCTCATGCGTCACCAAAACATTCGATAATCCCAGTTCATATACCATCTGCTGTAAAAAACGAGTTTTTTTACTATTGCTATCTAATAAAACAAATTGTTTATCAGGACACAGTAATGCTAATGGAATTCCTGGCAATCCAGCACCGCTGCCCACATCAATGATGCGTTGTCCATGTAAATAAGAATGAATCGATAAGCTATCCACTAAATGCAACCAAATCGCTTTTTCAAAATCACGAATAGCGGTTAAATTAAAAACGCTATTCCATTTTTGCATTTGCTCAATGAACGCTAACATTTTTTGTTGGACATCCAATGCAACATTCAAATGATTTGCAATAAGCGCCTCTTGTAAACATTGAGCGGAAGTCAAAAATCTTCTCCCTTTGAAAAAGGAAGATCACAACTCATTTCCCCGCCTGAAAAAGAGGAATCACAACTCGTTTCCCCGTCTGAAAAAGGGGAATCACAACTCGTTTCCCCGCCTGAAAAAGAGGAATCACAACTCGTTTCCCCGTCTGAAAAAGAGGGATCACAACTCGTTTCCCCCTTTGAAAAAGGGGGACTAAGGGGGATTTTATCCAAACTTTTTTTCTTCAAATGCACCAACAAAATCGAAATCGCCGCAGGTGTTACGCCTGGAATACGCGCTGCGATGCCAAGAGTTTCTGGTTTTGCTGCGCTTAATTTTTGACACACTTCTGCAGACAATCCAGCCAGTTCAGCATAATTTAAGTGGGCTGGTATTTTTGTGTTTTCATAACGCGCTTGTCGTGCGACTTCTTCGGATTGACGATCAATGTACCCCGCATATCGAATTTGAATATCGAGTTGACGCGCGGCTTCATCGTCCGACAAGCCAGGACCGAGATCTTCAATCGACATTAATGAAGAATAAGATAAACCCGGACGTCGCAATAAAGATTCGAGATGATATTCGTGTGTTAATGGCTGTTGCAAAATCGTTTCGATTTTTGCAGCAATCGTAGTATTCGGTTGTACCCACGTTGAACGCAAGCGTGTTTTTTCTTGATCGATTGCAATTTTTTTTGTTTCAAGTCGCGTCATCCTTTCATTAGTGACTAAGCCTAATTCAAATCCTTTTTCGGTTAAACGTAAATCAGCGTTATCTTCGCGCAACAATAAACGATATTCAGCGCGACTTGTAAACATCCGATACGGTTCACTCGTCCCGCGTGTAATTAAATCATCAATCAACACACCGATATAAGCTTCATTACGTAAAGGTGTCCATGCTTCTTTTTGTTGTGCTAAACGCGCCGCATTCAGTCCAGCAATTAAGCCTTGTGCAGCGGCTTCTTCGTAACCTGTTGTGCCGTTTATTTGTCCCGCAAAAAATAACCCTGTAATTGCTTTTGTTTCGAGGGAAGGTTTTAAATCACGTGGATCAAAAAAATCATATTCAATAGCATATCCTGGACGCGTAATGTGTGCGTTTTCAAATCCTTTGATACTGCGTACCATTTCAATTTGTACTGAGAAAGGCAAACTCGTTGAAATTCCATTGGGATATAACTCGTGTGTCGTTAAGCCTTCCGGTTCAACAAAAATTTGATGCGATGATTTGTCTGCGAATCGCATAATTTTATCTTCGATGGAAGGACAATATCGCGGGCCTGTGCCTTCGATTACGCCAGTATACATCGGTGATTCTGATAATCCTGCGCGAATGAGCTCATGGGTTTTTTCATTGGTATGCGTAATATAACAAGGCACTTGTCGCGGATGCTTCAGTGTTGATCCTAGAAATGAAAAAACAGGTGTCGGCGTATCACCGTGTTGTATTTGCATCACCGATAAATCTACAGAGCGCTGATCGATTCGCGGCGGCGTGCCTGTTTTTAAACGGCCAACACGAAAAGGAAGTTGGCGTAATTTTTCAGCAAGCGTGAGAGCCGGTGGATCGCCTGCACGACCACCCGCAAAATTTTGCAAGCCCACATGGATTTTACCCGCTAAAAATGTCCCTGTTGTTAGCACCACAGTTTTTGCGTGAAAAACAAAACCCATTCGTGTGATAACGGCGGTCACTGTGTCATTCTCAATTTTGAGATCATCCACGGCTTCTTGAAAAATCGTTAAGTTTTCTTGGTTTTCGACGATTTGACGAATCGCTGCACGATATAGTTGGCGATCGGCTTGTGCACGTGTTGCTTGGACGGCTGGGCCTTTGCTCGCATTGAGAATACGAAATTGAATCCCAGCTTGATCGATCGCCTGTGCCATTGCTCCACCCAACGCATCAATTTCTTTGACTAAATGACCCTTGCCAATGCCGCCAATTGCGGGATTACAAGACATTTGCCCAATAGTTTCGATGGAATGGGTTAGCAATAACGTAGTCGCGCCTAGACGTGCCGCTGCAAGCGCTGCTTCAGTGCCCGCATGTCCGCCACCAATGACAATAACATCAAATTTTTGTTTTAAATCGTGCATAAGAATCTCATAAAATTGAGAATGTTATCGAACTTGTCATTCCCGCGAAGGTGGGATCTATTCGTCCTTGGCACGTAGGTAGCCATAAGCAAAATGGGTTCCTAACTTCGCGGGAATGACATTCTCAAAAAATAGCCGGGTATTGTATCAGACTCTGTTCCTTAGTGGTCAGTTGGAGATAGAATACGGGTTACCTTACATTAGCGTCATCGCGAGGCTACGAAGTGTTTAGCCGTGGCGATCCAGTTTTTACTAGTCATCTTAACAACTAGATTGCCACGCCCAAACGCTCCGCGGGCTCACAATGACAGCAATTTTTGTCACGGAGAGACTTTTATGCGTTTGTTTATTTCTGCTCTATTGGTTCTAGCAGGTTTAGCCATTGCCCATCAGGCTTTTGCTGATGATTTTGCTGTCACCACCACAGCCTTTCTCGACCAAGGCCTTTTACCGACGATGTATACATGTGATGGTAAAAACGTTTCCCCTGAGCTAGCTTTTGCGAATCCTCCCGCAAAAACAAAATCCTTCGCTGTCGTCATGACAGACCCGGAAGCACCAAACGGCACTTTTTATCATTGGGTGATTTACAATATTCCTGCTGCGACAACGGAAATTCCTGAAGCAGCGACTGCTTTACCAAAAGGTGCGTTGATTGGATTAAACAGTTGGAATAAATCTAATTACGGCGGACCTTGCCCTCCTAAAGGCACTGCTCACAATTACATTATTACGGTTTATGCACTTGATAACGCGACCTCTTTGCCAGCAAACGCAAAAGCAGAAAATGTCCTTGCTGCCATAAAGGGTCATGTTTTAAAAAGTACGACACTGACAGCAAAATATAGTCGGTGGGATAGTACGAAACAGGAAGCATCTTCAGCGAGTTAGTTAAGAAAAGACGTGCCCGGCACACGGGCACATCTTTCATTTCTCCGAAAATAATAGTGCTTCAGTTTGTTAAGAAGTTTAAATACTGTAACGCACAGGGAGGTGCGCAACAATCGCAGGATGTAGTTTCGTCTGAAAACTTCTTAACAAACTGAAGCACATTTCACTTCCCTATACAAAAACTCGAGAATATTTCCCCCAGCAAATCATCCGACGTAAACTCACCTGTGAGTTCGTTTAATGCTTTTTGTGCTTCGCGCAAATCATCCGCTAATAATTCTCTAGATGACTTTGCAACATGTTGTGCGCCTTGCTGAACATATTTTTCTGCGCGCGCTAAAGCTTCAAGATGACGTTGACGTGCAGAATAAAGACCTTCAACATTTTCTGAAATACCAAATTCACTTTTGATGGTTTGTTCGAGCAACTCTAGCCCGGCGCCCGTTTGTGCAGACAAAGAAATAATAATGTTTTCATTTTCATTTTGAACTGAAGGTGCTTCATTGGTTAAATCAATTTTATTGCGAATATAAATCGTCTTTAATCCGTCCTCGCGGACTTGCTGCGCATGTAGCCGTGGCGATCCAGTTTTTGTATCACTAACGTATAAAATCAAATCCGCTTTTTCTATTTCAAGTTTTGCACGACGTATCCCTTCTTGCTCAATAGGATCATCACTTTCACGTAAGCCTGCCGTATCGATTAAATGAATGGGCAATCCATCGATTTGAATATATTCACGCAAAATATCACGCGTTGTGCCAGGGATAGCTGTGACAATTGCTGTATCGCGTTTACTCAATGCATTGAGCAAGCTAGATTTCCCAACATTGGGTTCGCCAGAGATCACTAATGTTATTCCTTCACGCAATAATCGTCCCTGTTGAGCAGTTTTTTGGATCTGCTGCAAAGTTGATAAAATATCTGTTAAATGATTTTGAATAGTGTGATCTTCTAAAAAATCAATTTCTTCTTCCGTAAAATCAATTTCTGCTTCAATGCGTAAACGTAATTGAATCATTTGATCACGCAATTGATAAATTTTTTGTGAAAAAACACCCTGCAAAGATTGCATGGCATTTTTTGCAGCTTGCTTTGATGCGGCGTGAATTAAATCAGCAACAGCTTCTGCCTGTAAAAGATCCATGCGTTGATTGAGAAATGCGCGCTCCGAGAATTCACCGGGGCGTGCTAAACGTGCACCTGAAGCAACGATGCTTTCAATCAATTGCTCGATGGCGGCAGGACTGCCATGCCCTTGTAATTCAAGTACATCTTCGCCAGTGAATGAATTGGGTGCAGGAAAAAAAAGTGCAATCCCTTGATCGATCATTTCATTTGTCGATGAATAAAAATTTGTGAATGTTGCGTGACGTGCTATGGGTAATTTTTTTAAAACGATTTTTGCGATAGCTGATACTGCAGGCCCTGAGATACGAATCACACCTACTCCACCGCGGCCCGGTGGAGTAGCTAGTGCAACTATTGTTTCGCTCACGGTCAATTTGCTTTCAGTGCTTTCTCAGCTTTATCCATGCGGTGCATGATAAACCACTGCTGTAAAAATGAAAGCGTATTATTCACAAACCAATACAACATCAGACCTGCTGGGAATCCGGCAAACATCACAGTGAAAACAACAGGCATCAACATCATGATTTTAGCCTGCGTGGGATCTGGTGCAGGCGGATTAAGACGTTGTTGTAAAAACATCGAGAGACCCATGAGAACCGGTAAAATATAATACGGATCACTCACAGATAAATCTTGAATCCAAAACATAAATGGTGCTTGTCGCAATTGCACACTTTCAATTAAAACCCAATACAGCGCAATGAAAACAGGAATTTGAATGAGAATCGGTAAACAACCGCTCATCGGATTCACTTTTTCTTTACGATATAACTCAAGGGTCGCTTGCGTGATTTTTTGACGATCATCACCAAAGCGTTCTTTCAGCGCATTAATTTTTGGCTGCAATTTTTTCAAGCCGCTCATCGAGCGATAACTTTTTGCAGACAAATGATAAAACATTAATTTGATCAGCAGTGTCACAATGACAATCGACCAACCCCAATTGCCCACAATCGCATAGATTTTTTGCATCAACCAAAAGATGGCGACGGAAATCATCCACAACCAACCGTAATCAATGGTTAATTTAAGTGTTGGTGATACTTTTTCTAATTGAGTGACAATTTCAGGGCCCGCATATAATTGCGCACCTGTTGTTAATGTTTCACCTGGATTGACGGAAATTGTCGGAGCAAAAATACCAATAGCATGTAATCCATCGGATGTGACACGTGAGAAATAACGTGCAGTTATATCAGGTGACGGTACCCAAGCACTGACGAAATAATGTTGCATCATGGCAACCCAACCCTTTTGAATGTTTTGATCTAAGGGTGTTTTATCCATTTTACTAAAGCTGATTTTTTGGAAAGGTTTTTCTGGACTCGAAATGGCTGCGCCAAAATACGTCGATAGTCCCATCATTAAGCCATGATGTGCTTCAGGCTGAATATTTTTACGCAATAATTGTAAAAATAAATTGCCTGACCAAGGTTTTTTCGAAGCGTTTTTGATTTCATATTGCATACCAATGGCATAATCATTTCGCTTAAACGTATAGATTTTTGTGAATTGTACGCCTTGAGCATTACGCCAATTTAAACGGACTTCTAATGTATTTTGATCTGGGGATAAAGTATAGCTTGATTGTGAGCTGGTAAATGAAGCCTCACCGTTTGAATTATCAGGACCTGATTCACCAAATAATCCACTTTGTGCAATGTAACGATTTACGGGATCATCATTTAATAAAACAACTGGAGCAGGATCATGTAATTTTGCCGGATATTTTAAGAGATTTAATCCAACAATGTTTCCGCCTTTCGAATCAATCGTGATTTGAAACACATCTGTTGTGACGTGAATCAATGAACGCGCTACTGCCATGTTTGATGTTGACACATTAGCTGGTGCTGCTGCTTGTTTCGCATCAGATATAATTTGTTGCGGCAACGTGCTTTGATTGTCAGTGGTAGTAGCTACTTGCGCTTGTGTTGTTTGCGTTTCTGGTGCGGGATGTTCTTTTTGCCACAATTGAAATGCCATATAGACAATGACAACAATTGCGGTATAAAGCATCATTCTTAAGTAATTAATCAATGTGGTGGGCATGTTTTCTCCGTGTAACTGGGGGCACAGGATCGTAACCGCCTGATGCGAAAGGATGACAACGCAATAGACGTTTAATCGTTAATAAAAAACCATATAAAAATTTGTGTTGCTGAATGGCTTCAATGGAATACGTTGAACAAGAAGGATAGAAGCGGCAGCAATTGCCAAGTAATGGACTCAGAAGATATCGGTAAATCCCTATCAGGATAATGACGACTTTTGAAATTGCAACGCTAATCTTTTCCACAAATTGTTGATCTCTTTCCGAAGTTCTAATCGATTCAAATGTCCACAGTCATGACGTGCGATAACCACAATGTCGATGTGATGTTGACGAACATTTGAAAGACGATAACTTTCTCTCACGACTCGCTTAATTCTATTTCTCACAACCGCACTTCGAGAAACTTTTTTCCCAACGACGATACCTATCCGACTTAACGGATAGGTATTTGTTTTCCACAAAGCCAAAAGATTTTTTTCTGCGGTCTTTTGTGGTTGGCTAAAAATATTTTTAAAGTCTGCTTTAGCACTTAATCGTTGATAACGAGTAAATCGATTAGAGCTAATCAAGGTGTTAATCTTTTACGACCTTTTGCACGACGACGTGCCAATACTTTTCTGCCGTCAGCTGTTGCCATACGGGTACGAAAACCGTGTGTTCTTTTACGCTTTATCAAGCTTGGTTGAAATGTTCTTTTCACAGCACTTTCCCATCTGTTCAATGTCTTAACAAGGGAGTGAATGATAGGGATATCGCACTAGTTTGTCAATTGATTTGCTGTCGAATTCGTTAGGTTTTCCAGGGCCATTTTGGTGGGTTATTTCATTTTATTAAAAGCTTTTTTATATATCTTCTTTATATTGCTTTTCTTTTTATAAGGGCGGGATTTTCTGTGGAAAGTCGTAATTTTCATATATAATACATAAAGTTACGCGATATTTAACTTGTGGATATCCTCTTATCCTGACAGGTACTCGCTGTGAGCAAATGGGGATAACAATGGCTTTGGGTTGTTTTACCCACCTTTTACACAGAAAATACCTGCCCTATACACTGCTTATACATGAGGACTGGCGATGAGTTCACTTCAGGAATGGATTGAAAAAATACATTCACAACATCGTTTAGAAATTGATCTATCGTTATCGCGGGTACGAGAAGTGGCTAAATGTCTATGCATCTCGCCTTTTAACTGCCCTGTTGTGACCGTTGGAGGCACGAATGGCAAAGGGTCGACGGTAGCGGGTTTGGAGAAAATCTGGGCTATGGCGGGCTTTAAAGTAGGTGCCTTTACTTCGCCGTGGCTCTATCGTTTTAATGAATTGGTGCGCTTACAGGGCGTTCCTGTGGCCGATGAAGCCTTTATTCAAGCTTTCGAGCAGATTGAAGGCGCCCGTGGTGAAATTACCTTAACCCAATTTGAATTTAATACCCTGGCAGCTTTCTTAATCTTTCAGGCGGCAGGCTGTGAAGTCGTGATTTTAGAAGTCGGTTTAGGTGGTCGGTTGGATGCTGTGAATATCATCGATGCCAATGTGGCTGTTATCACATCGATTGCGTTGGACCATATGGATCGTTTAGGGGATACGCGCGAAAAAATTGGATATGAAAAAGCAGGCATCTTTCGGCTGGAGCGGCCTATTGTTTGCGGTGATCCCAATCCGCCGGAAACAATTCGGGCTGCAGCAGAAAAATTATCTGCGCCTTTTTATTGTCAGGGCCAAGATTTTGGATTTGAGAAAAACAAAGACAACTGGACATTTTGGTCTGCTGAGCATTCCATGACACATTTACCACTCCCACCCTTATTGTTACAAAATATGGCGACGGTTTTGATGACGATTGAATTGTTGCAACCACAGTTGCCTGTTCAACGGGAAACCTTGAATGAGGCATTCAAAAATATTTCTTTACCAGGACGCATTGAAGTCCATCACGGAACGGTGACGCGGATTTTAGATGTTTGTCATAATCCTGCCGCTGCAGAAATTTTAGCTGATTACTTGAAAAAAAATCCTGTCTCAGGCAAAACAAGAGCTATTTTTTCCATGTTAGCGGATAAAGATATTGTATCGACACTGCATGTGATGAAAGAAAACATTGTTGAATGGTATATCGCTCCACTTGATGTGGCGCGAGGTGCATCGCTTGCACAATTAAAAGAAAAATTTTGCGTAGCACAGATAGCAGAAAATAGGGTGCATGATTTTCCAACTTTAAAGGCAGCGAAAGATTTTGCAGAAAAACAATCACAGCGAGGAGATCGTTTGGTGATATTCGGCTCTTTTTACACTGTATCTGCAGTATCGGCAGAACCTGAGCTATGTTAGCGCAGAAAAAAAAGGTTCGATTTAATTTGCCAATCATTGAAGAAGAAATTGTTTCGGATACCTATTTCAATTTTAATGCGCTCGAAGATAAAGAAGAAAAAATGGCAGAAAGCCCAAGGTGTCAATTTTTTTATTATCATAAGCATGAGAGAACATTTGAAATCGGTTACGTTTCTATTTCAGCATTAGAAGACACAATTAATCAACAATTAAAAGAAGGTTATTTGCAAATCAATCTTATTGAGATATTTGATGTTTGTCTAGAAGAAGGTGAAAGAGGTGTGGCACAAAAATTGAAATCGATGTGTGTGCATAAATTTAATAAAACCCATCGAGAAATTAAAATATTATATAGCTTCGTTGCAATCATAACATCCACATTTTTTGCATACTTTAATATCACTAGTGAAGATGAAACGCTAACCAAAAAAATTCTTTACACATGTGTTGAGAGTTTGTTAATAGGGTTATTCATGGCAGGTTTGCATTATTGCGATAAAAAGATAACACTCAATAAGATTCATGAAGTTTTTGCAAGACACGAACGTGAAATAATGGCAGCATTTCTACAATATCAAAATCAACTTGACGAAGAAAAAATCTTAAACAGCCTCGCGTGAGTTTCAGTTTGATGCACGCGCAAATAATCCACTTGACGCAAATATTGTATTGAAAGCGCGGCCGTTTCAAGGTCGCGTTCAGAGAAGTTTTTCGGTGTAAAAATATCTAAAAATCGTTTGCGCGAATGACCCACTAACATGCGAGTACCTAACGATTGAAAACGAGTGATTTCTTGTATGAGCTGTAACGATTGTTGTGCGGTTTTACCAAATCCAATACCTGGATCGAAAATGATATTCTCAGTAGGAATACCTTGTGCTTGAAGTGTTGCGATGCGTTGTTCTGCCCATTTTAAAATAATGTCAGTGGGATTTTCATTTTCGGGTAAAGTGACCGCGGGATTCACTGGAATACCTAGGTGATGCATGATCACAACATCACAATTTTTTTCAGCAATGATCTTTAACATAAAAGGATCTTCTAAGCCGCTGACATCATTAATCCAATCGACATCTAAATCCAATGCGCGTTCAGCGACGGAGGCGTGGCGAGTATCAATGCTGATTTTGACGGGCAACAAAAAGTTTTTTTTCTGTTGTGCTAATGCAATTAAAATGGGCTCAAGACGTTGCCATTCTGTTTCTGCATCAAGCTTAGTCGCTTTTGGATTGGTTGCTTCAGCGCCGATATCAATGATTTCTGCACCAGTTTGAATTAAATGTTCAATGTGTTGCAGTGCTTCGTGCGCCGAATGAAACTGTCCGCCATCAGAAAAAGAATTGGGTGTGACGTTGACAATGCCCATCAATTGCGGTGTATCAATTCGTTGTGCAATTTGACGCGTTCCAAAAAGTGCTTCGCCTGAAAATCGCGAACCTAAAGGTTTTGATAATTGTGCTGCAGTTTTGTGTTTAATCGGATGCAACCAATTAGGTGCAATATCAGAGAGGGGCCATAAAGCAAAAGGGCGTGTGAGTAAATGCGAGTGCGGCACACATAATGTTTCCGTTTGAATGAGGGCATCATCATATGCTAATAAATCAATATCAATGACACGAGGCCCCCATTTTTTTTCTTGCACACGCCCAATATTTTTTTCAGCAATTTTTAAATGATGTAAAATATCTTCTGGCGACAATGTGGTACGACAAAGCACTGCACAATTGAGAAAGGGTAAAGACCATTCATCGGGTGCATTATCAGGTGTTTGTGCTTCTGAAAGATATACAGGCGAAATTTTTTCAACGGTACATTCTGGAAATTGTTTGATGGCTGCGAGGGCAAGGCGTAAATACTGTAAGCGATCACCTAAATTCGACCCTAATCCTAAAATGATTTTACGCATGGCGATCACCGTAATGAAATGAAACACCACCGTGTAAACCTGGCACGTCAGGTTTTTTGGTGACACATACTTCGATCATTACAGAAGACGGCAAAAAAGATTGGATGATTTGATGTACTTCAGCCGTAAAATGTTCGAGCAAATGGAAAGAACGATTTTTAATTTGGTCGTGAAGGTATTCAGTGAGTGCTGCGTAACAAAATGTATCTTCGAGACGATCAGTGACGCACCCTTTGGGCTGCTCTGAAAAATGTAAATGGATGTCGAGCATAACTTGTTGCTTCGTGTCGCGTTCGCTTTTTGGCCATCCGAGGTGCACGGGAAGCTCTAAAGCGTTGAGTGTCATACGTGTAGATTTTTTTTTCATACCAATTACTCAGGAAAAAGTTGTGTACAGTGTCAGGCCAAGGATAATAGATTTCAATCTGGGCGGGAATAGATATAATACCATCCCTTCCCTTCAAAACGGGAAGACACGCAAGCTTCCCCTATTGAAAACGGGAAGACACGCAAGCTTCCCCCTTTGAAAAAGGGGGATTGAGGGGGATTTTATAATGCACGCGCTAGCAGTCGAAAATTTAACAAAAACTTATTCCACTGGGTTGACCGCTTTAAAGGGGATCAACTTAACTGTCCCCAAAGGCGATTTTTTTGCATTGCTGGGAAAAAATGGCGCGGGCAAATCCACAACGATTGGGATTTTGTGTTCATTGGTCAATAAAACCTCTGGCAAAGTCAGGGTGTTTGGCCATGACATGGATACCGAATTAGAAGCAGCGAAATCTTGCATTGGCGTGGTGCCACAAGAGTTCAACTTCAACCCCTTCGAAAAAATTTCTCAGATTGTCATTAATCAAGCGGGCTATTATGGTATCCCGCGTAAAATCGCCGAACAACGTGCAGAAATTTATTTAAAAAAATTGGGCTTATGGGAGAAACGCAATCAAATTGCTTTTCGCTTATCCGGTGGGATGAAGCGTCGTTTGATGATTGTGCGAGCTTTAATGAATGAGCCGCCTTTGTTGGTGCTCGATGAACCGACAGCAGGTGTTGACATTGAGTTGCGACATAGTCTTTGGAAGTTTTTGACTGAATTAAATGCGCGCGGCACAACAATTATTTTGACGACGCACTATCTTGAAGAAGCTGAGCATCTCTGTCGTAATGTTGCGATTATCGATCATGGTCATATTATAGAAAATGCGAACATGAAATCACTGATCACCCGTTTGCACATTCAAACTGTGGTATTAGACATTGCAAGCCCGCTCGAACAAGCGCCAACACTCGATGGATTTTGTTGTCGCTTGATTGACAGCACTACACTTGAGGTCGAATTAATTCACACACAAACTGCTAATGCATTATTTGCAGCGCTCACACAGCAAAATATTATTGTGACGAGCATGAGAAATAAAACAAATCGTTTAGAAGAATTATTTGTGCATTTGACGGATGTAGCGGGTGGTAAGGAAAGTATTTAATGATTGTCATTCCCGCCAGAGTTTACCCCTGTGTGCTTTAAGCAGGGGCCGGAATGACAATAAGTAGACATACGAATCACGCTGCAACTAAAGGTAAATTGACATGACTAAAAATTTAATTGCATTAAAAACGATTGTGACAAAAGAAATCACGCGCTTTATGCGTATTTGGACGCAAACACTATTGCCCCCAGCAATTACGATGACGTTATATTTTATTATTTTCGGCCATTTAATTGGTTCACAATTACGAGACGTGCATGGCTACAGTTACATGCAATTTATCGTGCCAGGTTTAACGATGATGACAATTATGACAAACGCTTACGCGAATACGTCTTCTTCTTTTTTTGGCGCAAAATTTTCGAGAAGTGTTGAGGAAATGTTAGTGTCGTCGATGCCGGGCTATCTCATTATGATTGGTTATATGATAGGTGGAGCGTTGCGTGGACTCTTGACGGGCACTATTGTATTACTGGTCTCAATGTTGTTCACGCATTTGCATGTTCACAATCTAGGAATTGTATTATTGATGGCGGTGCTAGCATCATTATTATTTTCGTTGGGCGGTTTCATTAATGCGATTTTCGCCAAAAAGTTTGACGATGTTTCTTTTGTGCCAACATTTATTTTGACGCCGCTGACTTATTTAGGCGGTGTCTTTTATTCTGTGCAACAACTTCCTGCCATGTGGCAATCGGTTTCGACATTGAATCCCATTTTAAATATCGTGGATACGTTTCGTTATGGGATGTTAGGCATTTCAGATATTTCTCCTTATCGTGGTTTTTTGCTCATCAGTTTACTGTTTCTCATCATGATTGTCTGGTGTATGATGCTGCTTCGCAAAGGTACGGGTTTAAGGTCTTAATTTTTTACAACAAGGAAGCTCTCCATGCTAAAACAAATTCTTATTATTTTAGTATTAAGTATCGTCATTATTTTTTTCATGCCTTACGCACAAATGGGTCTCAATTATTTAGTAGATGCGCACACATGGGTAGCGGATCACTTAAAAGATATTTTTGCAGGCGGTGAAGCAGGCAATATTATTCGTCAACTCATTGCATTATTTGTAGTCCCCGTTTTAGTTGCATTGGTTCCCGTGGTTCTTTATTGGTTAGCAAAACGTCATTGGTTTCCTTGGACCATGGAAATTATTTGGATTGTGTGGTTGTTGCAAGTTGCTGCAGTAGTTTTGTTGTATGCACCTGCGAAATAAATCAAAAAAATGTAAGGATGAACAATGAGCTATACTATTTTAAAATCAACAGCAATAGGCACGCTAATGGGCGCAGGCGCTTCCGCAAGCATCATTGGCCTTTTGGCGTACTTAAATCCCCACAATGCAATTACTGATGGAGTGAGTTTACTCTTATGGAACTATTTATTTCCGGCGGGTGTGGTGATTGGTTGTATGTCGGGTTTAGCACATGGTTTCTTCGAACAAGATGAAGAAGAAAGGGAAGAGCGAGCTTTACTAGCGAACGAAAACTATAACGTTAATAATAATCACGCAGGATTTTTTTATGTAGGAATACCTTCACCGGAAAAATCTGAAGTTGTTCTGGATCTGGCGCCGCAGATGGCTTGAGGATGGATCATGTTTGTTAGAAAAGAAGAAAATAAAGAAACCATTCGTCAAAGCATTAAAGAAAAAATGCATTGGTTAGCGACAGAGTTTAATGGCCTCAATGCACTGTTGATTCGTAATCGATATACCAAAGATAAATTTTCTGAATTTTGTGCTCATTTACATCGAGAGAAGTTACATCCCTATACCCTGGTCGATCGCATTGATGTTTTAAAAAGTAAAGATATGTTGTCTTTGCAGCAACAGTTTCTTAATTTATTAAATGAACTTCCAGATCTACATGACCGCGTGATTCTTCATAAATTCTCAGCAATAGAAGGGGATTTAGATGTGCTGAAGTATCATTACAATAAACTTGAAAAATTAAAAGCACCGCAAGAAGAAAAAGCAATTCATCAAGTAGACACAGTTGTAGCACTTCAAGAGCGTATCAAACAACTCGAAATGGAAAATCAAGCATTGCATGAAGAAGTCAACCGTCTTCGTGCCCATGCCCATAATGAGGCACCACCAGCTTATGAAGTGGTTGAGGAAGAGAATGAAGATCCGCGCCAGAGGCCACTTGCATGGATTCCTAAAAACTGGCTTGGGCATTGATAATGAAAAAAGGAAAAAATAAAATGTACCCAAGAAACCCAGAGCAACTTTTAAGAAGAAAAAAATTACTTGAGCTGAATATTCAGAGAGAAATGCTATTATTGAATGACACCTATAGAAAACTACGCCCATGTAACCATTGCGTGACGACTATAGATATTTTTAACAGTGATTTAAATGTGAGGGGCTTAATCAATTTAAAGGATCCGTTAGAAATTCTCTGCGCAAATACTTTTGATGCACGATATCTGTCTAAAATGTTTGATGATTTGAACAATTTCCCCATAAAAGTTAGAAGCAATGAAAATGAGTCACTACACTCGTGCATGAATGTCATATCTGCATGTTTAGATATTATCATTGAGGCCTACAAAGAACTCGACCAAATTGCAGACTTAATTCCACGTGATGAAATTGTACTTGAAGCAGGCCAATCGCAAAATGCGAATGCATTTTTTGCGGATCGTGGTATGGAAGAAAAAATCGCACAACCTCAACCTAGCTATGCAGATCTTTTGGCACGTATCGAAAAACTTGAAATTGAAAATCAAACGATGCGAAAGGAGTTAAATGAATTGCGATATGTTCCGGGCGAAGAACCAGAGCCGGATGTTGGATCTTCATTATCTCTATAAATAAATCTAAATTTGTCATTGCCCCGCAGCCTCGAGCTTGTCGAAGGGTGCGCGGGATGTCAGCATTGAGTTATACAATAACTTTCAAAAAAACAAAATGCGCGCAAAAAATTATGCCAGCAGTGAACGATAGTCAATATGAAATAGTTTTTCGATGCGTTTTGCTATGGTGCGTCCAATCCTGCGTTTGCCATTCTCCATTTGAGAAATATCAGACTGAGTGACACCAATTTTTTTCGCCATTTCGACCTGTGTCATTTCTTCGCGTGCGCGTATTCCTCGCATCAGTGCGCCGGGTCTTGTGTATTTTTTATTGATTTCAGCAAAAACTACATCGGCGCTGACACTCTCTTCTCGGTCTGGCACACGGTATTTCTCTGCTATTTTGATAGGAAAAATATAAATAATACCCGCATGCTGCATGCGAATACTGTTGTGTTTAATAGGGTGCTTTTTCATGCGTGCCGACATAGTATACCTCGATGCTTCTTTCATGTTTCTTGACTTCCCAACAGCAGACATATGTTGGGCTTCCCTTTTTTAAATGACAGTGCCTTTTGTCTTCTACTTTTCTGTTGTGTAATTTTCCATAGTTTGGCCAGTGTTTTCCTGGAAAAGGGCCATATACTCGCAAATTATCAATAAGGAGCTCAAGAATTGGCAAGATTCTTTTGTCCAGCTCAAGCGCCTGCCTTGTTGCCCGTTGGGTGAATTTTACATTCCATACCATTAAGAATATACCTAAATTTGCAATATTGCAAATAATGCAATATACGTTGAAGGAACAATCAATCAGAAAGTGAATAAGCTTTAGAAGGTTGCGAATATGAATGGGTTTGGAGCGAATAGTTTTTGAGAGGCTTTGTGACAAAAACAGCCTATCATCGTCAGTTTTATTTCACAACCATTCACTTTAACCATTTTATTTTTTCTAACAAAGTCTATTGAAAAAGTATTCATTCAAATTCATACTCCAACTCCGTTAAAACCTGAATGATTAAATCCGAAACGGGGAATCCTGATTCTCACCGTCGTCCCGCGTTTTTTTGTCATCCTTCGCTACGCTCAGGATGACAAAACTGAACGATGAAATCATTACAACACTTGATCGTAAAAATAGCGGTTATCGTGATGTGCTCATGGAAGTAAAAGAAAAAATATTCACATACTATCCGGAAGAAAAATCGCCGCAAGACAATCCCGCTCGTATTGAGGTGGCGCGTATTTAGCTGATCCGAGGGGCGACCGCCGGTCGGTCGCCCCTACAGAATATTTCGAACAACAATCGTTTCAACGTAAATATTCGTTTAACCCGTTTTTGTAGGGGCGACTGGCAATCGCCCATTGCCCATATTACTGGGCGACCGTCGGTCGCCCTACAAAAAAATCGCACCACGAAATATTTGTTGTAACTCATTGATTAAACATTAAATCAAGAAATCTCTATCTAAAGAGATATGCATTCGTGGTAATATATTTCTCTGCTTTGAAAAATGATTTTCATTAGTCACGCGGATTGATTTGGCAGAAGGATAAACAGGATGTTTTCCAAAAAAATGCTTGGTATTGTTGGTGGTTTCGTAGTAATCGTTTTATTTGCGTCTATTATTTATATTTTTGCGTCCCATCCAAATAAATCAAATAGTGACTCACCAAGCGTGCCCCCTCAACAGGTAATGCAGTCTTCATCGAATGAAAACAATAACCCAACAGATGGCTCAGTGTTACCTTATCCACCAGCAGCGTTTCGTGGGCATGTTGAACTCTCTGCAAAAGATTCGACACCTGATTTTCCGAAAGCGATCAAAGCACCAGCCGGTGCACCCAATATTTTAATTATCTTATTAGATGACGTTGGATTTGGCGCGACGAGTACATTTGGTGGGCCAATCGATACACCGACATTAAATTGGTTAGCAAAAAATGGATTACGTTATAATCGTTTTCATACAACAGCATTGTGCTCTCCTACACGCGCCGCTTTACTAACAGGAGATAACCATCATTCTGCACACACAGGTACGATCATGGAAACCGGCACAGGTTTTCCAGGGTATGACACCCTCATGGGAAAAGATACAGCAACCGTTGCGCAAATTCTTCGATATAACGGTTGGAATACTGCATGGTTTGGAAAAAATCACAATGTGCCTGATTGGGAATCCAGTCAAGCAGGGCCATTTGATCATTGGCCAACAAGTTTGGGCTTTGATTATTTTTATGGATTTATTGGTGGGGATACGAATCAATGGCGCCCTGCACTTTACGAAGGCACAAAACCTATCGAACCCTACTTGGGAAATCCAAACTACAATTTAGATTATGATCTTGCTGATCAAGCGATTCATTACATCGAAATGCAAAAAGCTGTTGCACCTGATAAACCATTTTTTGTTTACTATGCGCCTGGTGCAACGCATGCGCCGCATCAACCTCGATCTGAGTGGATTAGCAAATACAAAGGTAAATTTGACCAAGGTTGGGATAAAGTTCGCGAAGAAACATTCGCACAACAAAAAAAATTGGGCATCATTCCAGCGGACACTGAATTAACACCACGTCAAAAAGATATTCCTGCTTGGGACTCGTTAACTCCCGATCAAAAACGTCTTTATGCACACATGATGGAAGTGTACGCGGGATTTTTAGAGCAAACAGATTACAATGTGGGTCGTATCATTGAAGCACTCAAAAAATTAAATCAACTCGACAACACAATCATCATTTATATGGTGGGTGATAACGGTGCAAGTGCTGAAGGTAGTTTACAGGGCTTGCTGAATGAAATGACTTTCTTCAATGGTATTCCAGAAGATTATAATAATGTTCTCGCTCACATGAATGAAATTGGAAGTTGGAAAACCTACAATCATTATCCTGTCGGTTGGGCGTGGGCAATGGTTTCACCTTTTCAATGGGAAAAACAAATTGCTTCTCACTTTGGCGGTACGCGCAATGGTCTTGTGATTTATTGGCCGAAAAAAATTAAAGATCAAGGCGGTATTCGTTCACAGTTCGCACATGTTATCGACATCACACCAACGATATTGGATGTCACGGGTGTTAAAGCGCCTTACATGGTGGATGGTGTTGCACAAAAACCCATGGAAGGAATGAGTTTGGCTTATACATTTAATCATCCGAAAGCGCCATCTGTGCATCGCACGCAATACTTCGAAATGATTGGAAATCGTGCGATATACAATGATGGTTGGGTCGCTGCAACAACACCAACTTGCGCACCCTGGATACCTACTTGTCCTGAAGTTGATCCAATCACTGGTTATAACTGGGAGCTTTATAATACCAACAATGATTTTAGTGAAGCGAAAGATCTTGCAACACAATATCCTGATAAATTAAAAGCATTACAATTATTATTTTATGCGCAAGCAGCAAAATATAATGTATTGCCCATTGATAATAGTAAAGTTGCACGCCTTGATCCTGCGAGTCGTCCAAGTCTCACGCGCGGTATCAATTCATTTACTTATTATGATGGCATGATACGTATTCCAGAAGGTGCGGCACCTGATATAAAAAATAAATCATTTAGCATAACCGCTGATGTTGAAATTCCTGACAAAGGTGCTCAGGGAATCATCATTACGCAGGGTGGATTATTTGCAGGTTGGGCATTGTATCTGCAAAATGATAAACCCGTTTTCTATTATAATTTAGCGGATGTTAAGCATTTTGAAATTGCTTCAAAAGAAAATATGACAGCGGGCAAACATACCATTGTATTTAATTTTAAATACGATGGTGGCGGCATTGGTAAAGGCGGGACTGGCACGCTTTTAGTGGATGGAAAACAAGTGGCTCAAGGTCGCATTGAGCAAACGCTTCCGATTCGCATGTCGCTTGATGAAGGCTTGGATGTTGGTTTAGATACAGGCACGCCGGTGAATTTATCTTACGATGTTCCGTTTAAATTTACAGGTAAAATTGATAAGGTGGTTGTTAAAATAGAACCTGTATCGAAAGAAGATGCGAAAGCAGTAGATGATGCGACAAAGAAAAGTCAGGCAATCGATACGATTAATCAGTAAAGGATGTTTTTACACCCAATGCGTTGTCTGCACTATCGCACTCGACATAAGGCGCATTCATGCGGATCAATTTAGTTGAGTTCTTGCATATTAGCTAAGCTTAATGCAGTGACATTTTGCGCAAGTGGATAATTTTCTTTTCCAGCATGAATAATATAAACATGAGAAAGTTTTAAATCTTCGAGCGCAATTTGAATTGAACGTGTTATTGTGGGTGCAGTGGTTCTTTTGAACTCAAATCCTAAGCGAGTGTTGCCGCGAAAAATCACTAAATCTATTTCTGCTTCTGTATAAGTTCTCCAATAAAAAGCTTCTTCTTCAGGTACATTAAGTTGAGATAGGACACACTGTATTGCAAATCCTTCCCATGAAGCACCTACTTTTGGATGACTTTCTAAATCTTCTTGATTATTAAGATTTAATAAAGTGTGTAACAAACCAGAGTCATTTAAATAAATTTTAGGCGCTTTAACTTGTCTTTTTGAAATATTTTCCCGCCATGGGGCTAGTTGTTTCACAATAAATGTAGATGACAAAATATCAAGATAATGCCGAACTGTTTTATCAGTCATGCCAAATGCGCGTGCAAATTCAGAGGCATTCCAAGTTTGGCCATGATAATGCGCAAGCATCATCCAAAATCGTCGCATTGTGATCGCAGGAATTTGAATACCCAATTGTGGTAAATCGCGTTCCAGAAATGTTCGAATAAAGTTTTGTCGCCACTCAACGCTGTCAGATTGCGTGTGCGCCAGATAAGCACGAGGAAACCCGCCCCGTAACCATAATGGGTTGAGATGTTCTGCGCCAATTTCTTGTAACGAAAATCCTGAGATTTCAAGGTAAGCAATGCGTCCTGCGAGTGACTCGGAAGTCTGTCTTAATAATGTGTGTGAGGCGCTCCCTAGCACTAAAAATTTACGGTTAACACCCGGCTCATCTGCCAGTACACGCAGTATTTTGAATAGGTTAGATTGATGTTGAATTTCATCGATCACAATCAGTCCACGTAAAGATTGTAATGTCAGCATGGGGTCGGCTAAGCGTGCAAGGGAAGTAGGATTTTCGAGATCAAAATAAGTGACGTTTTCATCATAAGACGCAGCAATAGCTCGCGCCAGAGTAGTTTTCCCTACCTGACGTGGGCCCACTAAGGCTACGACGGGGAAATTTGATATTAGGTGTTTGATATTATTATAATATTTATCTCTTTGGATTTTAGGCTGCATTGCGATTATCCTTGAATATTCGTATATTGTATCCGAATATTCAAGGATAGTGCAATCATGCCCTGAATCATACCCAATACGTTGTTTTGACCATCACAGCTGACATGAACTGCATTAATTTTTTAATGGGACTAGGTAAATGTGCGGCGCCTGCCTCAACGGCGTGATCACGATGTTCGCCTTCATCGATTTGCATTTGTTTTAAAATCGCATGACTGCGTTGATCGGTGTTAGGAATTTCATTGAGATGTTTGTCTAAATGTTTCATCACTTGTGTTTCTGTTTCTGCTAAAAAACCCAGGCTCCAACGGTCACCTGCAATACCTGCAGTGACACCTATCATGAATGAGCCAGCATACCAAAAAGGGGTTAATAAACTTTTGCGACTGCCAAGTTCAAATAATCGTTGTGTACACCAGGCTAAATGATCACCCTCTTCGATGGCTGCAGCAGCAAAATTGGCACGCAATGTTTGACTGCGCGATGTCCAACTTTGTCCATGATATAACCCTTGTGCAGAAACTTCGCCGGCATGATTGATGCGCATACAGGCTGCCGCATGTTTTTGTTCAACAGGTGTCATCTCAGCTTCTGGTAAACGGGCAGCAGGATATTCGCGTGCTGTGGTGCGGGGATTATTTTGTACGGCACGTAGCGCATCATCGAGTGCGAGGCACATTTGATCCATTATTGAATAATTCCGCATAGATTTTTCCTAATATTTGTTACAATGCGCGCCATGACAAAATTCGAAACACAGTTGATTAAAAAACATCCTACTTTGCCTGCGCGCGTAACACGCATTTTAACACCGCATGGGGAGGTTATGACACCTGCTTTTATGCCGGTGGGGACACGTGCGTTTGTGAATCACATGACGCCTGAAGATCTCAAATCAGCTGGCAGTCAAATCATTCTTGGCGGTAATACTTATCATATGCTCTGTGCGCCCGGTTTAGAGATGATTCAAGCCATGGGTGGGATGCATCGCATGATGGATTGGCAAGGGCCAATGTTGACGGATAGCGGCGGATTTCAAGTGTTTAGTTTGTCAAAAAACGGTAAGCTCTGTCGTATCGATGAAGAAGGTGCGCATTTTCGTCACCCACTCACCCATCAAGTCACACATCTCACGCCAGAAACATCGATTCAAGCACAAAAAGTCATTGGCGCAGATATTATTATGGTGTTTGATGAATGCACGCCAGAAGATGGTGGCCGCATCGCGGCTGAAAATGCATTCACGCGCACGCATCGCTGGTTACACGAATCCATCGAGTCACATTTGCGTAAAACAACTTCTGCGTATGGTTTTGAGCAAGCATTATTCGGCATTATTCAAGGCGGTAGTTTTCGAGATTTACGTGAAAAAAGTACTGCTGAAATTGTCGCGTCACCCGTCGATGGTATTGCAATTGGCGGAGAAGTGATTGGGTTTGATATGCAAAAAACCGCTGAAATCATCGATTGGGTGCGACCTTTGCTGCCAGAAAATAAATCGCGTTACACGATGGGTGTCGGTCTCAGACCACAAGATTTAATCGATGTCGTTGCAAAAGGCATAGACATATTTGACTGTGTCGCGCCAACGCGTAATGCAAGACACGGTGCATTGTATTGCGGAAAAATTGTTGAAGAAAATAATTGGTGTCGTTTTGAAGGCGAAACAGAAACGGGTCATATTCTAATTAAAAAAGCGATTTATGCGCGCGATGAAAATCCTATCATGGAAGATTGTAAATGTTATACATGCAAGCATTTTTCACGTGCTTATATGCATTTTTTATTTAAACAAAAAGCAGCGTTATTTTCACATCTTGCTTGTATTCACAATGTGGCAGTGATGCACGCTGTGTGTGAAAAGATGCGGCAAATGATAAGCCTCTCTCTTTGAAAAATTAGAGAACCACGTAAGCTTCCCCTTTTGAAACTGGGATGCTAAAAAACTTCCCCCTTTGAAAAAGGGGGATTGAGGGGGATTTATCAAAAAGCATTTTATAAAAATCCCTCCTACCTCCCTTTTTCAAAGGGAGAAAAAAGGCTCCTATCACCTACTTCTCATTTTCAAAGGGAGAAAATAGGCTCCTATCACCTACCTCCCTTTTTCAAAGGGAGAAAAAAGTTATCCAATCTCTCTCTGCCAAGCTGTCAATCCACCTCGCAAATTGTGAACATTTGTAAATCCTTGCTGAAGTAAATATTCACACGCGCGTGATGAACGACCGCCTCCTTGGCAATGTACAACAATCATGTCATCTCTTTTTAATTCATTGAGACGCATGGGTAATTCGTTTAGCGGAATGAGGTGTCCGCCTAAATTCGCGGTAGCATACTCATCTGGATTACGAACATCTAATAAGAAAAAGGTATCGCCTGCGTTTTTCATTGCTTCTAGTTCTTGAACTGTAATTTCAGGTAATGACATATTTTTTGAACCCTCATTGGAATATTTGCCAGAACGGCCGCAAAATTATACGATACAAGCATACTATGAAAAAGGATTTTCAATATGCTACCAGCAGACTTACACCCAACTCTCGAAATTTTTGGCCGCGTGTTGATCGCATGTTTGCTCGGTGCACTGATAGGCTGGGAAAGAGAGCGACATGGGACTAACCGTTCTGCGGGTATCCGCACTTACGGGGCGATTGCATTAGGCGCGTGTGTATTCGGAGTATTATCTATCAGCGTGCCAGGCTATGGTGCTGACCCATCTCGAGTGGCAGCGCAAATCGTCAGTGGCGTGGGTTTCCTCGGTGGCGGCGTGATTTTTCGGAAAGAAAACTCTGTCAGCGGTTTGACTACTGCCGCGACCTTATGGGCAACGGCTGCAGTCGGTTTAGCTGTAGCTTTCGGGTTTTATCTCGTCAGCTTTTTAACTTCTTTACTGATCTATCTTATGCTTTATCTGCCGCGTTTGGCATGGTGGCGTCGTGTAACTGGGAAATAAGATTTTGCAACTCACCTGTTTGATACATCTCAGTCATGATATCACTGCCACCAACGAACTCACCGTTGACGTACAACTGAGGAATTGTCGGCCATTCAGAAAAATCTTTGATGCCTTGACGGATGTCGGGATTTTCTAAAACATTCACATCTAAAAATTTTTGTACGCCAGATGCTTTTAGCAATTGAACTGCTTTCGCAGAAAATCCACATTGCGGAAATTGTGCGGTGCCTTTCATGTAGAGCACGACTGGATTATTACTGATTTGTTCACGGATAATGTTTTCAATAGTCATATAATCTCCTCTCTCAAAATACAAAAAACAACTTGTGGGTTGCTTTGTTCATTTTGCCTTGTTGATATGTAGGCAAATAAAGCGCAGCGAGCAGGATGCGAGCGAGCCATTGCCGCAATACAACAAGGCAAAAGTCTTGTTAGCATAAGTTGTTTACACTCATTCACATCATACCTAATTGTAATTTCGCCACATCACTCATCATGTTGCGATCCCAAGGGGGATCAAAAACGAGTTCTACTTTTACGTCTGTCACTTCTTTGATGAGACGTATTTTTTGTTCGACTTCTGCCACTAAAACGGGGCCCATGCCGCAGCCGACAGCAGTGAGTGTCATGCGAATATGCACTGCATTATTCTCGACGTTGCATTCATACACTAAACCTAAATCTACAATGTTGACGGGAATTTCAGGATCGAAGCATGTTTTTAATTGTGCCCAAATTTTTTCTTGCACACTGCCAGACATGGCGTTGATATCTTCTTCTTCCATGATGATCATGCCGAGGGCATCGCCATCTTTACCTGCAACGCGTACTAAATTCCCATTCACATAAACGGTGTATGCATTACCTAATGCTTGTGTAATATAAACTAACGATCCTTTTTGCAAAGTAATTTGCACGCCACTCGGAATGAGCAACGCTTCACATTCTCTTAATACTTCAATCGTGTCTTGTTTAAACATGTGATGGTTCTCTAAATCGTAAAACTCTCGCCACATCCACAACGATCTTTTTCATTGGGATTGAGATAAATTAATTTTTTTTCAATTTTGTCAACGTGCAAATCAATCATTAAACCATTTAAAAGAGGTTCAGCTAGCGGATCAATGTAAACCGGCAAGCCATCTTGTGCTAAATAGTGAATATCATTTTCCATTCCGGTTTCTACAAACTTGGGTTGATACGCAAAACCAGAGCACCCTGTCTTTTTAATAGATAGCCGAAATGCTTTCGCATTGTGTTCTTTTATCATTTGGCTACGAATATATTTTAATGCAGCATCAGTAATTGTGACGGGATTCATATTAAGCCTCTGTCGAAACCACTTTTGATTCATGAGATAACATGGCTAATAACGTGTGCCATGCGAGAGTGGCGCATTTTACGCGCGCAGGAAATTCACGTACCCCGGCAAAAATAGCCAATTTGCCAAGAGAATCGGAAGTTGTGCCTTCTGTGATGAGCGCATGAAAATCTTCAAATATTTTTTTAGCGTCAATAATACTTTTATTGTGCAGACATTCTGTCATCAAAGAAGCAGAAGCCATTGAGATGGCGCACCCTTTTCCGGTAAAAGAAATTTTTTTCAAGTGATTGTTAGATTTTTCAGCGTATAAAAAAAGATGATCACCACATAAAGGATTAAAACCTTCTTGCTGACAATTGGCTTCAGGCATTTCACCATGATTACGTGGATGACGACCGTGATCTAAAATGACGGATTGATACAATTCGCGTAAATCACTCATGCGAAGACCTCGCTGACTTGTTCTAATCCTACAACGAAAGCATCAACATCTTCACGTGTATTGTAAAGACCAAATGATGCACGTGCGCACGCAGGTACATTGTAATATTCCATTAAAGGCATTGCACAATGATGCCCGGCGCGAATTGCAATACCAGCATGATCTAAAATCGTGCCGATATCATGTGGATGAATGTTGTCTAATGTAAAAGCGAGCACGCCAATTTTACCGGGCGCATTGCCAAGCATAGAAAAACCTGGAAAGTGATTTAAACATTCGATTGCATATGCCAATAAATCTTGTCCGTGAGACTGAACATGCGCCATGCCAATTTTTTCGAGCCACTCAACTGCTTTCGCTAAACCAATCGCTTCTGCAATCGCAGGTGTGCCTGCTTCAAATTTCGCGGGACATTTCGCAAATGTTGTGCCAGAAAAGCGTACACGTTCAATCATGTCTCCGCCACCTTGCCAGGGCGACATTTTTTCCAGTAAATCAGCTTTGCCATATAAAACACCAATGCCAGTGGGACCATACATTTTATGCGAAGAGAATGCATAAAAATCACAGCCAAGTTGTTGCACATCGACAGGCAAATGCGCAATGGCTTGCGCGCCATCCACTAAAACAGGTACACCATGCGCGTGTGCAATCTCAGTGATTTTTTGAATGGGATTCACGGTGCCTAACACATTAGAGGCATGTGCAACTGCAACCATGCGTGTGCGATTTGAAAATAACGCAGCATATTTATCTAAATCTAATTCACCGAGCGGCGTGAGTGGCACAACTTTAATTTCAGCTTTTTTTTCTGCTGCCAATAATTGCCATGGTACGATATTCGAATGATGTTCCATGACTGTTAAAATAATTTCATCGCCGGGTTGAATATGTTCGCGACCATAACTTTGCGCTACTAAATTAATCGCTTCAGTTGTGCCGCGGACAAAAATAATTTCATGTGCGTGTTTTGCATGAATAAATTGTTGAATACGTTTGCGTGCAGATTCAAATAGCTCAGTAGCAGTTTGACTCAGGGTATAGACACCGCGATGAATATTCGCATGTTGATTTTGATAATAATGATTCATCGCTTCAATTACGCACAAGGGCTTTTGACTGCTCGCACCACTATCGAGGTAAACAAGGGGTTTGCCATGAATCGTTTGATTTAAAATTGGAAATTGATTTCGAATATCATTCATGAGCATATACTCGTTGACGTAGCCAGTTTTGAATGGGTGCAGAATGGATTTGCATAAAAATCTCTTCAGCAAATGCATCGGTTAATAATTTTTTTGCATCATGTAGTGAAATGCCGCGTGCTTGTAAATAAAATAAAGCGTCTTGATCTAATTGTCCGACTGTCGAACCGTGCGTGCACTTCACATCTTCTGCATCAATTTCAAGCTCAGGTTGGCTTTTCGCTTCTGCACCTGCGCAGAGTAATAAGTGATGATTTGCTTGCGAAGCATTAATTTTATCTGCATTCTTATGCACAACGACTTTTCCACGAAAAGCTGAAATGGATTTATTGTCTAAAACACCTTTGTATAACATATGACTATTGCCATGTGGTGCTTGATGATCGACTTGTACGTGATGTGTGATCGTTTGACCATCGCGATTTGGCTTTGATAATCCGTATAAAAAACTTTCTGCGTGTGTGCCGCGCTGGGTAATATGCAATGTCACTTTTGAAACATGTCCGCCGATCGAAAAAAAGCCTGCTTCAAATTTGCTATTTTGATCTTGAGTGATTTGATAGTCAGCAGCATGGGAAATGTTTTTGGGTAAATGTTGATATTGAATCCAGTGGAGCTGTGCGTTTTTTTCTAAATGGATTTTGGTTACCGCCGTCATTGCGAGCTCAACGTTTTTGGTTGAGCGTGGCAATCCAGATTGATTTTGTTTTGGATCGTCACGGCCAAACGTTTCACGGCCTCGCGATGACGTCGGTTCATTATTTTCAGGACGCATAACTTCTTCAATAATAGTGACACAGCTATTTTCACCCAAACGTAAAATTCTTTCGCCATGATGAAGCGGTAAAAATATTGGCTCAGCGGCGTTGAAATGCGCTGGAAAAATAATTTCTCTTTGTTCAGCAAGAATTTCAGCTGGGGCATTCATGATGCAACCTCTTCTAACCAACCATAGCCTTTCTTTTCAACTTCGAGCGCAAGCTCAGGACCGCCAGTTTTAATGATCTTGCCGTGCATCATAATGTGCACGATGTCTGGCACAATATAATCTAATAATCTTTGATAATGGGTGATGACGATAAAGCTGCGTTGTGGATCACGCAAACTATTCACGCCTTTTGCAACTGCTTGTAATGCATCTACATCTAACCCTGAGTCGGTTTCATCGAGAATTGCAACGCGAGGTTCTAGTAATAACATTTGCAAAATTTCATTGCGTTTTTTTTCGCCGCCAGAAAAACCTTCGTTGACGGGGCGTTGTAAAAATTTTTCATCCATGTCCACACATTTTAATTTTTGTTTGACTAATGTTAAAAAATCGAGCGCATCGAGCGGTGCTTGGCCACGTTGTTTTTGAATTGCATTGTAAGCCGTGCGTAAAAAATGGGTGTTGTTGACGCCAGGAATTTCGACAGGATATTGAAATGCTAAAAATAATCCTGCTGTCGCGCGATCTTCAGGCGACATATTTAAAAGGTCTTTGTTGTCGAGTGTAACGTTACCTGCTTGAACTTCGTAGCCTTGTTTGCCGGCTAACACATGCGCTAAAGTACTTTTACCTGAACCATTAGGTCCCATGATGGCGTGGACTTCGCCAGGATTTACAGAGAGTGTGAGGCCGCACAAAATATTTTTTGGCGTGGATTCATTTTGAATGGTAACAGCTAAATCACGAATAACTAACATTAACCTACACTCCCCTCTAAACTGACTTCGAGTAATTTTTGTGCTTCGACGGCAAATTCCATCGGTAATTCATTAAATACTTTTCTGCAAAAACCATTCACAATTAAAGACACAGCATCTTCGGCATTCATGCCACGTTGTTGACAATAAAATAATTGATCTTCGCCAATTTTAGAGGTGCTAGCCTCATGCTCAATCTGTGCGCTCGGATGTTTAACTTCAATTGTTGGAAAAGTATGGGCACCGCATGTATTGCCTAATAATAACGAATCACATTGTGTAAAGTTTCTGGCGTCACGCGCGGTCGGCGCAACGCGCACTAATCCGCGATAGGTGTTTTGGCCGAAACCTGCAGAAATACCTTTTGAAATAATCGTGCTTTTTGTATTTTTACCGATGTGAATCATCTTGGTGCCGGTGTCTGCTTGTTGATGTAAATTTGTGAGCGCGACAGAATAAAATTCACCGATGGAATGATCGCCTTGCAGCACCACGCTGGGGTATTTCCAGGTGATTGCTGAGCCTGTTTCAATTTGTGTCCAAGCAATTTTAGAATGTTTGCCACGACATGCACCGCGTTTTGTTACAAAATTGTAAATTCCGCCACGGCCATTTTCATCTCCAGGATACCAATTTTGCACGGTGGAATATTTTATTTGCGCATGATCGAGTGCAACTAATTCAACGACTGCTGCGTGTAATTGATTTTCATCCCGCATCGGTGCGGTGCAACCTTCAAGATAACTGACATAACTGTTTTCATCCGCAATAATTAACGTGCGTTCAAATTGTCCGGTTTTTGCAGCGTTGATACGAAAATAGGTTGATAATTCCATCGGGCAGCGCACATCTTTCGGAATATAAACAAACGAACCATCGCTGAAAACGGCGGAATTTAATGCTGCAAAAAAATTATCTTTATAAGGCACAACAGTACCAAGATATTTTTCAATGAGTTCGGGATGTTGTTGCAATGCTTCAGAGAAAGGACAAAAAATCACGCCGGCTTTTGCAAGCGTTTCTTTAAAAGTGGTTGCAACAGAAACACTATCAAACACGGCATCGACAGCAACACCCGCTAAAGCTGCGCGTTCATGCAAGGGAATGCCGAGTTTTTCATAAGTTTTTAATAATTCAAGATCAACGTCGTCTAAACTTTTGGGACCGTCTTTATTTGTTTTGGGCGCAGAGTAATAAATAATACTTTGAAAATCGATATCTGGAAATTTTAAATGTGCCCAGCGCGGCAAAGATAATGTTAACCAATGGCGATACGCGCGTAGTCGCCATTCCAACATAAATTCAGGTTCATTTTTACGTGCAGAAATACGACGAATGACTTCTTCAGATAAGCCTGGCGCAAAAGTATCTGCATCAATATCGGTCACAAAACCATGTTGATATTGGCGATTGACAACTTCTTTGATGTAACTATTTTTCATCTTTTGTCTCTATGTATGTTTTCCCTCTTTGGAAAAGGGCTTCACCAAAGGCCTCCTCTTTTGAAAAAGGGCTTCACCAAAGGCTTCCCCCTTTGAAAAAGGGGGATTGAGGGGGGTTTATATAAAAGCAATTTTTATAAATCCCTCCTACCTCCCTTTTCCAAAGGGAGAAATGTTTAGTTTGCAGCCAACCGCCCTGTCATATCTTGCAAAGTAATCCCTTCGATGGCTTTTAAAATAATTCGATTAATGACCTGCCAATTGTCACGTACGCCGCACAATTGATCGAAGATGCACTGTTTGACGGGTGAACAGCAATTCGTGATCGCGACGCCGCCTTCTAGGGCGGTGAGAATCTCCGCCACATTCAAGTCAGTCGGTTGTTTGGCTAGTTGATAACCGCCAGCCGAACCCCGTGTCGATGAAACAAATCCTGAATTTAGCAATGTTTTCAATATCTTAGCAACAGTTGTTGGACTGAGATGGGTTGCCTTAGCAATTAAAGAGACACTTACGCGTTTGGAAGGGTCTAATGCTAGAAAGCATAAAACCATCATCGCGTAGTCTGTTAACTTACTGATGCGTAGCATCTCGTCACCTTGTCAATCTTAGGGGCGATATAGTACTGCATTTGTCCTGATTCAAGCAAATGGTTTTCTGGTATCACTCAGTCTGCAACCAGGGCAGGGTCCAGACATGACGGAGAACTAATCGACTACTGTGAATGCTTGCAAAGTTTATTTATCAATTCCCTCACCGCTTTTCCCCGATGGCTCAACTGATTTTTTTCATCGTGCGATAATTCAGCTGCACTGCGTTGTGTTGTAGGGTCGAGGAAAATGGGATCATATCCAAAACCCTTAGTGCCTCTGACTATCGTTAAAATATGGCCGTGCCATTGGCCTTCCGCAATGATAGGTGCAGGATCAGTTGCAGAAGATAAAAAAACGAGCGAACAATGAAACCATGCGCGGCGATTTTCAAAAGCTACATTTTTTAAAGCATCAAGACATTTTTTAATATTTGCTTCTGGATTTTGTGGCATGCCCGCATAACGTGCAGAATAAATGCCAGGCTCACCTTTTAAATATGGCACGACTAATCCTGAATCATCTGCGATCGCCGGTAACTTTGATATTTCTGCTGCATGACGTGCTTTCAATAAAGCATTTTCAACAAATGTTAAACCTGTTTCTTCCACATCTTCAATGTTAAAAAAAGATTGCGGTACAATTTCGATCGATGTGTGTTGAAATGCATGTTGTAGCTCAGCTAACTTGCCAGCATTATTGCTCGCGAAAATAATTTTTTGGTTCATGATTACCCCGGCAACATCATTGCCACAAACTGCAACAAAATGAGCGCTGGGATGGGAGAAATATCAAACCCGGAAATCGGCGGGATGATGCGTTGAAAAGGACGCAAAATCGGTGCAGTAATTGCATAGAGAATGTCATTCATCGGGGATTGTGTTTGAATCCAACTTAAAATGGCTTGAATTAAAATGGCATAGAACCAAGTTTGTAAAAAAACTTTAAGAGTTGCAGAAAATGCGAAAATGAACATTGTCACAATGGAGGGGGACATGCCGACTAAATAAAATACGATAAAAATTTTGAGGCATTCTAATAAAACCATCACTAGCAAAGTAGAAAGCTCAATGCCGCGAAAATTGGGAATGACTTTTCGCAAAGGTGCGATAATCGGTTGGGTCACGCGAGTAATAAATTGTACGACAGGATTAAAGTAATGCATGTGTGCGTAAGCAAGTAAAACACGAATTGCTAAAATAAAAAGATAAATATTAAAAAGCGTTGTCGTTAAAAAAACAAATGCATTTCCAACCATTTTTTAGGTTCCTTCTTCGTAACCGTTCACGAGGTTCCGTCATCGCGAGGCTACGAAGTGCTTAGCCGCGGCGATCCAGTTTTAAAAGATTGGATTGCCACGCCGGATCCCGGATCAAGTCCGGGACTTCGTGGGCTCGCAATGATGAACTTACCCTTCGTCTGAGCTAGCCAATTCATTCGAGCGCTTTTCGGCGGCAAACAATGCTTCGCGAAAAAGCTCTGAAAGTTTACCATGTTCAAGGACATGAAGGGCAGCCTCAGTTGTACCCCCTTTTGAAGTGACACGGCGCTTTAATTCATCAAGCGGAACATTGGTTTCGATGGCCATGCGCGCGGCGCCTAATGCAGTTTGTACCGTGAGCAATTTTGCTGTTTCAGGTGGCAAGCCCAATTGAATTCCCGTTTGTTGCAAAGCATCCATCATCAGAAAAAAGTATGCCGGCCCTGAGCCGGATAATGCAGTGACGGCATCCAATAACTTTTCATCTGATAACCAAACGGTTAAGCCTACTGCACGTAAAATGTCATCGGCAAGGGCTTTTTGTGTTGCATTGACATGCGCATTCGCAAAAAGTGCCGTCACACCTGCGCGAAGTAATGCTGGAGTGTTGGGCATACAGCGGACAATGGGAGTTGCCTCACCTAGCCAATTTTGCATATTTTGAATGCGAATGCCGGCTGCGATAGATAGCACTAATGATTTATTTTTTTGAATGATACTGGCGAGTGGTTTTGCAATCGACGCCATCATTTGCGGTTTCACAGCAAATAAAATCACATTTGCTGCTTGACACGCTTCGAGATTATTTTCTGCGGTTTGAATGTGATATTGATTTTTTAAAGTCGATAATTTTTCTGTATCAGGATCACTGATACAAATATCTTTCGCAGGAAAATCATTGGCAATTAATCCACCTAATAAGGCAGTGCCCATATTGCCAGCACCGAGAATAGTGATTTTTGTAGACGTCATTTTGTATTCCCCATCAGTTGTTGCGTGATAGCTTGTTCTTGCGCTTTGCGATGACGCCGTTCACGCCAAAACCCTTGCAACGTTAACGCTGCCGCAGTTTGTTTATGGATGTTAGATTCTTCAGCAATCGCACTTTCCATTGTACGTGTTAAACGTTGCTTCGAAGCTAGACGTTCTTCACATAACGTGTGTTGTAAACGATGATAAGCTTTTGCTGGTAGATAGTGAAATGCATTAGCACGTAATTGTTCAGAAGCGCTTATATTTTTTTCAGCAGTTATTTTGCTTAAATCATTTAGAGTATAAGTCAGATTACAATACGATTGGATAATCATCGTCACCATCCAATACATAAGTTTGTTGGCTTCTTTAATCGGCTCTTGCCCATTCACGGGGCCTAAATCAGGCGTTTTCCCGTTAATTGAAAATCCAATCGCATCATTAAAAGTATCATGCCTAATATTATGAAAATTGACTTTCACCTCAACATGTTCACCGTAAATATCTGCTGGGATATTTTCATTTTTTACGTGCGGGATATATTCATTGGTCATCCAAAATTGCATTTGTCGTGCTAATCTTTTCGTGCTCACAAAAAGATTCATTTTTGTTTTTACTGTATGCAATGCTTCATGAGTGATAATCGCTACGGCATCCACACAATTTTGTATCACTTGATTCGCATGATTTTGCCATATGTTAAATATTGCTTCTTTAGATTCGCCGTTATTTGTTGCAGTTTCTGCTAAAGAAGCTGCACGTCTGCCGGCAATCAAAAACAAAACATATTGATATTCTGCCATGATATTTGCAATTAAATAATTACTTGTTTTGTCACCTAATAATTCAAGGGTGTCTTTATGAAACTGTTCAGTACGATTTGACTTACCAATGAATTCATTTATCGTAATAAAATCACCCAAATCCGCTAAACCGGTTCCGCGAACATTAGGGTACTCAACAGATTCTTTCCAGCCAGTGAGTCTTCCAGATCCACCACGATCAAATCGACGTAACAAAGAAGCCAATACAAGATATCGGCCTTTATCATCTCTATCTGCAACATGATCGAGATTATGATAAAGATCTGCCAATTGATTAAATACCAAACCATGCTGTAACAATAAAAATAAATCATGCACAATCATTTTATTGGCTGTCGTGTATTGATCATTAGATAATTGAGGGTCGTGTAAATAAGTAAAATAATTTTGTTGCGTAGTGTTTACTCGATAAATATAGGCGGTATGAGAACGACTATTATCTACTAGATTTTTAAAAGTTGTGAATTGTTGAGCAGAGAGTGATGGTCGTGTTTGCAACCAAGCGAAAACATTTTCGAATCTAACAACATCAACTGGAATAGGTAACTGACTTTGGATATTTAATTCAGTTTGATGATCGCGTAAATATTTTGCGGCCCTAAATTCGCGCGCGAAATCACGGTTTTTTTCGTGTGAGTTCGTTTTTTTGATTTTAATGGCAAGTGTGTCGCCGTGCTGATTGCGCATTAAAATGGTACGACCTAAAAGACTTGCAAATTGCCACTCGAGACCAGCAATGTCTTCCACTTTGCGTTTATCATAAGGCCATGCGGGCATCGGGTGCTTTACAATTGTTTGATAAAGCCGCTCTCGCTGTTTTTTATTTTTATGGTGGTTTCCCATACTTGCAAGCAGTGCATCAGAAATTTTTGACCAACTGTCTATTGCATAGCCACCATCACGAATTGTTATTTCTGACAAACCTAAATCTTGCAAAAATGCAGGTTGATTCTCAATGTTTTGAAATTGTTGATTAATGAACTGAATAACTTTGTCAGGGCCCTGCTGTCTTCTAGCAAAAAGATCCAATGCAGTTTCCCTTCCGTGTCGAATATTATAATTGATATCAGTTAAAGCACGATACAATACAGGCTTTGATAATTTTTCAGAAAATTGTTCGCCTAAAGATTCATGTGCCAAAGTAATCAAATAAAAATTATTTCTAAGACCACGAAGATAGCTCGATTTTAAAGCAATTTTATCGCATGTTTCTATGGTTAAACGATTCAGTAATGCAGTAAATACGGGTCGAGCAAAATGATTTGCAATACTCGTCAAGATATTGCAATCATGAAGATTTTTTTGAGCTAAATGATTAGCTGTCTCATCTGTTAGTTTTAATAACAGTGCATGAATGGTTTTGTCATACTGAGTCATACGCGTGAAATCTTTTCTATTTTCAACAACATTTCTTGTTAAAAGGCCAGGGCTATGCATCACTAGACGAGCACAAGCATCGCTGGGTATTTTTGCAATAAAACTCTGCAAAATATCAAATCGTTCTGCGCTTACTAATAGTGAAGGAAGTGTTGGTGCTATGCATAATGCAATCTCTAACAAATTGGGTGACAAGTAAAAAAGAAATTCAATATGATTTGTAGTAGTCCATTCACTTACTTGATCAGAACTCCATGATTGAACAATTTTATTTATCTGTACAAGTAAGTCATACTCTGATTTTTTAATCCAATTTAGTAGATCGTTTTGTGTTAGAACAAGTGTAGAAGAATTTCGGTAGATATTAAGAGTTGGCCAATATACTTTGAGGGTGTTGCAAATTTCTTTTACTTTATCCCAGTGAGGTATAGACAAACTGATTTCGCCATTTGTATTTAGAGTAATATGGTCAGAGATAAGGAAGCACTCCGTGAGGCGAAGCTTTTTTAAATCATTTTCTGCTTCTTGCTGATTAGCTTTGCGCTTACGTCCCTTGGGCGTTGTCATCATGATACTCCTAGTATTTATGAAATGAAGGATTATTTGGAATGCATGCGAAAATTGCAAGGGAAATAGTTAGTGTCGATGAATTGTGAAGAACTCGTTGCGAGGCTACGAAGCGTTTAGCCGTGGCAATCCAGCTAAAGCTAGATTGCTACGCCTGATCTTGATAAGTCCAGGACTCACGCTGGTTCGTAAAGACGAGTTCTTAACGATTAGCAGTTTCAACAGTATTACTGTTTTCTAGCACACGAAATAGATTGTCATATTCATTGCTTGGACTCCAGGCATACCATCCATCGATACCCGCATCATGAACCGCGCGAATTTGTTCTCTGATGTATTTTTGTTTGGCAGATGAAGTTAACGCATAGTGATAATTCGAAGTTTCAATCCAAGTAATAATTTTTACAGGTACTTTGCCATGGAATTGATCTTTCAAAGATTCCAATGCATTGAGAATAGTTTCATGCGGTCTGGCAGAATGAAAAGCAAATGGCTCAAAATGTGATGGATAATTCATTGGACAAATCACATCAACATCTTGCGCAAAAACACGGACGTCTTGACCAATATGATGTTCTGCTCCAAAACTCGTGATGCCGAAAACGTCGATTTGTAAAGGTACAGATATTCTGCCTTTAAACCAGCGAATAACATTATTAATATCAATTACGTGCTGAGGTGATCTTCCTGAAGAAGTATTATATCGAATGTAATCCAGTTGAATTTGTTCAGCGCCATATGCCAGTGCGAGTTTCACTAAATTAAATTTTTTCTCCCGATATTCAAGTGATTTAATGCGATCGGCCGTGCCACCTTGTGGGAAAATAACAATGCGAGCAACGTAATGAATCCCGTTTTGTTTAAGTAATGGAATATTGGCGCGATACATTTTTGACGGCCCATCGACATCTACAACAAATGTATTAATGCCTGATGCTTTTGCATGTTTGATTAAATAGTTGACGTAGGACCTATCTTCCATTGTGCTGGAAGTGACATAAATGCCTCTGACTGAGAGAGCCATCGCATTGCTGACAAGCGCAAATGTGGCGATGAGGGTAATACATATTGTTTGCCAGAGTCTCATAACGCATCCTTTCGAGTTATTCTTAATCAGATTGTCATAAGATCATTTTACGCCAGATTTTCGGGTCTGAATTATGGTAAAATATTGCGTGTTCCAAAAAGTGCTGTTCCAATTCTGACCATTGTAGCCCCTTCCGCAATCGCAGCTTCTAAGTCCAGAGATGTTCCAATTGAAAGCGTGTCTATCGTATCGTATTGATTTTTAAGTACTTTTAAGATGTCTCTCAGAGGGTGGAAGTTGGTGCGCTGTCGAGCAAAATCCATGGTTGGTGCAGGTAAAGCCATAATCCCTCTCAAGCGTAAACGTGGTAAGGTTTGGCAAAACGCTGCTAATTCGAATACTTCTTCAGGAGATATCCCAAACTTAGTATCTTCCTGGCTGATATTAATCTGTAAACAAATATTCAAGGGCGGTAATTCAAGAGGACGTTGATCATTTAAACGTTTCGCAGTTTTTTGCTTATCAAGGCTATGCACCCACGCAAAATGTTCTGCAATTTTTCGTGTTTTATTATCTTGCATGTGGCCAATGAAGTGCCATTCTAAATTTTCATGAATAGATTCGAAATAAGATATTTTTTCTAAAGCTTCTTGCAAATAATTTTCGCCAAAGGCTTTTTGTCCCACAGCAATGGCTTCGCTCATTTTTTCGAGAGATTGCTTTTTGCTGACTGCTAATAGTGAAACAGAACCATGTGTTCGATGATATTTTTTTTCAAAATTCGAAATAGTTTTGCGGATTTCAAGAAAGTTATTGTGTATTGTGTTCGCAGTAGCCGGCACGCATCTTCCTCATTGTATCATTGTCATTCCGTGCAGTTTCTAGCACGGAAACTAGTGACTTTAAGGCGCTGGATCCCGCGGACAAGCCGCGGGACGACAGGGTAAAGAATATATTCCGTTTAGAAAAAACGGGGGATTTAAAAAAATCAAAACACAACAGGCGCTGCTTTTTGAATCGACTCACTCACAGTAAATTTTTTGAAATTATGATTGAATTTATCAATCAATGTGCGAGCAGTTTCATCGTATTGTTTGACATCTTGCCAAGTGTTACGCGGATTTAAAATATTGTTGTCTACCCCAGGCACTTCTTTTGGGATAGATAAATTAAACCCCGGAAGTGTTTCGTAGGAAATATTTTGTAATTGATCATCCACAATCGCACGGATAATCGCGCGCGTTGTTGGAATAGAGAATCGTTTGCCGCCTTGTGCATAACTGCCACCTGTCCAACCAGTGTTAACTAAATACACTTCAGCGCCACTGTGCGCGAGTCGTTTTAATAAAAGATCAGCATACACATGCGCAGGGCGTGGAAAAAACGGTGCGCCAAAACACGTGCTGAATGTTTCGCTGATTTTATTACTGCTGCCGACTTCTGTGCTGCCCACAAGAGCGGTATAACCGCTGAGAAAATACCAAGCTGCTTGTTCGCGTGTTAAACGTGCAACGGGGGGGAGTACACCATATAAATCACAGGTTAAAAATATCACTGCGTTTGGTAAACCTGCTTGGTTGGATTCAACGCGCAAAGGAATATGTTCGCGCGGATAAGCCGCACGTGTATTTTCTGTTAAGCTTGCATCGTTGTAATTTGGCTCCGATGTTTTAGGATCGATGACAACATTTTCCATAACGGCAGTGTGACGAATCGCATCCCAAATGACAGGTTCGCGTTCATGTGAAAGATCGATGCATTTTGCATAGCATCCACCTTCAAAGTTGAAAACACCATCCTTGCTCCAGCCATGTTCATCATCCCCGATAAGCCAGCGCTCAGGATCGGCAGATAAAGTGGTTTTGCCTGTGCCAGATAATCCAAAAAATAAAGCTGTTTTGCCATTTTTACCTACATTCGCAGCGCAATGCATTGGTAACACATCTTTTTCAGGTAAAAGAAAATTCATCACAGTAAACATGGCTTTTTTAATTTCACCCGCATAATGGGTGCCTAAAATTAAAATAATTTTTTTTGAAAAATTGAGCATGATGGCCGCATCACCGTTGACCCCGTCACGTTCTGGGTCAGTTTTAAAATCAGGCAGACAAAGCACTGTCCATTCATCGATGACATCTTGTGTGGCAGGATTTTCAGGACGGATAAAAAGATTGCGTGCGAACAATTGGTGCCAAGCTAATTGTGTAATGACTTTGACATCGATCGCGTGTTTTGGATCAGCGCCAACCTTGAGCCAGGATTTAAAGGCACAATCTTGATGACTTAGCCAATCGGTAGCTTTTAAAAAAAGCGCATCAAATATTTCAGGGGAAATGGGTTGGTTGATCTTGTTCCAATCGACGGTTGACTCAGTGAGGGCATCTTTGACAATAAATCGATCTCTTGGTGAGCGACCGGTACGCTTCCCGGTGGTGACAGCAAGGGCATGGTTCGCAGCAAGGACGCCTTCTTTTCGCTGGAATGCAAGCTGAACTAATTCATCCGCAGATAAATTAATATGCCATTGTTGTGTCGAAGACATTGATTTATTCTGTACCATCATAAATACCTCGTTCTGATGAAAATTGTGTCATCCTTTACATTGAGATCGTGCGGATTTTACCTGATGATGATAAATTACACCATGGTTTATCATTTGTTTAAGACCACTGAGGGGTATCTATCTGTGACGCCACTAGAGCAAGCTATTGCAGAGGCTTATGCAAGCCAAGGCCAACAAGCCGATGTGAATCGCGTGCATTTACTCTTATTACAAACAAAATTCTATTTGCCCGTGCAAAAAGAACATACCCCAACGGAGGAAGAACCTTTTCGTCCCTTATTTGCTGTTCATGAGAAGCATATCTTCATGCTAGCGTTTGAAGCCGAAGATCAGATGGCAGCTTGGGCTGCCGAACAAGCCGGTGAGATCGCGCATGTGCAACTCAGCGGAAGAGATTTAGTGGTGGGGATTGGCGAGAATGTTTTTCTCGTTTTAAATCCAGGCGCGAAACTTAGCAAAGAATTTTCACCCGAAGAATTACAATATTTGAAAAAAATTGTCGCGCGAATTGAACAGATGAATTAACGAGATTTTAAGAACTTCAAGTAAGAATTCGTCATTGCCACGCCAAAACGCTAACGCAGGTACGCAATGACGGATAATTAATCAATCACCGTAAAGGATTTCGACTAGCTGTTACACTTTCCCCTGCAACCACTCCAAAAACTTTTGATTCATGCGTTTTAATTCGTTGGAGCCGCGTGTAATTTTGGCAATACTGACTTTGAGATGATCTGCAATTTCACGCTGTGTTTTGTGTTGCTTTAATAAAGCTTGAATTAACAGATAACGCATGCTGATGGCGGAGCGTTCTTCGGCGGTTAAAAAGAGTTCAAAAAGTTCATTTAACGTTTTGCGATTTTTTGTTTCAAGACATAAATCAAGAAAATCATGCCAGCCTTTTGCGTTCATTGGGTTCCTTAAAAACAAACTGATACAAGGTCTTCGGTTGTTGAGTGTGCGCGATCTTCGATCATGCGATAAATTTTGCCGTGTTTCAAGGCTAGAATACGATTGCCATATTGTTTTGCCATTTCCATATTGTGTGTCGTGAGCAGACAAGTGATGTCATATTTTTTTGCCATGGCAGCAGTCAACGACATGATGTGCGCAGAAGTTAGTGGGTCAAGTGCACTGGTATGTTCATCGAGTAATAAAATATCAGGTGGATTGAGTAATGTTAGCGCTAAAGCCAGCGCTTGTTTTTCACCACCAGACAAAGTATCCACGCGTTGATCGAGACGCTCAGATAATTTTGAATTAAAATCGAGGAGATGTTTTTCGAACGCATCACGAGAAATATTTTTTTTAGCAAATAATACGTAGTTTTCATACACGGTTAAAGCAGTGAAAAGAGAATCGTGAGAATTTTGTGTGAGCAAGCTTATTTTTTTTGTAAAATTTGTTTGTGATATACGATGAATATTTTCATTGCGTAAATAAATAGTGCCACGGGTCGGCTGATATTGTCGACTAATCAATTTAAGCAGAGAAGTTTTTCCGGAACCATTGCTCCCAAGAATTAAAATAAAATCACCTTGTTTAACTTCATAATGGATGTCAGACAAAATCGGTGCTGATGCATTCGGCAGGTTGAGTGAAATATTTTGTAATGTGAGTAGCGTGTTTTTCATGGCGTTTCTCTACTTAATTGAGGCGTTGCAGCTGCCCGTAAAAATAAGATCAACACGACGCCTAATAACATACGTAAAAAAATGGGATTGATATCTAAGCGTAACAATCCATTCATCGCAAAAAAGTAACACATGACACCAATTAAACAGGCAACAAATTCAGTGCCAATGCGCATATCGGATTTGCGGAAACAAAATCGAATGAATTGCTGCCCTAAAATGATGGCACCAATGCCTGTTAATGTCATACCGAGGCCCATTCCTGTATCGGCATAACCGACAACTTGCGCTGTGAGCATTCCGCTTGCTGCGGCTAAGCTATTTGTTAAAGAAAAACCTATCATGCGATGGGCTTCTATTGAGCGCCCGAGTCGAGCAAGGAGTTGCGGATTATTGCCGAATGCACGCAAACGTAAACCGAGCGGGCTTTGCATGAGATAACACGCGGCAAAACATAATAGAAAAACATAAAAAGCAGTTTGCATCCATCCTACAAAAGGGCCTTGTTGGAAAGCAGCGGATAATAAAGTGTGTTGTTCTAGTAAGTTAATATTCGGGCGACCCATTAAAATGAGATTACCGCTCGTTAAAATGAATGACGCTAAAATGCCAGCGAGCAAAGGATCAATTTTACCTTTGCGTTGAATGCAGCTGACCATGAAACCAGATAATGCGCCTGCACCAATCGATGCGATTGCTGCAAGGTAGGGGGAAAAACCCAGCGTAACACATTTTGCAAAAATCGCGGCACCCAATACAAAACTGCCATCCAGCGTCATGTCAGTCGCGCGCAATGCGCAATAACTGATACTGATGCCCAACGCTAACGGTAAAAAGGTGAGCGTTTGCGTGAGCGCTGAGAGAAATAAACTGTCCATAGTCAACTATCCAATTGCTCAACAGGATAATGTAAATGCGCTGCTGCTGCGCGAATATTTTTTATAGATTGCGCAGCTTTATCAAGCGCTCTTCCATTCACAAAAACTGTTAAATTTTTCATATCTACAATGGGTAATTCGCAGGCAGATCTTCCTTTGAGAATTTGTGCCGCTAGAATCGCACCTTCCTCACCAATTCGACTTTCGTGTACACCTAAGGCAAATCCTGCACCATTTTGTACTGAACCTTGATCAGAGCTGATGAGTGGAATATGTTTCTGTGTTGCAACATTTGCCAGTGTTGCGATACCGCTGGCAATTAAACTGTCTTTTAAAATGAAAATGCCTTCAGTTTTTGTCGGGAGTGATTGACTAACCGAATACAATTCCGCCAACGTTGAAACCATCATCGGATGAATCGTGATGCCAAATTTTTTGCCAGCAGCTATGGTGGCTTGGACTTCAGGAAAGACTTTGTTCGCACTGCTATGGACTAAAACAAGATTTTTCAAGTGTGGGTAGACTTGATGAATAAAGCTGAGAATTTGGGCGGATGAAATTTCATCATGGACAGCAGCAACATTGCAGGGATTTAATTTTTGTCGTGCTTTGTCTGACAGATCTGAAGCTAAGCTCACGACAGGTATATTTTTTGTCATCGAAAGCGTCATTTCTGTGGCATCAACACCAATGGGAACGATCATGGTGTAATGCGCATCCCGCATTTTTTGAATAATGGCACGCTCAAGGCTGGGATCTGCTTCAGCATTCTCAATATGCACAGCAACGGGGCCGTCAAAATTTTTGGCTAATGTCTTTTTAAAACCAGCGACGATTTCATCCATCGCGGTGTGTTCTATTGGCTCAATGATGCCGATGCGTGTTTCGGGCGCATTGTTGTTACAGGCAGACAACAGCAAAAAAGCCAACAAGCTGGCTGTGATAAGGGTAAAGCGTTTCATGGATGGATGCTCTTATAAAATCATATGGAATGCTGTAATGCTATAGCATTACAAAAGGATTGTCAACAATTTCCAGTAAGAATGGTTTGATCTACTACGCACATCATTATATGATCGCTTGCATTAACTTTATTGACTATACAGGAGTAACTATGTCGCATAACAAAAAATCGCGGGTTTATTTTATGCCTAATCAAGGACGACGTAATGCCAATCGTCGATTTGTGAATCAAAAAGATTTCATCTTTGTCCCAGAGCCCCGTTATGGTATCAATTACTCGTTGTTTATGTTGCTAGGATTATCTGCTTTGATCGCTGCAAACTATCCTTTGTCCGCTGAGCGAGATAAAGCCTTTTACAGGCTAAATGATGACACTTTGAAGCCGATTTTTTTCGCTGAAAAATACGCTGAAAAGGCGCCTCACTTTTTTGGCAATGGCCAGGCACATAGCGTAAATCGTCAAATTGATCAAAAGATTTTCAAATCACTCATGGAGCCAGAAAGTGTAACAAAGAGATGTCGGCAATAAAGGCAATAAAGGAGTCATACCATGCGAGACCAAAATCAAAAGGTAAATGCTCAAACTGCGTTTTCATTCTTTACACGTGAGGAAGTTCAACAACACAACACTGAAAACGATTATTGGACAGTGATTACGGTTGATGACGAAGCGCTCGTGTTTAATTTTAGCCAGGGCAATCATCCGCCGCATCCTTTTACGTTTAAAAAAATGTTTACCGATGAAAAGGGTGATTTTTTATCGGATAGTACGGACAGAATGAATCCTAAACATTTTAAAACGTCTTTTATTTTAAGTGCTCTCATGAAAAATAATTTTATCGGTAAAATCAAGCCGATAGAAGGTGATGCGCCCTCTGCTTCGCTGCGCAATAACATGGCGAGGCCATGATGGGCGAGCGCTTAAAGTTGAGCATTTTCAGTTCAGCTTTTGTTTAAACTGATTTTTTTATATTAATCACAACTGATTGATTTATTGAGAAATTTTATGCGATTCTGCAAAAGAATGATTTTTATGAGAAGTATCGGTTAATTTTTTTATGTATAATATTCAAACCATTTGACACGATGATCAAGGAGTAGACCCATGAAAAGGAATTTATTAGTTGTATCATTATTCGCACTTGCACTCGGAGGTTGTAGCAGTATGGATGGAGGTAGTTCTTCAGCCTCAGGTACATACAATCAATACAACTCTTCACAAAATCATACCTACGCAAGCTTAACTGATCAGGGAAATGTTTCAAACAATCAGGCCTATGCTTATTCAACGAATCAGCAAAGTGCGCAACCACTGGATGATGCAGCCATTACAGCAAAAGTGAAAACGAATTTTATCAACGAAAGATTGTTTGGTAGCAGAAATATTACTACCATGCCAATTCACGTGGAAACCATCAATGGTATTGTTTATCTATCAGGTACAGCAGATAGCACAAGACAGGCACGCAACGCGCTCACACTTGCAAAGCAAGTGGACGGTGTTAAAGCAGTGCGTTCAACTGTTGATGTTATTCAAAACTAAAAAATTAAGAACCGCGTATCGTGCTGATGCGCGGTTCAAAGATTTTTTCATGACACTGTCAAGAAATGACTGCTTTTGTTAAGACTCGTGAGTCAATCTCAATCCTACAAAAGATGATATGCTTCCCACCCTGCAGCGCGATACTGTTTTGCTGCCATGAGGGGATCGTCAGCTTGTAGGATTCCGCGACCGACAATAATGATATCAGTGCCGCGCTTTCGAATAGCTATTTCTGGTGTGACATATTGCTGTCCCAGTGTATCCCCTGATTGATGAAATTGAATCCCAGGGGTGAGATGAATCCATTCAGGATGCGCTGAAATTTTTTGAGGCGCGATAAACCCCATTACAGCATCAGGAAAATCCTGCGCCATTTGAATAGTTTGTTGAACATAATCGTCGTCACATAAACACCCTTTTGAGCTCATGTTCGCTAACAATAAAAGTCCGCGCGGTTCTTTTGTATGACGATCTGTCAGTGCACGAATTATATCGGGCCCTGGTAAACTGTGCGCATTGACTATGTCAGCCCAATCTGCAATACGATAAATACCTTGTTGATATTGTAACTGCACTGTGTGACCAATATCGGCAAATTTACGATCTTCAAAAATTAAAAATTGATGTTGCTTTGCCAATGCTTTGAGGGATTCGGTGAGTGCTGGAGTAAAATCTGTTACGATATCAATGTGTGTTTTCAAAATGCAAATTTCAGGGCCGAGTTGATCAGCTAATTCCAAAAGTTTTTTTGCATCGGTAACATCGGCAGAAAAAGCAAGATTAGATTGTTTTTTTTCCATTAATAAAAATAATTTTTTAGCAAGCGGATTTTTTGCTAATACGGCACGTTCTGCATAGCTATATTTTTTCATTAAGCAAACTCATTTAATAAAGCGTGAATAATGGTTCTTTCTTCTGGTTGTATTATGTTGGATTCGGCGAGTACTTTTAAAATATGCGGCAGCGTAAAAACGGTGTGAGTGGTAATGTTCGTTTGCTGTAAATTTTGTTTGCCGCCTTGATCGCGATCAATGAAAGCTGCTGCAACTGTGACAGTGACGCCGGCGGTTCTTAGCGCCTCGACTGTTTCAATGATGCTGCCGCCTGTGGTGATAATGTCTTCGATGATCAAACAATGTTGTCCAGGTTGAAAAACGCCTTCAATGATTTTGCCTGTGCCGTAATTTTTCGCTTCTTTGCGGCGCATGAGCATGGGAATGTTATGTTGCAATGAGAGACACGTTGCAATGGGAAGTGCAGTATAAGGCACGCCGCAAATCAACTCAGTCGTCATGGCATGACCTTCAAGGGTGTGCCAAATATGGCTTGCGACTGAGCGCAATAATAAAGGATATGAAATGATCTGGCGTAAATCTAAATAAATTGAAGATTGCTGTCCGCTTTTCAAAGTGAAGTCACCAAAGCGAATCGCAGAAATTTTGTAGAGAGTGTAAATTAATTCAGTTTGGTTCATGAGTATCTCGTTGCTGCTATTTTTAAAATGGATCCCCGCTTTCGCGGGGATGACAAGAGGGTAGTAAATTACACTGCCTCTGATAGTTTTTTGGCTGCTGCGTTTTCAGGAATTAAATTTGCCAAGCGCATCGCACGTGCTAAACGTGTTACACCGATACCGCCGCCAAAGCGTGGAAACATCGGTAGTGCTAGGTATTCATTCAATTCTTTGATCACGCGCTCTTCACCAAAAGCATTAAACAATAATTTCGCATACTGACCATTTGAAATGTTGAAGAAGTCATTACGCATTTCTGCGACGTTGGTTGATCGTTCAGCAGATCCGATGGTTTCCATGCCGTATAAGATCACATCGACTTTATTGTAGATGCCATCTTTGTCATGTTTCATATTCCAAAATGGATGAGTACGTTCTGGGAAATATTCGAGACTGATCACGTTGCCAAGATTTTGTTGCAAAGTGAGTTCGTGCTCTGAAGTGATTTCATCTACACCGTATTGCGCGCAAATTTCATCGTACACACAATGGACTGCAGGAGAAAAACCAAGAAATTCAAGTAGCTCACCTTCCAGTTTTTTCATTGCTTGAATGTTGCCGTTGGATTCAAATTCAAACATCGGAAAGATTTTTTCATGACGTCCGGGAATTGGGAAGGGTTCGTTGCGATAACTTGTTGTGGAGCAAAATACACCCGGCACATTTGGATTTTTTAATATCTCTGCTTCTAACCACATTTGTCCTGTTTGTGGCAGCGGATAATTGACGCCACTAAAAACAAATTGACTGATGGTTTCTGGATCTTCACAGGCGGCTAAAATAGAAAGACGAGCTTGAGAGGGAATTTCGATAAAACCTTTTTGATCTTGGAAAAAATGGCGTAGTTTGCGGATGATGTAGTCGTAGGCGAAGATGTCTTGCACGGGAATTCTCCTCAATAATTAGTGATTAATCCAAAAAGACTCGGCGTCTGACTTGGATCAGGAAAATTTGCGCGCAAACGGATTGATTATGCCAGATAAAAAATATAAGTCAAATTAAAAATACGATTTTTTCATTGTTTTTATCAATTAATGCATCGCAAGCTGCGTAAAAATTGTCACATATTCAATGGGTTATTTTGAACCTGTGGAAAATCCATATTTTTATACCATACTCATCTTATGATCAGACGTCCTCGAGAGGAGCTGTTATGAGAATTTTGATATTGGGTGATAAGGATTCTGTCGTACGGGATGAATTCAAAAGAGGTAACGTTTTAACGATAGGTATAGATTTTGTGAAGCAGGGTGATCACCAACTTTGGTGGACTGCAGCGGGGGTAAGATCCAGACATATAACCAAAAGCCAGGTGCAGGACGTTGATGCTGTTGTAGCAATTGTTAAAATGGATGATCAAGGAAGTTTTTCTGATGTTAAGGAATGGGTCAAGTCAATTGAAAATATTTTCCCGGAATGTAAAATTTTTGTTATGTGCCTTCATCCTGAAGACAAAAGCCAGGAGATTGTTTTTAAGAGCGAGGTAGATGCTTGGGTTGAAACATGCCAAGGAAAAGTTGATGTGATTGATCACCAAGTCTCACAATATGAAACAAAACCGGATAAGCATCCAATTATAGAGTGGGCGGACAAACAAAAACTTGAAGAAGAAAAGGAAATTGTTCAACCGCCCGAGCCTAAAAAATCACGTATTGCAATGCCACAATTTTCACTTCCACGTATCAGCTTATTCGGCGAATCAAAACAAGAAGGAAAAATTGAGCAGGGTTTGAGTGTTGTTAAATTAAAAGATGTCATTGAAAGCGAGCGAATCAGAGTCGCTGATAAATTAGAAAAATTCTCAAAACAAGCGCTGGAAGAAAAAGAACGGAGCAAAAGACTACGAGAGCTGGAAGAAAAAGAACCGAGCAAAACACTACGAGAGCGGGAAGAAAAAGAACTGAGCAAAACACTTAAAACACTTCAAAACAACATAGATAGCACAAGTAAAAAACTTGTTGTATTACATGAATTAAATAGAGCGCTCGAAATGCGAAAGAATTTTCCTTTCATTAATCATGATGAATTGGAGCGAATATGCGCAAAAATTCCTAATTTCTCGGCAATTAATGTTTTTGATGAAGGCACAGCAAAACATATTTCTGGAAAAACGACGCTTTGCAGGAATCTCGAAAAAGCATTTGGATCTCATAAAGATATTCTTAGCGATGCTATCAAACGTTCGGAAATTGCAAATCAAGAAGCAATAAAAGCACAACAAGCGCGACAAAAAGAGAAAGCAAAAGAACCTAAAGTCTATCAGTACGGTGCTACAGATGATGCCGCAGTCGTTCCATCTGCGCCGATTGAGCGAGTAAGTGAAGACAAACATTTCGTTGGAGAAGTGGAACCTTCAGCGCCACCAGCAGAAGTGTCAGCTCAACCGATTAATTATGCAGGAGACGATATTCCTCCAATAGCAGAAGCGCCGCATTCAGAACAAGAAGCTGAAGCTGCCTTGCCTGAATCTGAGCCACGTCCTCCGGCCTATGGTGCTGATGCTCAAGTTGCGGATGAAGAAAACGAAATCGCAGATTTCCCTGAGGTGCCAAAATATACACCAAAGTTTTTTGATGATAATCAAGATGAGGAACCTCACGCTGATGAAGAGGCAAATAAAAAACCGAATAAGCCGATCATACAAAATTAATGTTAACTCATGAACTACAGAAAGATTGTGCCCATTTCAATACAACGAAGACTAGGAGCTATGATTTGTCGCGCAATTTTCTGATGTCGCACTGATCACTTGGAAAAGGAAGAACTGATTTAACTGTAATATTCAGAAAGATACCTCTCGCCCTAGATATCATCTTATCGTCTATACTTGTAAATATGGATCTTCAAGTGGCGGGGTATGTATGGTTCGTGCGCTGTTAAATATTATCCCATTGATTGCACTAGCTTTTTTCTTGTGCAGCGGGATCGTTTTTGCAGCAGAACCTGTTTCTTCAGCGCCTACACCTGCCGTGCCAGCGCTGCTTGCAAAACCTGCTCCAACGTCCGTAGGAGCCCCTATCGCGCCACCAACTACAACGACTGCAGCAACAGCTCCAACCTCAACAACGTCTGTTTCTGCAATGATTGGTCAAATGGTTTGGGTTAAAGGAACAGTGAAGGCAGAGGCTACCGATCAAAAAGAACGCCCACTAGAACGACAATCTCCTGTGTATGAAGGCGATACACTTAAGACAGGTGCAGATGGCAGTGGCCAAGTGGTTTTTACAGATGGGAGTTTATTGGTTTTACGCTCTGGGACTGAATTCAAAATTGATCAATATCATTATGATAAAAAAGGAAAACCAGCTGATAACCATTTTATTGCCAATTTTATCAAAGGGGCCTTTAGAACGATTACCGGCCTGATTGCTCATACCCATTATGATTCTTATTCAGTGAAAACACCTGTGGCAACCATCGGTGTTCGTGGTACGGAATATGTCGCTTCTTTGACAGGAAATAACCTTATTGCTCAAACTCTGCGGGATCCTATCGTTGTGACAAATGATGCAGGCCAAATCGTGTTGGATCCTGAAAAACAAGCCGCAGCCCAAATCAGTGGATTGAACATTAAACCTCGAGTGGTAACGGCGCCTGCAAGTCTTGTTCAATCATTGCCAGCACCAACCCCTGCCCCTGCACCTACACCCTCCTCAAGCCCATCGAATAATCAAAATACGGGCGGTGCAGTTGGGACAACCTCAGGATCAGATTCGAGTGGTGGATCCTCTGGACCTAGTAGTTCAGGCGGATCTTCTTCTGGATCATCAAGTTCGAGTTCAAGCACAGGAACAAGTGGTACAAATACACCCACGGTAGGATCATCGACGAGCAATTCTACGTCAACCACAGTGGATGCAGGCAGCGGTACTGCTCCATCAACGAATACCAATAAAATTGTGAATTGTATTCAGTTAAAAGCAAATTGATAAATCACTCACTCGTCATTGTGAGCCAGCGTTGATCCTGGACTTGATCCAGGATCAGGCGTGACAATCTAGTTTTTAAAATTCGATTGCTTCTCACATCACGTGCGAGATCTCACGCTCTGCCTCTTCGCAATGTCGAGTTCTTGTTGCAGCTCACCGAATAATATTTACAGTTACTTTGACACGTGCGTATACACACCTTCCCAATTGTGGGGAGGTGTTTTCAAATATTCAGCGGTACGTTTAGCATAAATTTTATATATTTTTTTATCGGGATTTTGATGATGTAATTGGATAAAAACATCATGCGAAGTTTGCCATTGTTGCGAAAAATATAAATCAAGTGCAGAGTTGTATTGCGCAAGTTCTTCTTGCTGCAGAGCTGAAAGAGAATTTTTTTTGCCGAGCACTTCATAAATGGAAATACTATTTTTTTTGCCTTTTACTCTAACGCAATCTAATTTTCGAAAAATAAAATCATTCTCATGATTGTTGCGAGTATTTTCCGTAACTATGAGATTTGCACCATAAAATTTTGTTAAATTTTCAACGCGAGAAGCTAAATTGACAGCATCACCTAACACAGTGTAACTACGTCTAAAACGCGAGCCCATGTCGCCGACGCGCATAAATCCACTATTGAGTCCAATGCCAATATGAATTTCGGGCCACTTTTTTTCAGCAAAAATGGGGTGTAATTCTTTTATTTTCTGTTGCATTTCGATGGCGGCTTCAATGCCATGTTTTGTGTGTTCTGCATCTGAAAGAGGTGCGCCCCAAAATGCCATAATCATGTCGCCGACGTATTTATCAATCGTGCCATTGTGATGAAAGATAATTTCAGTCATGGGTGTAAAGAAGCTATTCAGCATTTCTTTGAGTTCTGTTGCAGAAAGATTTTCTGAAATCGTTGTGAAGTTGCGGATATCAGCGAATAAAACAGTCATTTCACGATCTTCACCATATAAACTATATCGATTGTTACCTGTTAACATTTCATCGATATGTCTTTCTGGGACATACTGTCCAAACATTTCGTGTAATTGTTCGCGCTTTCGCGATTCAAAGAAATACCCATAAATCATATTGAGAATTGCGAGAAAAAGGATTAGTACAATTGGCATAAAAACAAAAAGTATAAGACCGGCGTATTCCCAAACCCAGCTGTTTGCTAAAATATAAAGAAAGGGGAGAATGATGGCGCACAAAATAAGTGTGCGTGGTCCTAAAAAGGGAAAAAGGAAAACAAATAAAATTCCTGGAAAAAATGTTAGAAAAATTTCAGCTCCTGTTGCCCATGCAGGGCGTTCTGAAAAATCATCATCTAAAATACCTGCAGCAATAGTGGCTTGAATTTCAACGCCAGGAAAAATATTTTGAATCGCAGCTGCTTTCAAATCGCCTAGACCGGTAGCTGAAGTGCCAATAAAAATAATTTTACCTTGTAGTGCGTCAGGCGGAATTTTTTTATGTAAAACATCTGACGCTGAGAAATAGGGAAACGTGTAGCTTAAACCGCGATATGGCACAATCACTTCTGCTTTGCTATCTGTTGGAATGATATGATTTCCAATGGAGACACTCTCAAGACGCGATTCATTTAAATATTTTGCTGAGTTGAGTGTAATTTGAGTTAGTAAAAAACGATTTACTGCTTCTAAAGCAAGGGAAGGATAAAGTCCATCTTGATATCGAATGAGTATTGGTACGCGGCGAATAATGCCATCATCATCTGGAAATACATTAATGAATCCTGCTGATTTAGCATGCTGTTGGAGCGTGGGAATATTACCGATAAATCCTAACGCTTCAACGAAGCCATTATTTTTTTCTTGATTTTTAATTGTTAAAAGAGGGGTTGGTAAAATGCCAGAGGTTTCTTTGCGTGGTAAAAAACTAATCCCAAGTATGCTGTCAAGTGTTGTTAAACTTTTTGCAAATTGTGTATCAAAATCGAAATCTGCTTGAACATTCTGAAGTGTTTTGAGTGTGTCTGGGTTGATGTTTTTTTTCTGTTGTAAAGTATGATGTACAACAGCTGCAATATTTTCTTCTGGTTCAGGAAAGATAATGTCGAAAGCGACAACAACAGCACCATCAGCGTGTAGCTGATTCACGAGTTGTGCCATGCGACTACGAGACCAAGGCCAACGACCTTCTTTTGCGATACTTTTGTCGTCGATATCGACAATGGCAACTTGTCCAGTGAGCGGCTTGTGGTGTGTGAATAAGCGAGCACGCAATTGCATGTCGTAACCCAGATTTTGCAAGCGTGTAATGAAGTGCACAATCGGCTGGAAGGTGGTAATTTGCAGCCAAACCGCAATACCCAACAAGATCAGTCCTAGTAAAATGGGAATGCGTTTGCCCATGGCTTCTCCTATTTATCTATACACAAGATTATATACACAACTGTGTCATTCTGAGGAGCGTTCTGAGCTTTTTTCACGAAAGATCGCCTTACTTATACTAGAGGGAAATTCTTCGCACAAAAACGCTCAGGAAGACAAAGTAGGTTTTATGTTTTCTTTTTAGATAAGTCACCTTATAATAACAAATTGTGTCCAGGAAGAGAGTTTGGCAGGAGCCTCATGAAACGCAAACAAGACTATTTCCACTTTAAAAAAACAGTTTTATGCCTCACGCTCACCTCGTGTGCCTTTTATGCAGTAGAAGCGATGCCTGCACTGAATCAAAATCAACTGCCAGCTTCGACTATGCCAGGTGTGTTGAATAAAATATTAACGCAAAAACCCCCACAATTAATGCGCAAAAGTCCAACGCCAAATGTCCCAGAGCAAGAGAGTTCAACGCTTGGGCCAGAAGCGCAAAAAATAAAATTTAAACTCACTAAGCTTATCCTTGAAGGTAATACGGCTTATACATCTGCAGAAATTGCTAAGATTTATCAAGATAAGATTGGTAAAGAAATTTCAATTGCAGAGTTACAAGATATCATTCAAAACATCACAAATTACTATCGCAACAACGGTTACATTTTGTCACGTGCGATTTTGCCGCCACAAAAAGTCCAAAATGGTGTGGTGAAAGTTCAAATCATTGAGGGCTATATCAGCGGTATTAATGTTGTGGGAAATCCGCGTGGTGCGAAAAGAATGTTGGCAGCGTATGGGAAACAAGTCACCTATTCACGACCTTTAGATATTAGTGTCCTTGAAAAATATCTTCGTCTTGCCAATGAAGTTCCTGGCGCAGAAGTGAAAGGTGTTTTAGAGCCCTCTAAAACAAATGTAGGCGCTTCTGATTTAAATATGGTAGATAATCAAAGTTTGATTAATGGTTCGTTGAGTTATAACAATTACGGTACACGCTATATTGGGCCGCAACAATTAACTGCCAGTATTGCAGCAAACTCTATTTTTCGCTCAGGGGATGTCACCCGCTTATCTTACAGTACGATTCCTGGACGCCCAAAAGAAATGAAATTCTACGATGTGTCATATGGCACCTATTTAGGGTCGCATGGGCTTAACTGGATACTCGGTAAAAATCTATCAGAAACACTTACCGGATATACCTTGCAACCCTTGAAGGTAGTCGGTAATGCTGTAACCTATTACACACGTTTGACTTACCCGCTTATTCGCAAGCGTGACTCAAGCTTAACACTAGATGCAGGATTTGATTACCTTGATAGCTCAGTCTACTCTTTAGGAAGTTTGCTTTACTTTGATCATATACGTTCATTTTATGCTGGCGGTAATTATAATTTTGCAGATCGATATTACGGCTCTAACTCTATCGACATTCAAGCGGAACACGGGATACCTGGGTTAGGTGCAACAACGAATACACACTCTCTTACTACTTCGCGTCTGGGCGGTACAGCTAATTTCACAAAAGCCACGCTACAGCTTGCAAGATTACAAGCGATTCACGGCCGTTTTTCAGCTTATTTTCAATTTAGTGGACAATATTCTTTTAATGCATTATTAGCTTCAGAGCAGTACAGTTATGGTGGCAGTCAATTAGGCCGTGGCTATGATCCTGCTGAAATCATCGGCGATCGGGGAATGGGTGGCAGTATTGAATTGCGCGCAGATTTTGCTCCGGGCAAATATTTACTGCAAGCTTTTGAGCCTTATGCTTTTTATGATCAAGGTGTCATTTGGAATATTCGAAAATATGCATCAGTGATTCGCAAGCAAAGTGCTGCCTCAGCAGGTTTTGGTATTCGCATGACATTTAACAAATATCTGAGTGCTAACCTCTTTATTGCGCAACCCATTACTAAGCAAGTCGCCGCCTTAGAACTTCTAGGCCGTGGTAGATTACCTAGAGGATTTTTCTCATTGGTATTGTCTGGCTAAACTTCACTAAGTGCGCGTCGCGTTATTTTTTGCAAAATAAATAACGCTAACGCGGCCGCTACACCAGCAAACATAAACCAACAAAAAGCATAGCGATAATATGGAAGTTGTAGAGCAACACTCGAAATATTTTCAGGGACGCTTGCTAATTTTGCTAACATTCCTGCAAATTGTCCGCCTAATCCTAGCGCAGCAAACCAAATTCCCATCATGAGTCCAGTCAAATGACGTGGTGCTAATTGCGTGACAGCAGATAAACCAATGGGTGAAATAAATAGTTCGCCGATGGTAATAAGCAAATACGATAAAACAATCCAGGCGGGATTCACTTGACCGCTGTGATTTAAAAATAATGTGCTGAGCGCGAGCACACCAAATCCTAAGCCTGCAAATAACACACCGAGAATGGCTTTTGGAATCGGGGATCTTGAAACATTTGTTTGATCTAACGATTGCCATGACCAAGCGAATATTGGGCCCAGTAAAACGACAAAGACACTTTCTAATCCGTAAAACCAAGTGGTAGAAATATTGAAGCCTGCAACTTGTTTGTCAACAACGCGATCGATAAATAAGTTGGCAGCAAAAAATAATTGCAAGAAAAGCATCCAATACACAATAGCTGCAATAATCATGACATTTAAAACAAGTAAGCGATTGTGTTGCATAATCGTTTCTTGTTTAAATGCTAAAATGAAATTGCCTGCCAGTAACAATAATCCAACAACAGGTAATAACCATGTGCCGAGCAAATGATTGTTCAAAGCTTTTGAGATAAGAAAAATAACAACAAAACAACTGATCAATAAAAATAATTTATTTTGTAAAAAAGCATATCGGATACGTGCAGAAATATCAGATGTTGCATGAAATTGTGTCTTATGTAAGCCAATAAAAAATATTGCGAGTCCTGTTAACAAGCCCGCACTGGCTAATCCAAATCCTGCTTGCCAACCAAAATGATCCTTGATGGGTCCTGAGCTTAAACTTGCTAACAAAGCGCCTAAGTTAATGCCAACATAAAAAATGGTAAAACCGGCATCGCGAGAGCCTTCATCTGATGTATATAACTTGCCGAGTAATGTCGAAATATTAGGTTTGAATAATCCGTTGCCAACGATGATTGTTGCTAGCGCTGGATAAAAAGTTTGTGGCCAAGGCAGTGCGAGTAAAGCATAGCCAGCACTTAAAAATAATCCGCCCCATGTGATGGAAGTTTTAAATCCTAACAAACGATCTGCAATCATGCCGCCTAAAATGGGCGAAATATAAGCGAGTGCTGTGAACATACCCGTGACGGTGTAACTTTCATCGTCCGACAAGCCGCGTGCATGCGTCATGTATAACACTAATAAACCTTGTACGACATAAAAGCCATAACGTTCCCACATTTCAGTGAGAAAAAGATACGGTAACGCTGCTGGATGTTTATTCATTTTTTTCCCCTTCGACCGTCATTCCCGCTGAGGCGCACTAGCATCCGGTAAAACGGTTTAAATATTGAACGTCCTTGAGAAAGCGCTAAAATTAGCGCCCTAAACACCACATTTAGGCTCAAGGACGAATATGAAAGATACCGTTTTTCAACAAATTTTAAAACCTTTAAC
>JANRLY010000036.1:0-121842 GCA_033762075.1 Gammaproteobacteria bacterium
TTTAAAGCTTTTTGAATCGCAGGAAATTGAGCAGGATCACTGAGCTCTGAGACTTTGACATTAATCAATGTTTGCGGATAACGTACGAAATCCTTTTTCAAATCATGCAGCGAAAGATTCGCATAATGCATAATGGATAAAATTTGTAAGGCTGTAATAATGCCATCACCAGTGGTTAACGCATCAGAACACAACATATGGCCAGAAGGTTCACCCCCTAAATGCCAACGCCGTTTGCGTAATTCAGCTGAAATATGACGATCACCCACTGGCACACGAACAAATTCAACGCCTAGTTTTTTAATGGCTTGCTCAAGACCTAAATTCGCCATGACGGTACCTACAATACCGCCTTTTAACATACCCGCTGCATGAAGATGTTTCGCCATAATATAAAGCATCACATCTCCATCTATCGTGTCGCCTACGTGATCCACCATCATCACGCGATCAGCGTCACCGTCGAGCGCAAGCCCAAGGTCTGCTTTTTCTCGCAAAACCAATTCGCGCAATGCACCAACGTGCGTCGCACCGCATTCTTGGTTGATATTGAGTCCATTGGGTTCACTGGAAACTTCAATCACTTCTGCGCCCAGCTCTGTGAAAACATTGGGCGCAATGTGATAAGCTGCACCATTCGCGCAGTCCACAACAATTTTAAGGCCTTTCAAACTGACATCAGATGAAACAGTGCTTTTACAAAATTCAATATAACGACCAGGCGCATCCACAATACGAATCGCTTTACCTAAACGCGCTGAATCAACAGTTGTCATTGGTTGCTTCATTTGTGCTTCAATGGCAACTTCCATTTCATCTGGTAATTTGTAACCCTGCGATGAAAAAAATTTAATTCCATTGTCGTAATAAGGATTATGTGATGCACTGATCACGATCCCTGCACGTGCTCGCAAGGTACGTGTTAAATAAGCAACTGCGGGTGTTGGCATAGGCCCGAGCAAATGAATATCGACACCTGCTGCAGCAAGCCCTGCTTCGAGCGCTGACTCGAACATATAACCTGAAATACGCGTGTCTTTACCAATGAGAACTTTGCCAGACAAACCTTGCTGAGTTAACACACACCCCACTGCCCAGCCTAACTTGAGAACGAAATCGGGTGTGACAGGCCAAACCCCGACACGGCCACGAATCCCATCTGTGCCAAAATAATGACGTTTTAACTGATCAACCATCCGTGCGACTCGTTGTATTTTGTTCTTGGGTATTTAATAAAGCATCACCAGGAATTCCTTGCTGTGACCCTGAGGATTGAGGAGCAGACGGTGACGACGTGTAATCCTTGGGCTCTCTTGGTGTCTTACCAGACATGATATCGTTGATTTGCAGTTGATCAATCGTTTCATATTTGATGAGCGCATCAGCCATAGCATGTAATTCTTTGAGATGCTCTTTGAGAATTTGTTCAGCACGTTGATAATTACGGTCAATGATGTCATGGACTTCTTGATCGATAATCCCTGCTGTCGATTCAGAAATTTCTTTGTGACGCGCAACAGAATGGCCGAGAAAAACTTCGCGTTCATCATCGCCGAATGTGAGCGGACCTAATTTTTCAGAAAGCCCCCAACGCGTCACCATATTTCTCGCGAGCTCAGTCGCTTTTTGAATGTCGTTAGAAGCACCCGTTGTCACTTTGTCTGATCCAAAAATAAGTTCTTCTGCAATACGACCACCAAATAAACTGGAAATTTTACTCTCTAAATGTTCGCGTGTGTAATTGTAGCGATCCGCTTCAGGTAAAAACATTGTGACACCTAATGCACGACCACGCGGAATAATTGTGACTTTGTGTACTGGATCATGCTCTGGCACACATAGACCTACAATCGCATGCCCTGCTTCATGGTAGGCGGTTAATTTCTTTTCGGAGTCACTCATTACCATTGAGCGACGTTCAGCACCCATGATGACTTTGTCTTTTGCTTTTTCGAACTCGAGCATGTCTACGGTTTTTTTATTTGCACGCGCCGCAAATAACGCTGCCTCATTCACGATATTAGCTAGATCAGCCCCAGAAAACCCAGGTGTACCGCGAGCAATTACGGCGGGCTCAACATCATTACCAATTGGTAATCGACGCATATGAATACGTAAAATTTGTTCTCTACCACGCACATCAGGCAGGCTCACTACCACTTGTCGATCAAAACGACCTGGGCGCAACAATGCATTATCTAAAACGTCAGGACGGTTTGTTGCAGCAATCACGATGACACCTTCGTTGCCTTGGAAACCATCCATTTCGACTAGCAATTGATTAAGTGTTTGTTCACGCTCATCATGACCGCCGCCTAACCCCGCGCCACGATGACGACCGACAGCATCTATTTCGTCGATAAAAATAATACAAGGCGCTTGTTTTTTCGCTTGCTCAAACATATCACGCACGCGTGACGCGCCCACACCGACAAACATTTCGACGAAATCAGAACCTGAAATTGTAAAGAAAGGAACACCCGCTTCACCGGCAACAGCTTTTGCGAGTAATGTTTTCCCTGTGCCAGGCGGACCAACAAGCAATACGCCTTGCGGAATTTTGCCGCCTAATTTTTGAAATTTACCGGGATCCCGTAAAAATTCGACTAATTCTTTGACTTCTTCTTTGGCTTCATCAACACCAGCAACATCGGCAAACGTGACTTTGATTTGATCTTCACCGAGTAAACGTGCGCGACTGCGACCAAATGAAAATGCACCGCCGCGACCTGCGCCTGCTTGTTGGCGCAATAAATAAATCCAGACAGCGAAAATAATGATCCAAGGGAGAAAGTTCAGTAAGTGATACAGTAAACCAGGTTGTTCTGGTGGCTTACCTTTGACAGTAACACCACGATCAACCAATCGCTGCAATAATCCAGCATCTCCGGCAACAGGTAGATAAGTGGTGAACGTATGATTATTTTGTAATACGCCCGTGACATCTTGATCGGTGATGGTCACTGAATTGACGTTACCTTGTTTGACTTCATTCACAAAGGCAGAATAAGTAATGTCTTGGCCCACTTCACGGCGCGGCCCAAAGATATTAAAAATAGAAATCAAAATGATAAAGAAGACCAACCACAAAAATATTGTCTTGATGGTGTCATTCACTATACAGTCCTCTTGTTAAAATCACGGCAAACACATCTGACCATCATACCTGATCATCCCTTCTCACTTCAATTTTCGTGCTAATAAATACATTTCACGTGAACGATCGCGCGAAGCTTTCGGCTTACGAATCACGACCTTATGAAAAGTGGCACGTAATTCTTTTAAAAAATCATCAAAACCCTCGCCTTGAAAGGTTTTAATTAATACACCCCCTTCAGGATGCAAGACTTGTTTTGCGAAATCGAGTGTTAATTCCGCCAATTCCATTGCCCGCGGCTGATCAATCACATCCAATCCACTCATATCAGGCGCCATGTCAGAAAGAACCCAATTGGCTTTTATTGTACCTAATCGATGTAACAGATCATTTAAAACACTTTCTTCTGTGAAATCACCTTGAATGATTTCAACACCCGCAATGGGTTCAATCGGTAAAAGATCTAACGCGATCACACGACCTTTTACACCAACTAAACGCTTTAATACTTGAGACCATCCACCTGGTGCCGCGCCTAAATCAATGACAGTTGAGCCTGGTTGAAAAAGACGATCGCGCTCGTGAAGCTCAAGTAACTTATACACAGCGCGCGAACGATATCCATCACGCTGCGCTTGTTTCACATAGGGATCAGAAAAATGTTCTCTGAGCCAACGACGACTGCTTTTACTTTTTCCAATCGGCATATACTTCTCGCACATGGGTTTTTAAGTTTTTAGCATCTCATCTTGCATCGACCTTTAAACGTTCTTCAATCGAAAAATCTCGATGTAGCAACAACTACACCTGCGGTTTTTCTCAATCATAACGTTTAAATCTCTCGCAATCTGAGCGCTAAAAACTTCAAAACCCATGTGCGAGAAGTTAAATATATTCGACTTGCACAATTTCATAATTCACAGCGCCTTGCGGTGTGCGTACCTCAACGGTTTCACCTTCGTATTTACCAATTAATGCACGTGCAATCGGCGAACTCACAGAAATTCTATTTTCGTTAATATCTGCTTCATCATCACCGACAATGCGATAGGTCACCTTTGATTGATCTGTCTCGCTCAATAAAGTAATGGTTGTTCCAAAAACAACTTTACCATCTTGCTCCACGCGCGCCACATCGATCACTTGCGCATTCGATAATTTACCTTCGATTTCAATGATGCGTCCCTCAATGAAGGCTTGTTGTTCCCGCGCAGCATGATATTCTGCATTTTCTTTTAAATCTCCGTGTGCTCTCGCCTCAGCAATTGCATCAATAATGCGAGGACGCTCAACAGTTTTAAGCCGTTGTAATTCTTCACGGAGTAATGTTTCACCGCGTACAGTCATAGGGACTCTTGTATTCATGGGTTTTCTCTCATTCTCATTTCGTATCTTCAAAAAATTTTTTGACTTTATCAAACCAAGACGTTGAACGTGGATTGTGTTTATTATCTGTTGATAATGTTTTATCAAACTGTCCAAGTAATTCTTTTTGTTTATGTGTCAAGTTCACTGGCGTTTCGACTAATACGCGACAAAGTAAATCACCTTTTGAGCCTCCGCGTACAGGTGGTGCGCCCATACCTTTAACCTTAAAAATTTTACCGGATTGTGTACCAGCAGGAATTTTAAGTTTAACGCGTCCCGTGAGTGTCGGTACATCAATTTCGCCGCCCAAAGCAACAGTAGCAAAACTGATTGGTACTTCGCAATGTAAGTGTGTGCCATCACGCCCAAAAATAGGATGTTCTTTGACAGTAATTTGAACGTATAAATCACCTGGTAAAGCGCCTTGCTCACCCGCTTCACCTTCACCACCTAAACGAATCCTATCGTTATTATCAATGCCCGGTGGAATTTTCACGGAAAGTTTTTTCGCTTGACGAACACGACCAGCCCCACGACATTCTGCGCAAGGATCGACGATGCGTCGACCACGTCCGCGACAGGTTGGACAAGTTTGTTGAACGGTGAAAAAGCCTTGCTGAATGCGAATTTGACCATAGCCGCCGCAATCTTCGCAATTGACAGGAGAAGCACCACGTTTGGCACCGCTTCCGCTGCACACTTGGCAAGCAACTTGCGTTGGAACAGTAATTTCGATTGTGGCACCAAAAACAGCTTGCTCCAGAGTCACTTCTAAGTGATATCGCAAATCAGCTCCGCGCGCTGGCCCAGGCCGCCCACCACCAAAAATATCACCAAAAATATCGCCGAAAACATCACTGAAATTCATCCCGCCTGCGCCGCCCATTCCATCAGCAGCATGGCCAAATTGATCATATGCCGCACGTTTGCGTGCATCGGATAAAACTTCGTACGCTTCACGCGCTTCTTTGAATTTATCTTCTGAGACTTTATCGTCAGGATTGCGATCAGGATGATGTTTCATTGCAAGACGACGAAAAGATTTTCGAATGTCTTCTTCAGAAGCGTTTCGATTTACGCCTAATATTTCGTAGTAATCACGTTTGGACATAATAAACCTGAGATCTGCTTGTTGGGTTCCTTCCCCCCTCAGGGGGAAGGTTAGGATGAGGGGATCAATGCGTTATTTATTATCCTCACCCTTCACTTCTTCAAACTCAGCATCGACAACAGTATCGCCTTTATCTGACGCAGGCTGTTCTTGGCCTCCATGCGAAGCACCCTCTGCGCCAGGTTGTTGATTCATCGTTTGTAAACGTTCCATCAATTTACCGGACACTTCTGTCAAAGTTTGAATTTTTGCTTCGATGGTTTCTTTGTTATCTGATTTCAAAGCTTCTTTTAAGGCTTCAACGGCTTGATCGACCGGTGCGCGCTCTTCTGCAGAGACTTTATCGCCTGCGTCTTTCAATGTCTTGGTCACAGTATGAATCATATTGTCCGCTTGATTCCTTGCTGTCACAAGCTCATGAAATTTACGATCTTCTTCTGCATTCGCTTCTGCATCGCGAATCATATTTTTGACTTCTTCTTCAGATAAACCGCTAGATGCTTTAATCACAATGGATTGTGCTTTACCTGTCGCTTTATCTTTTGCAGACACATGTAAAATACCATTCGCATCGATGTCGAAAGTGACTTCGATTTGCGGCATACCGCGTGGTGCTGGCGGAATATCAGAGAGATCAAAACGACCCAATGATTTATTCGCTGTGGCCATCTCACGTTCACCTTGTAACACATGCACTGTCACAGCCGTCTGACCGTCACCCGCTGTTGAGAAAACTTGCGTTGCTTTGGTCGGAATAGTGGTATTTTTTTCGATGAGTTTAGTCATCACACCACCTAATGTTTCGATGCCGAGTGACAAAGGTGTGACGTCTAACAATAACACGTCTTTCACCGCACCCGATAACACAGCACCTTGCACAGCTGCGCCAACAGCAACTGCTTCATCTGGATTCACGTCACGACGTGGTTCTTTGCCAAAAAACTTTTTGACGGTTTCTTGCACCAATGGCATACGTGTTTGACCACCGACTAAAATCACATCTTCAATGTCAGATGCACTGACGCCTGCATCTTTCAATGCAATACGACAAGGTTCAATGGTTTTTTGCACTAAATCTTCGACTAAAGATTCTAATTTAGCACGCGTGATTTTAACGTTAAGATGTTTTGGACCTGAAGCATCTGCAGTAATGTAAGGTAGATTCACTTCGGTTTGTTGTGCAGAAGATAATTCAATTTTTGCTTTTTCTGCAGCTTCTTTGAGGCGTTGCAATGCAAGTGGATCATTGCGCAAATTAATGCCGGAAGATTTTTTGAATTCGTCGATTAAAAAATTAATCAAACGAAAATCAAAATCTTCACCGCCTAAGAAAGTATCACCATTCGTGGATAACACTTCAAATTGATGTTCGCCATCCACTTCTGCAATTTCAATGATAGAAATATCAAAAGTACCGCCGCCTAAATCGTAGACTGCAATTTTGCGATCGCCTGGTTTTTTGTCAAGACCAAAAGCTAAAGCTGCAGCAGTCGGTTCGTTGATGATACGCTTCACATCCAACCCTGCAATACGCCCTGCGTCTTTTGTCGCTTGACGTTGTGAGTCATTGAAATAAGCTGGCACAGTAATCACAGCTTCAGTGACAGGATGACCTAAATAATCTTCAGCGGTTTTTTTCATTTTCATTAAAACTTGCGCTGAAACTTGTGGTGGGGCTAATTTACGGTTGTTGGAAACTTCAATCCACGCATCGCCATTATCCGCACGAATAATTTTGTAAGGCACAATTTCTTTATCGCGCTTCACGACTTCTTCATCGAAGCGACGACCGATTAAACGTTTTGCTGCATAAATGGTATTCGCTGGATTAGTCACCGCTTGGCGTTTAGCCGGTTGACCCACTAAAATTTCGTCGTTATCTAAATACGCAACAATAGAAGGTGTGGTGCGATCGCCTTCTGCATTTTCAATGACGCGGACTTTGTCCCCTTCCATCACTGCTACGCATGAATTTGTTGTTCCAAGGTCAATCCCAATAATTTTAGCGCTTGCCATAGTTATCTCCAATCAAAATCAATTCTGTATAGTTCATTCATATAAGGGCTAATAAGACTTTTTCAACTGCCATTTTTAGACACAATAACTAAAGCGGGTCGAATGAGACGTTCATGCAAAAGGTATCCTTTTTGCAGTACATTCAATATGGTACCCGGTTTTACGGTATCGTCGACTTGGGTGGAAATGGCTTGGTGATGCTCTGGATTAAAGGGTGAGCCTAATGGGTCAATGACTTGGACACCAAATTTCTCGAAAGCACTACGAACCATTTTTAAAGTCATCCCAACGCCATCTAACAGAGAACCTGAGCCAGATTCTTCGGCAGCGTGTGCTGCTAACGCACGCTCAAGACCATCCACAATAGGCAAGAGTTCAAGGATGAATTTTTCTAAAGCAAATTTTTGCGCACTAGTGACATCCCGCTCGAGACGACGACGGGTATTTTCCATGTCGGCTTGCATACGTAATAATTGATCAAAAGATTTGGCAGCTTTTTCTTCTGCCTCACGACATTTTTCTTGCAATACTTCGATGCTGTCACTCGGCTGTTCCTGCTCTGCATCGTGGTTTTCTTCATGCATTTTTTGTTTGAGTGCAGCTGTGCTGCTGGTTTCCGATTTATTATGTGACACGCAAAGCACCTCCTAAATAAAATTGCTCTTCTCTGAGTGAGTAATATAAGGGCACAACAATAACATTCAAGACACAAAAATAATAATGGGCAGGGAAAGAATGCTATCAAATAGACCCATGAATTCGTATAATTTGAGTTTCGGGCTTAGTAAAAGCGATTGCCATGACTAAACCATTCAAACGCATCGGTATCTTTGGACGTACTGGCACCCCTGGTGTTAATGAAACGCTAAAGGCACTCATTCAATTTTTGCAAACACACAATCATCCTGTTTGCGTCGAAGCTGAAACCGCTGCAATGCTTGGCCCGCTCAGCTTGCCAATCATTCCCAAAGAACAGCTCAACCAACATTGTGATCTACTCATTGTGGTTGGCGGTGATGGCAGCTTGTTACACGCTACGCCTATCGTCGTTGATCAACAACTCCCTGTTCTTGGCGTTAATCGCGGGAGCTTGGGTTTCCTGACTGATATTCTACCAACCAAACTCGACAAAATTGCAGACATTTTAAAAGGAAATTATTTTGTCGAAGAACGCTTTCTATTAACCGCTACTGTCACAGAAACAAATAAACGCCTTGGTCAATACGATGCATTAAACGAAGTCGTGATTGTACCGAATGGTGTGCCGCATATGCTAGAGTTTGAAATTTATATCAACAAACAATTTGTCTGCAGTCAACATGCCGATGGATTGATTATTGCGACGCCGACGGGCTCAACGGCGTATGCTTTATCGGGTGGCGGCCCCATTTTACATCCCCAGTTAGATGCGATTGTTTTAGTCCCTATGTTTCCACACACCCTGAGTCATCGTCCAATTGTTGTTGATGGCAAAAGTGAAGTTGAAGTCATTATCTCTCACCAGAAAAAAAATACTGCGCGTTTAAGTTGTGACGGCCAAGAAAGTCACATCTTAACTGCTGATATGCATCTCATCATTCAAAAAAAATCGATACCGCTGAAGTTGATTCATCCGTTGGATTATCAATATTTTGAAACATTGCGCAGCAAATTATACTGGGGTAAAAAACTCACGGGTATGGAGTAATTTATGCTAATACAGATGGACATCGAAAACTTAGTCACCATCGAAAAATCTTCTATTCTTTTTTCAACTGGATTAACTGCGATCACAGGTGAAACAGGCACCGGGAAATCTATCCTTATGGATGCGATTGATCTTGCTCTAGGTGGACGCGCAACTGAGCAATGGATTCGCCCAGGATGCGAACGTGCTGAAATTGCGCTGTGTTTTGATATCCGCGAATTACCTCAAGCAAAACGTTGGCTCCACTCACACGACTTAGAAAGCACCCATGAATGCATTTTACGCCGTGTTTTATCGCGTGATGGACGTTCGCGTAGCTTTATTAATGGCGTGCCTTTTCCTGTATCACAATTGCGTGTACTCGCAGAACATCTCATCCAAATGCATGGCCAACACGAACAACAATCTTTATTGCAAACAGATATGCAACTCAACTTACTCGATATTTTTGCTGGCACCGAAGATGATGCAGAAACACTCGGTGCGCTATCACGCGAACGCACCACTTTACAAACACAAATCACAACACTCAAGACAAACAAGGAAAAAAATCAAGCTGAACGAGATTGGCTACAATTTCAGCTCGATGAATTTAAACAATTACACATTGAAGAAAATACTTTTCGACAATTGGATCAAGAGCATCAACAGCTCACACACGCAGATGCGTTATTACAAAATACTTCACGCGCCTTGCATTTGATTACCGAAGGTGAAGAAAATGCGCAAGCTTTTCTGCATCAAGCATTATCTGCGCTTGAATCCGTTCAACATGCCGATCCGATGATTACAGATATCGTCAACACGATTCGTACTACGCTCATTCCGCTCAAAGAGATTGAAACTGATTTGCGACATTATCCAGACAAATTAGAATTAGATGCTGAGCGACTCACACAAGTCGAGGCACGTTTAAGCGCCTTATTCAATCTTGCTCGCAAATATAAAATAAAACCGGAAGACTTATTTCACTATCAACAAGATCTCAGCGCGCGATTATCTAACACTTCGCACGGTGATGCTGAAATCACACATTTAATCGAACAACTTGAAGCTATCGAGAAAAAATATCTCAATCTCGCAAAAGACATTTCAGAAAAAAGAAAAACAGGCGCGCAAAAACTCGCAAAAAACATTACAACAATTCTAAAACCTCTCGCGCTTGAAAAAGCTGAATTTAAAATTCAATTTGAACCTGCCACAACTTCTTTTTCTTCAACTGGGCAAGAAAGAGTGATTTTTCTGATTAGCACCAATCCTGGGCAACCTTTACAACCACTTGCACAAGTCGCTTCGGGCGGTGAATTGTCACGCATCAGTTTAGCCATTCATATTGCAACAGCACGTCAACACACCGTACCTACTTTAGTTTTTGATGAAATCGATACAGGTATCAGTGGTGGCACAGCAGAAAAAGTGGGGAAATTATTACGTCTTTTAGCCAATGTGCATCAAGTATTGTGTGTCACACATGCGCCTCAAGTCGCCGCGCAGGCGCATCAACATTTGATCGTCAAAAAAGAAACCCAAAATAATGCCACGCGCTCAACCGCAGAAACTCTCACCCACGCGGCTCGTATTCAAGAGTTAGCCCGCATGTTAGGCGGCATTGAAATCACTGAAAAAACCCTCGCTCACGCCCAAGAAATGATGGCTAAAGCACAGGCAGAGACAGTGAATGACTAGGAGTATATAATGCTCGCTTCCTTAAAAAAGCGAGCATCTTATGCGCCAAACCATTGCCCAAAAACTCTGGGGTGAAAACGCCAAGTTTCTTTATCTTTTTTTTACCGCACTTGTTTTACTTTTTTGCGGTCTCGGTTCAAAAGACATTTGGACACAAGAACATCGCTGGGCAGATATTGTCAGCGCAATGTTTGCACATCATGATTTCTTACACCCTACGCTCAACACCGTCGAATATTATGACAAACCGCTTCTATCTTACTGGTTGATCGCGCTCATTGCGAAAATCACCGGTAGTTTATCCACTTGGGCATTGCGTTTACCTTCGGCCCTTGCAGGGTTCGTCGCTGTTTGTTCTATTTACACACTCGGCTCACAGTTAAAAAATCGCTCATTAGGCTTACTTGCTGGCTGGATGCTTGTCACCACTTTTTATTTTCTTTTTTGGGCGCGCACGAGCAGCGCCGATATGCTCAACTTAGCCGGCACATTATTGGCTATCACGTGGTTTTATGAAAAAAAATCTTGTCCGAGTTTTTTTAATTATTTTATTTTTTTCTTTATCCTTGCCATCGCTGCATTGTGTAAAGGTCTCATTGCGCCAGCTATAGTCGTGTTAGCTGTATTAACCAAGGTTGTCATTGAAAAATCTTGGCGCATACATTTGCGTCCATCTCTTTTTCTCGCACTTATCCCTGCGCTCATTTTATATTATTTACCCTTCTGGGCTTCCGTACATTTTGGCAGCACGCACTATAATGAAAATGGTTTAACTCTAGTATGGCGTGAAAATGTATTGCGCTATTTTGAACCTTTCGATCACAAAGGCCCCATTTACACTTATTTTATTTTTCTACCCGTCTATTTATTACCATGGACTATGTTTTTTATTCCTGCTTTATTTTTTCTCCGTAAGCGATGGGAAAAATTATCAACAGGATTGCATTGGCTCTATTGGACAACGTTAGTCTTATTTCTTTTTTTAACCTTGAGCGGTTCGCGCCGAAATTACTATGTTTTACCGTTAGTACCTTTTGCGATATTGATCACTGCCGACTGGGTTTTAACGCTCAAGCAAAAACGTTTCGTAGGCATTTTTACGGTTCTTTCTGCAAGTGTGATGATAATCTTTTTTGCGATTGCTCAACCGATTTGGTACAAAATACATGGCGTTGCGACTTTTGCAGAAACACTTCAGCGAGAAGCCAATCAAATTCATCCTTGGTCTGATTGGAAGATTGTTTTACTCGACCCAGAAAGTAAAATTCGTTTTTATCTGCATTTACCGGAAGACATAGCACCGAACAATTTAGCCGGAGAAAAACGCGCTGAGCAAACAACGGTGAGTTTATTGCACGCTTGGCCGATGCTATCCCATGTGAATTCACACAAAAACATCATTTATATTTCACGCGTACAATATAAAAATGCATTACAGCCACTCTTCAAGCACTATCGCGTCGTACAAATAGATTCTGGTGCTTCTTCACCCATAGCTTTTTTGCCGAGTCAAAGCTATGATACAAACAATTTTTTAAACACTAGGAAGGCTCGTAATCATGACAGATAATCTTTTGCAAAAACTTGAAGAACGCACCATGATGTTACTCACTGAAATCGAATCATTACGCAATCGTGTTTCGGTTTTAACACGCGAAAATACTGAGCTCAAATCAGAATACAATACCCATATGAAAAAAGTACGCGAACTCATCGCATTAGTTGAATCCCTTGATATCGACCAAGACACACGTGTCAATAACATCGAACGCTTACCAGAGCAGGCTATTTACGCCACGTCGTAAAAACGATTATCATTGAGCGAGATCCCACGGAAGGGAGAACCGCATGAAAGTACTCGAAAAACTTCGGAAGCAATTGTTAGCTTTACAAACGAAAGAGAAAGAAACCCGTAAAAAAATACGCGCTGTGTTGCGGGAACATAAACATCGCAGCTTGCATAAACGAAAGAAGAAATAAAATACGACTATTCAGGGAAACTCGATAAAACACTATGCATTCAGATTTTGGATGATTTTTGACGAAAATTTGATGAAAAAGCGCAGTGTACATTTGAAGTACATGAGCATTTTGAAGAAAATTTTCGTCAAAAAGCGCCAAAATATGAATGCCCTTAACAAGAACTGAGAACTAACCATGATGAAAGGTAGTATTGTTGCATTGGTCACTCCAATGCAACCCGACGGCAGCATCGATGAACAGTCTCTGCATCAATTAGTTGACTGGCATTTAAAAGAAAAAACCGATGGCATTGTAGTAGTCGGTACAACAGGCGAAGCTTCTGCCCTCACTGAAGATGAACAATACCAAGTGATTTCATTGGTCGTTGATCAAGTCGCGCATCGCATTCCAGTCATTGCAGGGACTGGCAGCAATAATACCCAACACACAATTCACTTAACACGCAACGCTCAAAAAGCAGGCGCAGATGCTGCTCTCATTGTCACACCGTATTACGTAAAACCGACTCAAGAAGGTTTATTCGCGCATTATAAAACCATCAGTGACAATATTACTTTGCCTATCATCCTTTATAATGTCCCAGGCCGCACGGCTTGCGATTTACTTCCTGAAACCATCAAAAAACTTGCCGTACTCCCAGGAATTATTGGCATTAAAGAAGCCACGGGCAAAGTTAACCGTGTTACAACCATTCGCAAACAATGCGGTGAATCTTTCGCGATTTACAGTGGCGATGATGCGACAGCGCTCGATGCCATGCTGCAAAGTGCTGATGGCGTCATTTCAGTCACAGCCAATCTCGCTCCACGCAAAATGCACGAATTATGCCAAGCTGCTTTTACTGGCAATGAAAAGCGCGCAAACTCTTTACAAACTGAACTATTACCCTTGCACGAAAAGCTCTTTCTTGAAGGAAATCCCATTCCCGTCAAATGGGCGATGCATCAATTAGACTTGATTCCTGCTGGAATCCGGTTACCATTATCCCCGCTCAGCACGCAATTTCACGCTGATGTGAAAAATGCCATGAAAATGGCGGGTATTCTTTAATTTTTAGGTGATTCATGTTACGTCTCATTTTTTTGTTTTTTCTCGTCATGGTGATATCCGCGTGCACAATACCGCAACAACCAAAAAATCTGAATATTATTCCTCACCGCAGCACGGAATATCTCAATGCAAAAAATCTACCGCCTCTTAAAATGCCTGCTGGAACGCCCGCTGCAACTGAGACAAAATTTCCAATCCCTGCTGCCTCGACAATCAGCGATAAAAATGTCGACTTAACACCACCAGGACTTTATTAAGTAAAAAAGCTGGCTGTGTTAGAGACCCGAGATTATAATCGCACTTCCTTGGAGGGGTACCGAAGCGGTCATAACGGCGCCGACTCGAAATCGGATGGGGCACGCAAGTGCCCACGTGGGTCGACAAATCGGCAGGAATGCCGATTTGGACGCGTGCTTTTTGCGCGCACGAAGTGCGAGCGCCATGGAGGGCGCGAGTCCATCCCGCCCATCTCAATAAAGTTTCAATCTATTCTCAAAGAAATAATTGGCAGCATTTCAATTACACTTATATAATCGCACTTCCTTGGAGGGGTACCGAAGCGGTCATAACGGCGCCGACTCGAAATCGGATGGGGCACGCAAGTGCCCACGTGGGTTCGAATCCCACCTCCTCCGAAATTAAAAAATATCACTCGTTAGAGTGGTATTTTTTAATTTTAGAGATAGGGATGAGAACCCATAGGCTTCGACAAAAATGCAAATGCACGGTGTCAAGTAACCTCATTAATCATTTTAATTAAACCTCTTATGACCATATCCGACCCAATCCAAAAATGGCACTTCCAACCCCCTGTTGACCGTAGTATGATTCTTTACCAAAAATTTTATCTTTGTATAATTTAAGCTGGCGAGGAATTATGTTTACTACAAAACCTATTAAAATAGCGCTGCTTTGTCTTGGCATTATGTTATCTAGCACAACACATGCCCTTGCCTTTCCGCAGATTTCTGAAAAAGACTTAATCAATCAATTTACTGATTCATTGCATTATGCTGGCGCACATCAGACAGAAATCTGGCCTGGCTTTAAATTATCTAATGTAGCAACCATTCTCGAATTTGACCCCAGCGAACAACCCACTTTGGATTATAAAAGATTTCATTTATATGCTTTCGATTTCCAGCCAGCTAATCCTTTGTGGCAAAAGATTAATATACAAGGATCAAACGCCTATTATATGCCACAAAACCCCATTGGATTAGAAGAGAGCTTGACGCTAATTGATAACCAAATTGTTTTGCCTTTTCGAGCAGATCCCTTTATGGATGTCACAGAAGAGATCGTTAACATGCATGCAGAAAAATTCATGCTTTACTTCATGCAACATACACCGTTAGACGAGCTGAAAGAAAACACGCAAAGTTTTCTGCATGATGAAAATAATTTAAGGCTTACTGCTTTAGAAATAGAAGCTATGAAAACGTATTTGAAAAGCAATGATGTAGAAGCCTTAAAAGATATGCTTGCTCTTAGACAATATCGCATAAAATCATTAACAGATGACATCATAAAAAATGAAAATACACGTGAAAAAGAAAGAGGCGTTGCTCTATATGTGGGCATTCGATCTGCAAACTTAGATTCAACGAATGCTAATAATTTCATCCTACACCGCATTGAAAGGAACGCGCCTGATCTGGCCTCTTCTAATCAGAATTTCTTGACGAATTTTAGAGAGTATGTGGCTGACTCCATTGGGCATAATTCCGGTGCGGTTTTAGCATTGGCTTTAGAGCGGGTCGGGGACAATCAATGGAAATCTGCAGTGCAAGACAATGCTGAGCCTCTTATTACTCTATTAGAAAAACATTATGCTATGAATGAAACTGAAATTAACCAGCGAGCACTTTCAGCCAGTGATAAATATCATTTTACTGATTTTTCTGCCAAGCTTAAATCTGCCCTTACCGAAAACGAAACAGGTGCTGTTGAAGCACAAAATACATTTAGTGCTTCAACAGGCATCAAAGTTCACGTGGTAACCCAAGTAGATAATAATGCATTAGAAGGTACTGATTGGACACATGTGCTTTTTGCCTCCTTTAACCAGACGATATTTAATGGCAACAATTTTACAAAATATTTGCACTCTAGTAATGTCCAGCTAGAATTACGGAATATTCCTATTGTTATTGAAAATAACAGCCTCAAAGTCATTAAAATATTGCCAAATGATAACTTAAAAGTTATTGGCAACGAGGAAACAAACACATTTAAGTTACCTATTAACGCATCTATTGTTATGGATGGGCAAACAACCACATTAAATGCATTAACTCAAAAATCACAAACATTAAAATTCCATAAAATTGAAAATGAAAATGTGAGTATTACGCTTGAAAATAATTTAACAGGAGAGTTAATCACTCAAAATGGCGAAGTAACCATTAAACTCATATCTTAAACCAGCTTCCTTTTGGCCAAGGATCAAGCAATCATACAGAAGATTTTTGTATAATCCTCGCGCATGCTAGATTTCTCGATCTAAGAATGCAATAATCGCGCACATTATAACAAAGAGAGATAAGGAGTTCTCATGCCCTTCGAAGCAAAATACCACATTGAATCCCCCGAAGAACCTCATAAGTATCCCCTTGTAAAAATGATACGTGCGGCTGCAGAAAATGCCATGGTGAGCTACACTATTCAAAATGACGATAAAGAAACAACTTATTACGGTCGCGTTTATATCGATACTTTTGACAAACAAACTTTTAAAGCATTAACACCCGAGGAAATCGAACAGGTCGTGATGGTTCATTTTCATACGATTCAACAATCAAACAGCAACCCAGAAATAGAATTACCTTCTCAATGGTTTTTCAAAAAAACTGAAAATGGATTCATTAGATTTATGGACTGTTACGCAGATGTTCACCTGAGTGAAAATATAATTAAGAAAACTCAAATAGCGTTTTTCTTTATTGGGACTGCTGCCGATCCAAAAACGAGAGAATTAGAAGAACAACAAGCCATCATTGAAAACATGATGACGCGATTTAATGATGATTTATTTTCACAGATAAAAACTTGGTTTACTTTACGCAAAGCAATGAAAATCACTCCCCCTGAATCTAAAATAGATCATTCGCAACCAATGTGCGTGATGCTATAGGGATAAAAAACTAATTCCTCCTTTATTTCAAGGAGTTATAGATCTATCACTCCCGATTTACTGTAATCCACCTATACTTTGGCTAAGTCATCCACCAGATTTCACTGGGAGGGGTCTATGAGCCAGTTAGAAGATTTACTGAAAGCTATCAGATCGAACGATGCAAAAGAAACCAGATATCATGCTCTTGATATCACAGATACTGCATATTACGAATTAATTGCTATTGGGAAAACATTTGGCGCAGATGAACTGATCGAACATCTCGCAAATAAAATTGTCTCTGATCTTGAGCTTCGGCAAAGAAGCATAGGATATAACAACATTAGTAACAGCTTTAATCGCACAACAACCGTAGGTGAAGAATTTAACAAAGAAATCAACAGAGCGATTCCATCTCTCAATAAAATGAAATAAATATTTCCTCAAACTGTCATTTTGACTTGTCTTGCCAGATCTCTGTTTGCCGAAAATTGATTAGCAGCTTCAGGGCTAATCAATTGTTGACTGACTAATTCAGATAATGACTGATCTAGCGTGCACATACCGTGCACGCTACCCGTTTGAATGGCCGAATAAATTTGTGCAACTTTATCTTCACGAATTAAATTACGAATCGCAGAGGTACCCAGCATGATTTCAAATGCAGCAACTCGACCAGCGTTTAAACTAGGAAGTAAGGTTTGACAAATCACCGCCTGTAGCGATTCAGCTAACATATTGCGAATCATATTTTTTTCACCCGCAGGAAAAACATCAATAATGCGATTCACTGTACGCGCAGCTGAAGCGGTGTGCAACGTCGCAAGCACTAAATGGCCTGTTTCTGCAGCAGTTAATGCTAAACGAATGGTTTCTAAATCCCGCATTTCACCAATCAATATCACATCGGGATCTTCACGCAACGCAGAACGCAATGCTGTAGCATAATCTTGTGTATCGCGATGCACCTGACGTTGATTGATTAATGCGCGTTTGCTGTGATGAATAAACTCAATGGGATCTTCAATGGTAATAATATGACACGCATTGTGTTGATTAATTTCCTGCACCATCGCCGCTAACGTTGTACTTTTTCCTGAACCTGTCGGACCTGTCACTAAAATTAAACCATTCGACAAAGATAATAATGATTTCATTTTTTGTGGCAACTTTAATTCATCGAGCGTAGGAATATGCTCAGGAATCACACGAAACACTGCTGCCATGCCATTGGCTTGACGAAAAACATTCACACGAAATCGTGCAAGATCTGGCACATACAATGAAAAATCCGCCTCTAATGCAGCATCCAAATCAATTTGTTGCGTGCTTTTTATCATCTCAATAATTTGATGATGATGAAGCTCTGAAAATTCATTCATATGCACTAAATCGCCGTGCACTCTCAATAACGGTGATAAGCCAGCCGATAAATGAATATCAGATGCATTTTTTTGAACGCCAAGGCGGAGTATATTTTCGAGTAAAACCACACATTAAGCCCCATATAAAAAATAATTTTTCTCCTCTTGCTCTTGATGAATAATCTCTCCAGCTGCTTTTTTAAACAAAGAGAAATTATGTTGAAATGACGCAGGACGAGGCACAAACGTCACGAAAGCACCCAGGCCAGTTAATGAGATTGCACCAAACGCTTCACCCAAGAGACACATATTATCTGCAACAGAAGGTGAATCTGTATACGATTTAAGATACTCATAAGCTTGATACCCTAAATAACCTGCTCCCGCTAACAAACCCAGCCCCAAGAATCTTTGAGCAAAGGTACGAAAACGATTATGTTTGTCGATTAAGTGAGGATATTCTTCACGATGTGTATCCAACTCGTATAAATATTCATTTAATTGATTTAAATTGGCCTGGCTTGCTTCCTTCAAAAAATCATCCACTTTCATCAAGCCTTTTAGGCAAAACTCTAACTCTTTTTCAAAACAATCATTTTCGAGCGCGAATTCATCGGCTTTAAAACCTAACGGATAAAGTGTTTCGGTCAATTGAGTGAGCGCTTGATTGAATATATTTTGGTAATTGTAATTTTTATACTCACGGTCACGCTTAGCAAGATCTCTTTGATCATCCAAAAATTTTTGCAAACGCATTGTTTTATCTTCAATTTGACACTTGAGATTAAAAATTGTGGCTTTTTGATTTTGTTTTCTGGCATCTTCCGCGATGAGTGTACGACGAGCTTGCGCTAAATCAGAATAAGAAACGATAGCATCAATTGCCATGGTGCAACTCCTTTTATAGTAAGAATCTTTATCGAGCAAGCAGCTTACGAGATTTTATTTGGAGTTGCAATAAGCAATAGACAGCCTGGATCCCGTATAAATGCTACGCATTTTACGGATTAACTTTTGCTTTAAACAAAATATTATAGTTAAAAAAAAGCGCTCGATATTCTGAGCGCCCTATAAATCAAAATAAACTTAAGCTTTGACTGTATACCAACTACCATCTGATCGATAGCATGCAGTACCATTATATGAATCTGCAGCACCGGCATGTTTTGCTATAAAATGATAATTTCGACAATTAGGATTACCATTCACAGTGAAATAATCGCTTGTCGGTGTCATCGTATAATCCGTCGCAGTTTTCTTGTTGGTCCATTTTGCAGGTTGATTGGTGTCATTGCTTAATGCTTTATAACTTTGAACTTGGTCAGAATGATCCATTGAATTACCGATCTTACCGCCAATTAAAGCACCGACAATTGCACCTACGCCTATTGCTGCAACTTGACCCGCCCCTGCGCCAACGAAGCTTCCTGCCACGCCGCCAAGAACTGCGCCAGTGACTACACCGAGTGTCGTATTTTCACTTTGTGTATTAGAGGCACATCCTGCCAATCCAATCATCGATATCAACGTTAAACGTACCAGTGTGCATTTCATATCAGTATCCTCTCATCTGTCTTAACCAGAAATTTGCACGTTTGTTTTAACATCTTTTACACCACTTACTGCACTTGCAATGGTTTTTGCTGTATCAATTTGCGTTTGATTATCTGCAGTACCCGATAATGAGACAACGCCATTATTAGTTTCAACATGAATGCTCAGTGTAGCGATATCTTTATCGCCAAATATTTTTTCCTGGATAAATAAACCTTTGATCTTAGCAGTGATCAAAGAATCGCTTAATAAATGCTGGCTGCCTTTCACTGTTAATCGACTTGCATCAACATCTTTCACTGCAGGAATAGATTGTGCAAGTGAGACAGCTGTATAAGCTTGATCATTTGAATTTACATCACCAGATAGCGACACAACACCATTTAAAGTTGAAACATTGATCTTGCTACCTTTCAAGGCATTGCTAGATTCAAAAGTAGTATTTACGGTATTGGTAATCGAAGTATCTGTTGGCGCCGCTGTTGCTGAAACAGCTGACATTTCATCTGCAAAAACTGACCCTGAAAATAATAAACAAATAGAAACAATTGCGAGTTTAAGAAATCGAATGATAGACATATAACAACTCCTTGCTCAATTCCATAGCGAAATTAATTGTTTGACGACCTTACTATTTTGATCCTTTCTAATTGGGTTTGCCATGACAGCACTTACGAATCATTGACTTTCTATTTGAAAAAACAGAGAAAATTTAAATAAAAAATCTTTTTCAGCACATAAATTGATGATAATTTTTACAATCGCTTGCAGGAGCATTGACTCTCTGAGTATCTGTCAATAAGATGCTCATTTTTCTGAGGATTTTTCCATGAAAGCTGTTGATCAGATTATTTCCGCGCGTTGGATCATGACGGGTGAAGCAAACACCTCTCCTCTAGAAAATCATACGCTTGTCATACACCAAGGAAAAATTGAAGCCATTCTCCCAGAAGATCAAGTCGCCGAAAAATATTCAGCGTCTTCCATACAAAAATTTTCAACGCATGTTATTGCGCCAGGATTGATTAATACACATACACATATTGCGATGAATTATTTTCGCGGACTAGCAGATGATTTACCTTTGATGGAATGGTTGAACGAACACATTTGGCCTGCTGAAAAAAAATGGGTGAGTCACGAATTTGTGCGTGATGCTTCTTTATTTGCGATGGCAGAAATGATTCGCGGTGGAACAACATGTTTCAATGATATGTATTTTTTCTTGCAAGCCACCGCAGAAGCTGCAGACATTGCTGGTATGCGTGCGCACATTGGGATGACCGTCATGGAGTTTCCCACAGCATGGGCAAAAAATGCGGATGAATATTTTGCACGTGGCCTTGAATTTTTAGAGCAGTATCGCAATCATCCTCGCGTAACAACCACGCTCGCGCCACATGCACCCTATACAGTATCTGATGCTACCTTTATGCGCGTCAAAGATATTGCGGAGCAATACGATTTAAAAATCAATTGTCATTTGCATGAAACAACTGATGAAGTGAATCAATCTCTTGAGCAATTCAAAATGCGCCCGATTGAAAGATTACATAAATTAGGCTTAATCTCGCCTCGTTTAATTGCGATCCATATGACTGCGCTAGAAAATGCTGATTTTGATATTTTAGCGAAAGGAAAACCAAGCGTCGTTCATTGCCCAGAATCCAATATGAAATTAGCGAGCGGCGTATGCCCTGTCACACACTTACAATCTTTAGGATTAAATGTTGCACTCGGCACCGATGGTGCAGCCAGTAATAATGATTTAGATATGATTTCAGAAATGCGTTCAGCCGCATTACTTGCAAAAGTGTCTACACGTGATCCACAAGCGTTATCTGCACAGCACGCCTTTTCATTAGCCACTATAAATGGCGCGAAAGCCTTAGGCGTTGATCATTTCACAGGTTCATTACAAAAAGGAAAAGCAGCCGATTGTATCGCAATAAAACTTGATGAAATTGAAACATTACCGCTATATCATCCGACATCACAAATTGTATATGCTGCTTCACGCAATCAAGTCACCGATGTATGGGTTGCAGGAAAGCAACTTTTAAAAAATCGCATCTTAACAACATTAGATGAAAGTGAATTGAAGAAATCTGTTCACCGTTGGCAGGAAAAATTGATTCACCAGTATGCATAAACCGCGTCCGTCGTCCCGCGACCCTTAGCTTGATGAAGAATTCGCGAGATACAGTGATAAAAAATCTACACCCGCCTTCGTCCCGCGCTTCATGCGCGGGATCCAGTGACAAAAAAATGGCAACTCAAATGAATCGCGACATGACGATAAAGACTTTTTTATCCTGCTAATTATCTTTACAATGAGGTTTTACTAAGGATGGACTCAAATGAAATACTTAATTCCGCTTCTGTGCGCAACAATATTATTTTCGCCCTATGCATTTGCCAAAGATAAACATGCATCCTATTTCAAATCTCTCCAAGCATTAGAGAAATTACCGAAAGGTGCAACACCCGTCCAACCTGTTAGCGATACAATTAAGAATCAAATTTCACATCTCCTCAACTTACAAAACACTGGCACAACTATTTATCGTGGCGATTTTAATCAAGACGGTATCACCGAATATGCAGTCATTACCACTTCGGGTAGCATAGGCGCGCAAACTGTTAATATGTATCGATTTGAAGGAGGACTCTTATTCAATGAACACTTTGATCAAGCAGTGACTCAATCCTTATTCCCTAAAAAAGATATGTCAAAATTTTATCTGTTTGTCGCTAAGCCTTTTGCGTTTACTTTAAAAGGTAAAACTTACCTACGCTTTTTGAACGCTTCTTCCAACTATGATAAATATGCATTACGTGTTTGTACGTATCAATGGCATCAAAATAATACATTTTCTCTCAGCGGTCCTAATCTTAAATTTGATCAAACAAACGATCAAATCGTCCCAGCCGATGATTGTTTAACAAAGCACGCTTGATTTTCAATCTTGTCATCCTGCTCTATCCACTGTGTTATCCCGTGCATGTTTTTAGCGCGGGATGACAGCGTTGGTTGTATAGGTATATAATGCGCCCACTCAAAAATCCTTGGAGAAGCCATGTCTACCGAAAGAACCTTATCTATTATTAAGCCAGACGCTATTGCTAAAAATTTAATTGGTGAAATCAACCGCCGCTTTGAAGCTGCGGGTTTACGTATAGTCGCCAGCAAAATGCTGCGTTTGAGCCAAAAACAAGCAGAAGACTTCTACAACATCCACCGCGAACGCCCTTTTTTCAAGGCCTTAGTGGCTTTTATGAGCTCAGGCCCTGTTTTGGTGCAAGTCTTAGAGGGTGACCAAGCTATCCGTAAAAACCGCGACATCATGGGCGCCACCAACCCTTCAGAGGCCGCCAAAGGCACGATTAGGGCCGACTTTGCAGACTCTATCGACCACAATGCGGTTCATGGCTCAGACTCCTCTGAAACAGCTCGCGTTGAAATTGCTTACTTCTTTAAACCCGAAGAAATTGTCACTTACGTTTCTGCCACCGAGCTCGCTTAATCTTATGTCCGCTTCACCTACCCCAGCAAACCGCACCAATCTATTAGGGCTTGATAAAAAAGCCCTGATGGATTTTTTTGCGAGTCTAGGTGAGCCGGCATGGCGTGCCACCCAAGTATTGCAATGGATTCATTTTCAAGGTGTACGCGACATTGATACAATGAGCAACTTAAGTAAAGCCCTTCGCGCCAAACTGATCCCGCTCACAGAAATCAAACCACCTGAAGTGGCATACGAAAGTACAGCGCCCGATGGCACTCACAAATGGATTATCCGTTTAGCCGATGGCAATAAAATCGAAACTGTTTTTATTCCAGAAAAAACACGCGGCACTTTATGTGTATCATCGCAAGCGGGCTGCACATTAAATTGCGATTTTTGTTCGACAGGTAAACAAGGTTTTAATCGCAATTTAACAACAGCAGAAATCATTGGCCAAGTATGGATTGCTGCACGCAGTCTTTCTAAAAATAATGGTTTACATGATCATGCCATCACAAACGTTGTGATGATGGGCATGGGTGAACCGTTATTAAATTTTGATAATGTTGTCGCTGCAATGGATATCATGCTTGACGATCATGCTTATGGATTATCAAAACGTCGCGTGACATTGAGCACCGCCGGTGTCATTCCCGCCATGAAAGCTTTACGCGAAGTGAGCGATGTTGCATTAGCCGTTTCATTGCATGCACCGAATGATACTTTACGCAATCAACTCGTACCGCTCAACAAAAAATATCCACTCAAAGAGCTAATGCAAGTGTGTCGCGATTATTTTAAAGATGAGCCGCGACGTTATGTCACCATGGAATATGTGATGTTAGCCGGTGTTAATGATTCTCCAAAACATGCAGAAGAACTCATTAAACTTTTAAAAAATGTACCAGCGAAAGTCAATCTCATTCCATTTAATCCATTTCCTGGCACACAGTATCAACGCTCCGATGCTGAAACCATCGATCGATTTCGTCAGCAATTATATGATGCGGGCATTAATGCAATCACACGCAAAACGCGCGGCGAAAAAATTGATGCTGCTTGCGGTCAATTAGTCGGACAAATTCAAGATCGCACACGGCGAAGTGAAAGATTTAAAATAGCGATCAAACAGCCTTCCGCAAACACTCCGCCCTCTCAGGCGTAGCACGTGAAATTTGATGCTCCCATAATTCTCGCGCGATGAATTTGAAAAGCTCTGGATAGCGATAGGCTCTTTGCGTAATAAACGCATCTAACTCAGTGGTGATATGGCTCTTAGGATACCCATTTTTAACATGATCAATCGACCGCTCCATAACAATCAAAAAGGATTTAGCCAATTCCCTTGTGCCGCAAGTATTTAATGCCTGCTCGTCAGCTCTATAAAACACACTTGAATCAGTATTATGAAATTCAGCATAAGGCATATCACACATAATATCTTTAGCTGCACGAGGTAATTTTGCATTCTGCTTCCAATCACCAAATCCACTTTTTTTCAATCTTTCTGTTGTGTCATCTTGATAACGAGAATAGTCAATCGCTGGCCTATAATGAGAATCTTTTATTAACTTAAAAAATATTTGAATATCTTTTCCAACACGCTTCATTAATTGCATTTCTCTATTATTACGCTGAGCTTTGGGTTTATTCAACAAGTCAATCGCCTCACTTAAATTCCGGATACGCTGCTCCACGCCTAACAACATTTTCTCCACCCTCACAAAATCATTATAATCACTTTTATCTATTTTATGATCAGTAAAAAATCCATAATTGAATGAGTTATCTAGACGCGTATTATCTTCGCCAACAAAGAAATAAACTTCATTATGAAAGTTATCTCTCCCATTCACTGCGTGTTCTAGCTCATGACTACAGACTTCACCCAATGTATTAAGATTTATGTCACGACAGCCAGCCTTTAAATGCACACTGTAACTATTAGGAAGATAACAAAAATCACCATCACCACATGGCAGACCAACATCTATAACAATTTTAAATTCATCCCAATTTAATAATGCATCAATTTTACATTGCTCTAGCCCACCGCTTAAATACAATTGGGTGATGCTTTCAATAAGCTGATCTCTATCAGCTGCAAATAATTTTTCTTCGCCTTCGTTATAAGCATTTGGCGCTGCAATAATTTTTGCACCAATTTTTTCATGCAATTCACGCGCATTGAGCACGACTTGCTCTTCTTGTTCTAAAACATCTGGAGCAGTACATAAATCATAAAGATTTCGATTACGAAGTTCTTGTGTCAAGGCAATATCATAAATAGGTTTTTCTTCAAAGAATGGCAAGTCTTGTAGCAATGGCGGGAGAATGGGATCATTGATTGGCTGCAAGGATCCGTCAGATGTTTTCATTGCATAACGTGCACCAACACTTAAAACAACTGCAGATAATGCAAGCATGCCTAAAATCCAGAAAGAAGTCGATGAATGACTTTCTTTCGATTGCACTTGCTCATCGTGTTTCTGCTCATCCACTTGCTGAATTTCTTTATGCACTTTTTTGTGACTTGATTTTTTACTCATTACACTCAATCCTCATTATAAAATTTGACACCAGCCATTTAATCTCGGCTGTGGCTGCACTGCTGGTTGTAATTCCGGCTCTTGCTTTTCTTCATTGTGCTGAATAACAGGCGACGGTTGAAAGAAAACATTTTCGTTTGGAATGGCACCATAATTTCTTGGAGAAGATGCCGCATCACTATGGTCTAGTAAAGGCGCTATCGATTCCGCATATTGCGGGGGCTGTTCATTTTGACTGAATAAATTTCGTATCGTGTCGACAAATAAATTAAATGCTTGCATGTATAGGACGCCATCACCAATCATAGCTAGCCCATCATTCATGCGAATAACAAATTGATATAGTTGAGAATCGCTAACCTCCACTATACTTGCGGTGTAGACTAAACGTGTCACTTCAGCTGCAAAAATCGCACACAAAGAGAGAACCACATAATTCGCACGTATCCTTGCATTTTCTTCTGAGAGAAAACCATATAATTTATAACGCAGTATAAGATCCGGAAAAAAATTAATCACAGCGCCGATAATTGAATAAGTCCCGCTGAATTTCAAATTTTCCCCCGATGCCCAATCATTAAGACTATTATTTAATGATCCATTCATGAGTAAGAAAAACATGAGTCCATTAGAAATACTTTCCCAAGGCAAGCCATGCGTAAAAATGGGTTGATCACGCATGAGACGTTTAAAGACTTCAAGAAATTCAATATTCATGATTAAATCAAAAACAGCTGCACCTGTTGCAATAAATGTTGCAAGCCTATTCGATGAAAAACTTGATAAACCTCGATATCTGCCAAATGACTCTACACTATAATGAGAGACCATAAATTCAAATAACGCTGCGTTGCCCAAGGCATACAGAGGAACAATATATAGCAAATCACGCGGTTCATTTAATCTTGGCAGATAGGGCTCTCTTATCCATTCTGTCAATTGAGCAATCAATGCACTAGCATGCTCACCGAGTTGATTTAATCTGTTCGCTAATTCTGGACTAGTTAAAACAATTTCCGCAATGACAATACCAGTAAACACGGTAATAATTTCAGCTAAATCACCAATCGGCGCGCTAGCGGGATTAAAACCTGCATTAAAAGCAGACGTACTAATTAGATAAACAAAAACACTGCGTGAAAATAAATTCAGTGCCAGCCAACTATCATAAAAACTGGGCTCTGGTTTTTGTTCTAATTCGTTTTTTTCATCTTCTAATAATGCAAGATATTCACTGCGCGGTGATAACATTGGTGAATAAACTAAAATAATGATGCGCTCATGCTCAATGACGACAATACGCTCTGAACTGTTTTCATCTATTTCTCCTTTCTGTTCCAATAAGGCATTGCCTTCGATTTGCAAATCACCTTCGATTTCTTCTTCATCATCGACTTCTTCTTTTTTTTCTTCTTCATCAATAAATAAATTAGCAATACCTTCTACCGCATGAAAGTCATCAGTTTCAATCGGCAGCTCAGATTCAGCAGCCAATAAAGGTTGCTTTTCTTCTGGCAAATCTGTTTCAGCAGGTGCGACTAATCTGGATAGAAATAACCCCATTTCCAACTCCGAGCACAATATTGTGCAAATGTTGGACACATTATATGAGAGTGAAGATTAACGATTTATTAACCGTAGCCAAGCTTTTGTTAATGCGAGCCTGTGAAGCGTTTAGGGTGGCAATCTAGCGTTTGGCGATGACGATGGGAAATTACATTAATTTTGTTTTATCTATATGATTATATTGATAAATATTGAATTTTCATGACTGAGACTTTAATACACCAGCATGGCATCGCCATAGCTAAAGAAACGATAACCAGAGGCAACTGCTTCACGATAGGCTTGCATCACATTGTCATACCCTGCAAATGCAGCCACTAGCATTAAGAGAGTTGAGCGCGGTAAATGAAAGTTAGTAAGCAGTATATCAACACAATGAAATTGAAACCCAGGGTAGATAAAAATATCTGTATCACCATAAAAAGGCTCAATTTCTCCTTTGCGGCTGGCTGTTTCAAGACTACGACACACTGTGGTGCCAACAGCGACAACTCTTCCCTTTTTTTTATGTGTTTCACGGATAATCGCGCAGACTTGATCAGAAACTTCCAGATATTCTGCATGCATTTTATGTTCTGTTAAATTTTCAGCACGCACTGGCAAAAATGTCCCAGAACCCACATGCAAAGTAATCGTTTCAAATGTAATGGCTTTATCACGGATTTTTTGCAAAATATTTTCATCAAAATGAAGTCCTGCGGTTGGCGCTGCGACTGAACCTTTTTGTTTTGAAAAAATGGTTTGGTAACGTTCTTTATCACTTTCATCGGGAAGACGTTGCAAATATGGCGGCAATGGCATTTCACCGATAAGATCAATGATCTCTGATACAGGACGTGCATTTAAACAACGTAATTCAAATAATTCATCATGTCTTTTGATCATTTCAAATGAAATATTTTCTTTAAAGAAAATTTGACTTGCAGGCTTAATCGATCCACCACCACGTACATGAGCCAAGACACTATCATGATTTAAAATTCGCTCGATTAAAATTTCAACGTGTCCGCCTGTTTTTTTCTGGCCGCGTAAACGTGCTGGAATGACGCGCGTATCATTGCCAATCAATAAATCATTTGCATTTAAAAAATCGGGTAAATCAGCAAAGTGTTGATGAGAAATTTCGCCTGTTTTGCGATTCAAGCACAATAAACGACTTGCGCTGCGTTCCGCTAAAGGAAAACGCGCGATCTGCTCTGGCGGCAACGTGTAATCAAAATCAGAAAGTTTCATTAATATAAAATTCCTCCCAACCTCCCTTTTTCAAAGGGCTTTGTTGCATAAATCATAAAATCCCACTTGTCATTCCCGCGAAGGCGGGAATCCATCATTATGTTCAAAAGTAGCTAATTAAAAAATACTCAACTCACGTTCAAGTATGACTAATTAAGAACTTTATAAATTTGTAATAGATTCCCGCCTTCGCGGGAATGACAATTGTGCAACAAAGCCTTTTCAAAGGGAGAGGGAAATATCACCCAAGTGTCACTCGACATAAATCAATCAGCGCACTGGGTAATAAACCTAAACCCAATGCAGCAAACCCATTGATGCTAATCGCAACCAATGAGCCGCGTGTTAATGCAATCGGACGATTGAGTGCTGCATGTGTGGGTTCTTCAAAGTACATTAACATCACAACACGTAAGTAGTAATATGCACCAATAATAGCAAACACTAATGCTAATGCAGCCAACCACACATCATGCGCTTGAACCAAAGCTTCAAGTAATCCTAATTTTGCAAAAAATCCAACGGTCGGTGGCACACCTGCCATAGAAAACATCAGCAACAACAACATGAATGCTAACCAAGGATCGCGCGCATTGAGTCCGCGCAAATCATTGAGTTGATCGAATTCTGAACCTGGCCGCGCTAGCAATGCAATGACTGCAAAAGCGCCTGCCGCGACTAATACATAAGTAACGATATAAAACATCGCAGCAGAATACCCTAACGTAGAATTCGGACCCGCAATTAAACCCAGCAACATGTAACCCATATGCGCAATCGAAGAATACGCTAACATACGTTTAAAACTGGTTTGCGCAATCGCCATCACATTGCCAGAAAACATAGAAAGAATCGCGATCACAATTAAAATCGCTTGCCAGTGCGCAGTGGAATCAGGTAATGCATTCACTAAAATGCGCGTCGCGATACAAAACGTTGCAATTTTAGGTGCGCATGCAATAAATAAAGTCATACACGTTGGCGCACCTTCATACACATCGGGCACCCACATATGAAATGGCACCGCACCAAATTTGAAAAGTAATCCCGCCAATAAAAAAATCACGCCGATCAATGCCATTGTATTAGCAGATGCTGTCGCTTGATGTAATTGTGTTGCGACAGTATGAATATCGAGGGACCCTGTGGCGCCATAAATTAATGAGATCCCATACAACAATAATCCGGATGCCATAGCACCCATGATAAAATATTTCATCGCCGCTTCTGTGGCAAATTTAGAATTTTTATCAAGCGCAATCATCGCATATAAAGCGAGTGACAATAATTCGAGCCCGAGATAAATGGATAAAAAACTTCCTGCAGAAGACATCACCATCATACCTAAGACAGATAATAATCCGAGAATATAATATTCATTACCAGTAATGCGACGCATCGTTAAATATTGCCGCGCATAAATAAAAGCAAATACCGTTGTAAATAAAACAAATATTTTTGTCAAAATAGCAATGCGATCTAAAACATATTGACCGCTCAATGTCGTTACAACATCAGTAAATTGATTCGCTTGTTGAATCACAAGCAATAAGGTTGCAACCAACGCAAATTGAGCTAAAGAATAAGTGATTCTTTCAACATATTTTTCTAAAAAAACATCCGCCAGCATGACAATACACACCATGCCCAATAAAAATATTTCAGGAATTGCTGGCATAAAATTAAAATTCATTCTCTAACCTCCCCTCCTCGGGAAATGGATCAATAAGGCAAACTCTGCACCAAAAGATGCCCAATTGTTGCATGTAATAAATTTAAAACAGGGGCAGGATACAACCCTAAGAAAAACACGCCGATAGCAAGCAAAATGTAATTCATTTTTTCAATCCAATGTAAATCTGGCATCGTCGCTACTTCAGGATTCGTCACTGGACCAAAGAAAACGCGACGATACATCCACAAGGTATACGAAGCCGACAACACTAAAGTCGTCGCTGCGATCAAAGCTACATAAAAATGCGCTTGCAAAGCACTCATGATCACCATAAATTCACCAACAAAACCCGCAGTACCGGGCAAGCCAACGTTCGACATGGCAAATAGCATAAAAAAAGCTGCAAAGATTGGCATGCTAGTTGCAACACCACCATAATCGCGAATATTTCGACTATGTGAACTCATCCGATCAGCTAACATTCCCACACCCAAGAACATAGCCCCTGAGCCAAATGCGTGTGCAATCATTTGCACAACAGCACCTTCGAGACTCATGTAAGCATCATGGTATGTCGCCGTATGATGCATAATGTCATACACCATAAAACAACCCAGCGTTGCAAAACCCATATGGGCAATAGAAGAATATGCAATCAGTTTTTTCATATCGGTTTGTGCAATCGCGACTAATCCAATGTAGACAATGGCCACTAACGATAAAATCATCATTAAGCCAGCAAGTTGCTCACACGCTTGCGGGACAATCGGCATACTGAAGCGCAAAAATCCGTACACACCCATTTTTAACATCAATGCAGCCAATACGACGGAACCACCCGAGGGCGCTTCCGTGTGCGCGTCCGGCAACCAAGTATGCACCGGCCACATTGGAACCTTCACAGCGAATGCTAAAAAGAAGGCGAAAAATAATAATACTTGAACAGATTGACTCAGTGGCAAACCATAATATTGTCGAATATCAAATGTGCCTGTGAGGGTGTAAAGATATAATAAAGCGATCAACATTAAGATCGAGCCAAGAAAAGTATAGAGAAAAAATTTGATGGACGCATACGAACGATTTGAACTACCCCACATCCCGATACTGAGATACATCGGAATTAACATGCCTTCCCAAAACACGTAAAATAAAACTGCATCTGTCGCAGCAAACACACCAATCATCATGCCCTGCATCGTGAGAAATGCTGCCATGTATTGATTCACACGCACTTTAATCGCATGACAACCTGCAAAAATCACTAATAATCCTGTGAAATTCGTCAAGATGATCATTGCAACTGAAATACCGTCGACACCTAAAGCATAATGAATTTGATACGCACGAATCCAAAGATGGTTTTCTTGAAATTGCATCGCGTAGGTGCTGTTATCAAAACCCAAATACAGTGGAATACATAATAATAAATTACATACAGCAAAAAGAGAGGCAACAATACGCGCATTGCGCGCATCTTCAGTAAGCAACACACTGACTGCACCAATGACTGGCAGCCAAATCAATAAACTTAATATCGCAGCATTTAATGTCATCACATCCCCACAAACCAAATCAATAGCAAGAGTACACCTGCCCCCATCACAAATGCATAATGATAGATGTAACCCGTTTGTAAACGTCGCGATACGCGCGCAAGCCAACGAACGACGTTACCCGTCCCATTCACAAAAAATCCATCGATCACAATTAAATCCGTGAAGGCATAAAAAAATCGCGAGATTGCACGTACACCGCGCACCAACACATATTGATTAAAATCATCAAAACCATATTTGTGTTCAATCAACCAAGCTAAAATGGGGAATCGTTTTTGATAAACATCAGCACGACGCGATAAAAACATCGCTATGAACCATGCCACAAAAATCCCTGCTATGACTAACCAAAAAGTCAACGAATGTCCTGCCATTAATGCAGCTTGCGTTGCTCCTTCATAATGTTCAGCTAAATAACTGAGCGCATCATGCTGAGGTAACACAAAAATACTGTGGCCCAAAACACGTAGAGGTGCATACAACATAGGGCCTACCATCAAACCACCTGCAATAAAACTTGGGATGGCTAAAATAATCAACGGAAATAAAACGACCCAAGGTGATTCTGTCACGGGACCGTGATGCGTTGAACGAGATTCTCCGTAAAATGTGAGGAATAAAACGCGGAAGATATACACAGATGTTAAAAATGCGCCAGCAACAACACAAAAATAAGCGTAACCAGCACCGGGTATTGTCGAAAGATGTACTAATTCAATAATCGCATCTTTAGAATAGAATCCAGAAAAAGGTGGAAACGCCGCTAACGCCAATGCACCAATCCAAAACGTTAAACATGTCACTGGAAGGTGTTTTGCTAAGCCGCCCATTTTCCGCATATCTTGTTCGTGATGCATCGCCAAAATGACTGAACCAGCTGCAAGGAATAATAAAGCTTTGAAAAACGCGTGTGTAATTAAATGAAAAATCGCAGCATCGTATGCAGAAACACCCAGTGCCGCTGCCATGTAACCTAATTGTGAAATCGTAGAATACGCAATCGCACGTTTAATATCATTTTGAAAGACTGCTAAAATGCCCATGAAAAAACAGGTGGAAGCCCCCAAAACCAAAATGACACTTTGCATGCCTGGAGAATATTCAAATAACCATGAACAACGAGCGACCATGTAAATACCAGCGGTCACCATTGTCGCTGCGTGGATCAAAGCGGAAATCGGCGTAGGACCTTCCATCGATTCTGGCAACCAAACATGTAAAGGCACTTGCGCGGACTTTGCCATCGCACCCACAAACAAAAGAAAACAAATTAAACCAATGGTCGGTATCCCATAGTTGGAGAATAAAGTAATTTGTTTATCGACAACTAACGGCGCCTGCGCAAAAACGGTATGATAATCTAAGCTGCCAAAGACATAGACCATCACCGCGAGCGCTAACACAAAACCAACATCACCTACGCGATTCGCAATAAATGCTTTTAAACTGCCAAATACAGCTGAGTCACGCCCAAACCAAAACCCAATTAATAAATACGAAACAAAGCCAACACCTTCCCAACCAAAAAACATGAGAAGAAAATTATTAGCCAACACTAAGGTTAACATCGCAAAAGTAAATAATGACACATAACTGAAAAAGCGCTCGTAGCCTGGATCATCTGACATGTAGCCAATTGTATAAATATGCACGGCGAAAGAAATAAAGCTGACGATGGCAATCATCACCGCGCTTAAACGATCCAATAAAATCCCAACATCAAAATGAAAAGTTCCAGAATTGACCCAGTGATAAATAATGATTTCTTGTGCAGGCGCTCCCAAAACAACCATTTGCCAAACTAAATAAAGCGATAATAAAAAACTTACGCCCACTAAAAAAATCGTGATGCGATGTGTCGCAACACGCCCTATCCTTTTACCTAATAGACCGGCAACTAGCGCACCGATCAACGGCAACATCATGACAATAAACGCTAAACTCGGCAGAGAAATATTCACAGTTTAACCCTTCAATACGTCAAGCTTTTCCACATCAATCGTATGAGATTGACGATATAAGACAACCATAATCGCAAGACCAATCGCCGCTTCCGCTGCTGCAACAGTCAAAATAAAAAAGACGAATACTTGCCCTTTGATATGTCCGTAATAATGTGAGAAAGCAATGAAATTTGTATTCACTGCTAATAGCATGAGCTCGATGGACATCATCAATACGATGATGTTTTTGCGATTCATCACAATACCAGCCATGCCAAGACCAAATAAAATGGCAGCAAATGCAAGTGTGTGTATGAGTGATATCATTATAAAATCCCTCCTACCTCCCTTTTTCAAAGGGAGAAAAATTGTGTCTACCTACTTCCCCTTTCAAAGGGAGAAAAATTGTGCCTACCTGCTTCCCCTTTATCAAAGGGAGAAAAATTGTGCCTACCTACTTCCCCTTTTGAAAAAGCGTTTAGCTCTTCTTCCCCCTTTGAAAAAGGGGGATTGAGGGGGATTTTCAAAAAAAACACCTATCGTTTCTCCGATTTCATCTCTACTATCCGCACCCTATCTTTCGGTTTCACCGCAATTTGTTTTGAGACATTTTGTTGACGAGTTGATTTCGCAGGACGATGAGCGAGAGCAATAGCTGCGACAATGGCAGTCAATAATAAAACAGCAGCCACTTCAAACGGCCAGACATAATCGGTATACAAGACGCTGCCTAAATCAGAAACGTTGCTATAATTCGCCGGCAACTGAATAGTAATCAGCTCTGGATAATCTCCGTGATACGTTGCTAAAATCACGAGTGTCATAATCCCCACAACAGTCAGCGCACCAATCGGCCAATAGCGTGCCATTTTTTCGCGGAAAGTTTCTTGTTGTAAGTTGAGCATCATCACAACAAATAAAAATAATGTCATGACTGCACCGACATACACCAACACTAAAATCAGTGCGAGAAATTCCGTGTCAAGCAACAACCAAATTCCAGCAGAAGCAAAAAAAGTCAGGACCAAAAATAAAACACCTTTCACGGTATTTTTGACAGTGACTACCATCAAAGCTGAAAACACCGCGATGGTCGCAAACAGATAAAATAAAATCGTCGTTAAAGGAATCATCGGTATTTTTCCTCCTCGGCACGGTCTGCTGCGATATCTTTTTCGTACCGATCACCAATCGCCAGTAATTTATCTTTGGTTAAAATATTTTCGCCGCGATTTTCGAAATGATAATCATGGAACCGTGTTAAGACGATCGAATCAACAGGACACGCTTCTTCACACAAGCCACAATACACACATTTAAATAAATCAATATCGTAACGAGTTGTGCGTCGCGTGCCGTCATCTTCACGCGGTTCAGACTCAATCGTAATAGCGAGCGCTGGACAAACAGCTTCACATAATTTACAAGCGATACAACGTTCTTCGCCATTAGGGTAACGACGTAAGGCATGAATGCCACGAAAACGCGGTGACATTGGGGTTTTTTCTTCCGGGTACTGGATCGTTGTTTTACTTTTAAAGAAAAAACGCCCAGTAACATTTAAACCTTTTAACAAGTCCCAGAATGAAAAACTTTTTATATACTGAATAAGACGTCGCATCATTGTTATCCTGCAAACCAAGGTTGAACGTGCAACATAATGGCAATTGCCAACACAACAATCCAAACGATTGTCACCGGAATTAATATTTTCCATCCTAATCGCATGATTTGATCATAACGATAACGTGGAAAAGTGGCTCTAAACCATAAATAACAAAACACAAAAAAACTTAATTTGATGAGTAACCAAAAAATACCTGGCACCCAAGCAAACATATTTTCAAGTACAGGAATACCCTGAAAAGGTGATAACCAACCACCCATGAAAAAAACAGCTGCTAACGCCGATATCAAAATCATGTTGGCGTATTCAGCTAAAAAGAATAAAGCAAACATAGTGCCTGAATATTCGACGTGAAATCCTGCAACAATTTCAGACTCCCCTTCTGCCACATCGAAGGGTGCGCGATTGGTTTCTGCAACGCCAGAAATCCAGTAGACGATAAATAAAGGCAATAACGGCAACCAATACCAATGCAAAATCCCACCTGATTGCGCGAGCACAATCGTTTGCAAGTTAAGTGAACCCGCCGCCATCATCACCCCAATCAGTGCAAAACCCATGGCAATTTCATAAGAAATGGTTTGTGCAGCTGCACGTAATGCACCAAATAATGCATATTTTGAATTCGATGCCCATCCTGCAATTAAAACGCCATACACACCGAGTGACGAAACTGCATATATATATAAAATTCCAGCATTGAGATTCGCCAAAACATTCACGCGATCGAGTGGAATCGCCGCCCACGCAGCAATCGATGTACCAATACTAATAATCGGTGCAATCACAAATAAAAATCGATTGGATGCACTGGGTAAAATAATTTCTTTGTGTAACAATTTCACAACGTCTGCAATCGGTTGCAATAAACCCAATGGACCTACACGATTGGGGCCAATGCGGGTTTGCATGTAACCGATCACTTTTCGTTCGAGGAAAGTGAGATAAGCGACAGAAAGCAGTAAAACAAGCACCAAGGCAATTGTTTTAATGCCAATCCAACTCACCAATACTAATTGTTCAAACATAATATAGCCCTAACTTTATTTCTGCTTTCGACAAGGACTCGTCATGAGCTTCTCTCCTGCAATGCTTTCGCGCGTCGGACGATGTTGTCAGACTGATACATTGCATCAACGTGCGGAAGTACTTCGCTATTTTCATGACCATCCTGAGAATGTTTTTGACTCAAAGGCTCAGCAGTAAAAGGTTTCTTCAATTGAGACAGTTCATCTCTCACCTCAGCAGAAGAGGCATACTCAAACCCTTCACACCCCAACACATTGGCCAGTACACGCAATACTTTCCATGCGGGACGTGCTTCACCGAGTGGTTGTGTCACACCCGTAAAACTTTGCCATTCACCAGTTACATTCACAAATGTGCCGGAGGTTTCTGTAAAAGGTGTTACAGGTAAAATCACATCAGCTGTTTCCAATAAAACAGGATGTTTGAAACAAGATAATGCAATGACTGTTTGCGCATGACGTAAAGCATGATTAAAAGCAGCAGGATCTCCGCAATCTTCAGGCTCAACGTTTAATAAAACATACCCTTTTCGTTGATTTTTTAAAATGGCTTGGGCATCTAAACCATGCTCAGATAGTTTTTCACCATAAGGTCCACGATGTGGAATTGCGCCACTCAACCAGCCCCCTGCCGCATTTGCACCAAAAGTCAGTATGCCAATTTTCGCACCACATTGATCAGCGATTGCATGCGCACGCGCACGAATGACAGCCGCATGTGGATGATGCATCGCTAATCCACCGACAAAAATACAGATTTTTTTGCCAGGTTGAAGATATTTTTCAATCTCTTTATCTATTTCTAAATGCGCAAGATTCGGAATAATTTTTTCGACAGCAACATCAAAATTAAATTGAAAAGATGCGGGATTAATCACTATCACTTGCGCACCTTTCTTAATCGCTTTGCGAATTCGAACAGACAATAATGGTTGTTCCTGACGGATTTGCGAGCCAATCAAAATAATGACATCTTGATTTTCAATGTCCGCAAGTGAAAAATCAATGCCAGGGAAAATCGGTAAATGATTTTGATCGCTAAAATCTTTTTCGTGTAAACGAAAATCGATATGTGGACTCTTTAAGCTGCGAAATAATTTTTGCAGCAAATAAAATTCTTCGAGTGTCGAATTAGGAGAAGCTAAAGCAGCGAGTTGATCCCCACCTTCTTGATTAAGAATATTTTGCAACAATTGAACGACTGCATCAAAAGCTGTTTGCCAATCCGATTCTATCCAACCTTTTTCTGTGCGAATCATGGGTCGCTGCAAGCGATCTGGATGATTTAAACCTTCATAACTAAAACGATCGCGATCTGAAATCCATGTTTCATTCATATTTGCATTTTCACGCGGCACAACACGCATCACTTTATCTTGATACGTGTGCACGTAAATATTGGAACCCAAACAATCATGCGGCGCAATCGAAGGATATTGTTTTAATTCCCAAGCACGTGCTTTGAAACGAAATGGTTTTGATGTGAGTGCGCCCACAGGACAAAGATCGATGACGTTACCGGAAAGTTCTGACTCCACCGCTTCTTCGATGTAAGTGCCAATTTCCATATTTTCACCACGACCTGTTGCTCCCAGCTCGCGCATGCCAGCAATTTCATCGCCAAAACGCACACAGCGCGTACAATGAATGCAGCGTGTCATTTCAGTTGAAATTAATGGACCGATATCTTTATCTTTCACAGAACGTTTGCGCTCTGTGTAAAAAGAATCTGCTGGACCAAATCCTAAACTGAGATCTTGTAATTCACATTCACCGCCTTGATCGCAAATCGGGCAATCGAGTGGATGGTTTATCAATAAAAATTCCATGACGGCTTTTTGTGCCGCTAACGCTGCTTTAGAGCGGGTAAAGATTTTCATCCCCGGCGCAACCGGTGTTGCACACGCAGGTAATGCTTTCGGCACTTTTTCAACTTCTACTAAACACATGCGACAATTCGCTGCGACAGATAAATGTTTGTGATAACAAAATCGTGGAATATAAATCCCCGCCGCATCCGCCACTTGGATTACCATCTGGCCTGGTTGCGCTTTTAACGTTTTGCCATCTATTTCGATATCTATGTCTGTCATAAAGTTCTCAACTCTATAAATCCCCCTCAATCCCCCTTTTTCAAAGGGGGAAGTTTTTCGATGAAAGCCTCCCCCACTTTAAGAAGGGAAAGATTTTCAATGAATGCTTCCCCCTTTAAAAAAGGGAAGCCACACAAGCTTCCCCCTTTGAAAAAGGGGGATTGAGGGGGATTTCATCATCCACCACTCACATCACATCTCTTATGCTCAACGTGATACACAAATTCATCATAAAAATGTTTGAGAATACCGCCCACCGGCCAAGCAGCCGCTTCACCAAATGCACAAATGGTGCGCCCTTCGATATTTTTCGCAACCCGTCGTAAATTCTCAATGTCTTTGAGTGTGGCATGGCCTTCTTCAATGCGGTGTACTAAACGATAAATCCAGCCGGTGCCTTCGCGACACGGTGTACATTGACCACACGATTCATCTTTATAAAAATGGGAAATACGTCGCAACATTTTCACCATGCAAACGGTTTCATCCATCACAATCACAGCACCGGACCCCAATCCAGAACCCGCTTTTTGAATGGAATCGTAATCCATATCGAGCTCCATCATGACATGCGCGGGTAAAATCGGCATCGATGACCCACCAGGAATGACGGCTTTTAATTTTTTGCCGTCTTTCATCCCACCTGCCATTTCGAGTAATTCACGAAAAGGCGTACCGAGAGGGACTTCATAATTACCAGGCTTATTGACATGACCTGTGACACTAAAAATTTTGCAACCGCCATTGTTCGGTTTACCCAAATTTAAAAACCACTCTGAGCCTTTTTCTAAAATGACAGGCACAGAGGCAAACGTTTCGACATTATTGATTGTGGTCGGACGGCTATATAGTCCACGTCCTGCAGGAAAGGGTGGTTTAAATCGCGGTAATCCTTTTTTCCCTTCGAGCGATTCCATGAGTGCAGTTTCTTCGCCACAAATATAGGCGCCTGCACCGAGCGTAGAATAAATATCAACGTCTACCCCGCTGCCTAAAATATTTTTACCCAGCAACCCCGCCGCGTACGCTTCTTTCAGTGCAGTTTCAAAACGCTCAAAGGGTTCGTGAAATTCACCGCGCAAATAATTGTAAACAACCGTTGCACCCATCGCGTAACCCGCAATCGCCAACCCTTCAATCAATTGATGTGGATTAACTAATAAAATTTCGCGGTCTTTACATGTGCCCGGCTCACCTTCATCTGCGTTACACAAAACATATTTTTGTCCTGGCAAATCATGACGAATAAAACTCCACTTCAAACCAGTCGGAAATCCCGCGCCACCACGACCGCGCAATGCAGATAGTTTTAAAGTTTCGATAATTTTTTCAGGGGGGATTTTTTCTTTGAGGATTTTTTGCCATTGCACATATCCACCGATCCCTTGATAGGTCGAAAAAGCCCACGGCTGATCAAGATGTAATGTGCGAAAACAAATTTCATTGGTCATTTTCATGGCCTCGATCATTATTCCCTTCTACCCCCTGGATCCCGCGGTCAAGCCGCGGGACGACGGCAGTAGAGTCAAGCTGCGGAACACTGGCATTAGAGGAATGCGGCGGAACACTGGCGTTAGAGGCATGCGGCGGAACACTGGCGCTAGAGTCATGTCGCGGGACGCTGGTGCGGTCATTTCCACCTTCCCCGCCGTCGTGCCGCGACTTGTTCGCGGCATCCAGGCTATTTAATTCATCCAAAATCTTGTCAATTTTGTCAGGCGTTAAATTTTCGTAATATTTTTTACCAATTTGACACATCGGTGCGCCCGCACACGCTGCAAGACATTCAACTTCACGCAAAGTAAATTGACCATCAGCTGTCGTTTCACCTGGTGAAATATTTAAACGTTTTTTAAAATGATTAACGATTGCTTCAGAGTCACGCAACATGCAAGAAATATTAGTGCACACATCAATGACGTGCTTTCCAACAGGTTTTAAATGATACAGAGAATAAAAACTTGCAACTTCATACACTGCAATGCGCGGCAATTCGAGATAGTCAGCAACAGCATCCATTAAAGCTTCATTTAACCAACCACCATTTTCTGCTTGCACAATCATCAATGCTTGCAAAACACCAGAACGTTTTTGATCTTTAGGATAACGCTCAAGCCACTGATCAATCGCTTGACGTGTTTCGCTGGATAATGTGATAGCTTCTGTCACGGCGTTCAACGGTCAATTTCTCCGAATACAATATCTAAACTCGATAAAATAGCAACAACGTCAGCAATCATATGCCCTTTTACTAATTCTTCGAGTGCAGCTAAATGCGGAAATCCTGCCGCACGAATCTTTAAACGATACGGTTTGTTCGCACCATCTGAAACTAAATACACCCCAAATTCTCCTTTAGGATGTTCAATCGCAGCATAGGCTTCGCCTACTGGCAAACAATACCCTTCTGTCATTAATTTGAAATGATGAATTAAAGATTCCATATCTTTTTTCATATCAACACGTTTCGGCGGCGCAATTTTGTGATCGTCTGTAATCACTGGACCAGGATTTTTTCTCAACCACTGAATGCATTGACGAATAATATGATTGGATTGACGCATTTCTTCGACACGCACAAGATAGCGATCATAACAATCACCATTCACGCCTACTGGAATCGCAAAATTGAGTTGATCATATACTTCGTAAGGTTGTTTTTTACGTAAATCCCATTCAACGCCAGAACCACGCAACATGGGACCTGTAAAACCTAATGCAATCGCACGCTCAGGGGAAATAATCCCAATATCAACGGTACGTTGTTTCCAAATGCGATTGTCTGTGAGCAAGGTTTCGTATTCATCAACACAGGCAGGAAAACGATTGGTAAAATCTTCGATGAAATCTAAAAGAGAACCTTGACGATTTTCGTTACGCTTCGCAACATCTTTTTCAGAGTGCCAACGTGAAGCGCGATATTGTGGCATGCGATCTGGTAAATCACGATACACACCCCCTGGTCGGTAATATGTTGCATGCATGCGCGCACCAGAGACGGCTTCGTAGCAATCCAGTAAATCTTCTCGTTCACGAAAACAATACAAAAACATCGACATGGCACCGATATCTAAACCATGCGCACCTAACCATAATAAATGATTCAACAAACGTGTGATTTCATCAAACATGACGCGAATATATTGTGCACGCACTGGCACTTCGACGCCGAGTAATTTTTCGATGGCCATGACATAGCTGTGTTCGTTACACATCATCGAAACATAATCGAGACGATCCATGTAACCAATGGTGTGATTATAAGGTTTGGTTTCAGCTAATTTTTCTGTGGCACGATGCAATAATCCAACATGTGGATCAGCACGCACAACAGTTTCACCATCAACTTCTAGAATTAAACGTAATACACCGTGCGCTGCGGGATGTTGTGGGCCGAAATTAAAAGTGTAATTCCGAATCTCAGGCATTTTTTCTGTCATATTTTTTCTCCAAGATAACGGCTATCATCTCGGATCACTTTAGGCTCGAGAATACGCGGGGGAATTTCAACAGGGCCATACACAACGCGTTGTTCAGCAGCATCGTAACGCACTTCAACTTGTCCACTGATAGGAAAATCTTTGCGGAAAGGATATCCGCGAAAACCATAATCGGTGAGAATGCGGCGCAAATCAGGATGATTCGTAAACATGATGCCAAATAAGTCGAAAGCTTCGCGCTCAAACCAATTGGCTGCAGGCCAAATCTCCGTGACAGAAGGCACATTCAAGTCTGATTCATCTAACCACACACGTACACGAATGCGATGATTGTGCTGCAAAGATAATAAATGCAAAACAACAGCAAAGCGCGGCGTAGAAAGATTCGGATGTGCAAACGCTGCCATGTTCACTCCACGCTCAAAACCTTTAGCGGTGGCTGCTTCAGTTTCCCATTCACTCAAACCATAATGCAAATAATCCACACCGCACACATCAATTAACATTGAAAAGTCAAATTGGTTTTCATCACGCAAGGCTAAACATATTTCGCTGAGATGATCTCGCGACACTTCAATGGTGAGCTCATCGTTGACCACAATGGATTTCACCATTTTGTCAGTAAAAAATTGTGTGATGTTGGTGTGTAACATTGATTAAAATAATCCTCTCAATCAAATTTCTCCCTTTAAAAAAGGGAGGTAGTAGGGGATTTATAAAATGGCTTTTTTATAAATCCCCCTCAATCCCCCTTTTCCAAAGGGGGAAGCTTGTGGCTATCCCCTTTTTTAAAGGGAGAATTGACGCTAACGCTCAATCACTTTGCCGCGTTTAATTTTATTTTGCAGTTGAATCACGCCATACAATAAAGCTTCCGCCGTTGGCGGACATCCTGGCACGTAAATATCAACAGGCACGATACGATCACAACCGCGCACCACCGAATAAGAGTAATGATAATAACCGCCACCATTCGCACATGAACCCATGGAAATGACCCAGCGGGGTTCTGCCATTTGATCGTAGACTTTGCGCAACGCGGGCGCCATTTTGTTGCACAATGTTCCTGCAACAATCATGACATCGGATTGACGAGGGCTTGGACGAAAAATCACACCAAAACGATCTAAATCATAACGCGCAGCACCAGCATGCATCATTTCGACGGCACAACACGCAAGACCAAAAGTCATCGGCCAAAGAGACCCACTTTGCGCCCACTGCGCCAATTTTTCGAGTGAGGTCACGAGAAAACCTTGATCTTTTAACGCAGTTATTCCCATTCGAGCGCACCCTTTTTCCACTCATAAATGAAACCGACCACTAACAAGCCTAGAAAAATTCCCATAGCGCCCATACCAAACCAACCAATGTGGCGAAAAATGACAGACCATGGCACAAGGAAAGCTGTTTCGAGATCGAAGATAATAAATAAAATAGCGACAAGATAATAACGCACATCGAAAGGTGTACGTGCATCCCCGAATGTGTCAAAGCCACATTCGTAAGGAGAAGATTTAGCAGCATTGGGACGTTTGGGACCTAGCAACCACCCGAGACAAGGCACAAGCACACCGAGTGCACCGCCGATGATCATGAAAATAAGCACTGGCAAATAAGTTTCTGGCATGCTTGAGCCTTAGATAACTATTTCAATCAGTTAAGAATACTGTCATTCCCGCGAAGGCGGGAATCCATTTAAACATAACTAAGGTATTCCTAAAAAAATTCACCACATCAAAATCATTTCACATGGCACATCTTAAATGTATCGTCATAGATTCCCGCCTTCGCGGGAATGACAATACTCATGCTTGGTGCCGAAGGTGGGATTCGAACCCACACAGCTTTCGCCACCACCCCCTCAAGATGGCGTGTCTACCAGTTTCACCACTTCGGCTATATAGTGCTTTACTTCTTCCTTCTCTCAGAGAAGGTAATATGAAGCATCGGGTGAGGAACGATGCCCACTTTTTATTTCTTTTTCGTTTGATTTTCTTCTGGTGTTTCACCGAGCTCAAAGCTCGTTACTTTGCCTTGTTTTGATTTTTCAACATTACTTGGCTTAGGGACTTCTACTTTTTCCTTTAAAGGATACGTACTTCTCGGCACAGGCAAATCTGTCGGCGCAGGTTGTGTAGGTTTTTGCGCTTGCGACGGTGCCGCAGGAGCTGCAGGAACAGAGGCTTGTTCAGCTGCTTGTTGCATCACGAAAGGTAAAGCTGTTTGCTCTTTTTTAAGTGTATGGCTGGTGATCCAATTCAGTGAAATGCTCGTCAAGAAAAAAATCGCGACGAATGTCATGGTTAAACGCAGCATAAATGAGCCCGCGCCACGACTACCAAAGACAGTTTGCGAAGCCCCGGAGCCGAAAGATGCACCCACCATCGCGCCTTTGCCTTGCTGGACGAGCACAAGTGCAATTAAGCAAATGGCTGCTAGTACATGGATGGCTAGAATAACCTGATACATTTAAATACTCATCCTCATAAAACTTAATACCCGCGATACCGTCATCGCGAGGCTACGGAGTGTTTAGCCGTGGCGATCCAAAAACTAGATTGCCACGGCTAAACACTCCGTAGCCTCGCAATGACGTCTTTCAAACCCTAGTGGGCAGACATTTTACCTCGCCGCGCGGCAAATAGCTAAAAATTCTTCACTGATCAATGAAGCACCACCGACCAACGCGCCATCAACGTCAGGCATCGCAAATAATGCCGCCGCATTTGAGGCTTTAACGCTACCGCCGTACAGAACTTGCAACCCTTCAGCGATAGGTGCTGAATGTTGGCGCATTTCTGCGCGAATAAACGCATGCACGGATTGCGCTTGTTCAGGTGTTGCAGTTAATCCCGTGCCAATCGCCCATACCGGCTCGTATGCGACAACCCCAAAACGAAAGGCGTCAATGCTAACAGCTTCTACGACAGATGCAAGCTGTTCCCGAATAATATTTTCCGTATCGCCCGCTTCACGTTCCGCGCGCGTTTCACCGACGCATAGAATGGGTCGAAAATGTCCTTCAACAGCCACTTTAAATTTCGCTGCAATCAACGCATGATTTTCACCAAATAATTGACGACGCTCAGAGTGGCCGACTAAAACCATCGAAGCGCTCAATTCTTTGATCATTGAAAGTGAAATTTCGCCCGTAAAAGCACCACTGGGTTCAGGATAAAAATTTTGCGCGCCGAATAAAATATCTGAATCTTTTAAGAGCTCACTCACAATGGGCAAGTGAATGCTTGTTGGAAAAAGAGCGACTTCGCAGTTGAGATCTTTTTTTCCAGCAAGAATCTGTTGTGTGAGTGTTTGCACCGACGCTAACGTGCCGTGCATTTTCCAATTTCCTGCAACAAGTTTTTTACGCATGGGGGTCCTTAAATCTATAAATACGCCGCTGGAACAGCCATCACTTGTCGCGATAACGGTACAGCCATTTCTTTTAAGCAAATAACAGCACCAGGTCCGACGGATTGTTTCAACTGTTCTAATATTACAAAATGATTCGCTGCATTCATGCTAGGACTAGCGCTTTTTTTAAACTCAACAGGGTACAGCAAGCCATCTTGTTCAATCAATAAATCTATTTCTTTTTGATCTCTATCACGATAAAAATAAAAAGATGGCGTACGGCCTGCATGCCACCAACTTTTCAGAATTTCCGCAAACACCCAGGTTTCGAAAATAGCGCCGGACATTGCACCGGATTCAAGCGTTTCCGGCGTTGACCACTGTGTCAGCCAGGCACACAAGCCAGTATCCAGAAAATATAATTTCGGTGTCTTCACCATGCGTTTAGTCACGCTGCCATGCCAAGGTTGCAACAAATAAATCAAACCAGAAGTTTCAAGAATAGATAGCCAAGATTTAATGGTTTTTTGATCGACATCCACATCACGCGCCATGTCTGCGTAATTCACCAGTTGAGCTGTACGCGCGGCAACAACTCGCAGAAAACGTGCAAAAGCCATTTCATCACCGACTTTTGCTAGTGCACGCACATCGCGTTCAATGTACGTCTGTACATAAGAGCGAAAAAAAACATCGCGCAGACTAAGATCTCCTAACACCATACGCGGAAATGCGCCACACCAGATACGACGATACATTTCCATACATGACAGCGGTAATTTTTTCCCTTTTTTTACAGTGGCAAGCCAAGAATCCGTTGGCAAAAATGGTTGAGTTAAATGGGCATGATGGTTTATTTCAGCCTGAGACAAACCCAGCAAATCAAGAATTGCCACGCGTCCTGCCAGTGTTTCTGAGACACCCTGCATTAAATGAAACTTTTGTGACCCAGTCAGCCAGAACATGCCGGGGCGCTTTTCTTCATCCACAATGATTTTAATAACGCTAAATAATTGTGGCGCGTATTGTACTTCATCAATGATCACAGGTGGCGGATGCATCTGTAAAAATAAGGCGGGATCTGCTTCAGCCAAGGCACGCTGCTCAATGTCATCCAATGTGACACTGGCTCGCCCAGGCTCTGCACAATCCGCTAGTAACGTACTTTTGCCGACTTGACGGGGACCTGTCAACAGCAGGACGGGAAATTGAGAAGAGACTTGCTTAACTGTCGGCTCAAGAGTGCGCGGTAAGTGCTTCATAGCCACCTTCGGATAATATGGAATTAACTCCAGATTATCCGAACATGAAGAAAATGTCTAGCTGGGAAGCATAAAAAAGCCGTCTAAGGACGGCTTAATACGTTAGTGAATATATTGATTATGATTAACGGGGCTGCGCAGGTCCCTGCTGAGGATTCATTTCATCCGCCTTTTCTTCAAGAACGTCGCCAAGCCCACCTAAACTTTTAGCGGCTCTAGCTATGACTTCTCTAGCACCTTCATCTTGAATAAGCAGGCCTCCACTGTTTTGTGAAGCCAGAGTCAGATAATCTAAAAGTCCATACTTGCCATTCCCACCTCGAATTTTTTGTACTTTCGAGTTAAGCTGCTCCGCTACATCAGCCTTATGCTCGTTCGCTACATCTCCAAGACCATTTATGGCAACTCCAAATTCATTAACTGCCCGATAATATCTTTCCGCAACTACTCGCTCTTCCGTTTTATCAGCTCGAGGAATCTTCTTAATCATTGCTTCTAATTCAGTCTGAGCAGCTTTTAATTCACTAAATCGCGCATCAACTTCCTTTAACTCAGGAATCTCTTGTTCCTCGAGCTCCACTTTACCATCCCGAACTAGCCCCGGCTTATCCAGCTTTTCCTCTGGCGGCGGCTCAGCTTGTTTATACTCTACACCTGGTTTAACCAGACCCTTTTCGACTTCATTGCATATGGTTCTCGGAATGTCTTTCTTTTCATGTTGTTTGATTGTTGCATCAAGCGCTTTGATTAATTGCCCGTCTCTCGACAACCAAGATTTTTCTTTTTCTTCTCTTCTTAATTTAAGTAAATGTTCGTATAAAGGTCCATCCAATTTAGATTCGATTTTTATTTCGCTTAATTTTACCGATAACCCTTCGTTATATGCTTTATCCATCTCGGTTTGTAACATTTGCTTTTCTAGCTCATCCAGCGGCGCATCAGGATTAGGCTTACCTACACGATCTGCCATTATCCGCTTCGTTATTTCTCCCTCTAACCTAGACTCTCTATTTGCAAATTCTCTTGCATATTCTGCTGCGACTTTGTTCGCTTTAAATTTATATTCGACTTCTTGCGCAACGCAAAGTGATATAAATATTTTACGAACATCCTTTTCATCCTTTGTGGGTATTTCTCCCGTACGCGGATCCGGATTGACATGAATCGTCAGACTCGAAGAGCCAGGATTATTGCGCAAGGCTTGCCGAAAAGTTTGGGCATAGGCTTCAGCACGCCCACTGTCAGTCATCTTGTCAGATAAAACAGGACGATAGTAGTGCGTCCCATTTGGACCCTGGGTGATTTCAACTTGAAATTTTTTCTTAGGATCCTTCTCATCAGCAAAATCAAAGAGTTTTCTTCCGTTTTTCACCGCCTCATCAACAGCATTTTTATCTGCTAAAATAGCGCCCCAGGCATCTTCAGCCCTCGCCGCAGCCTCCTCCTTGGACTCTGCCTTCTCGTCTGGTAATTTTAACCCGTAACCCTCTTTCAGATATCTCGCCTGCAACCCTGCTTCTATGGCTCTAAAATAGTCGGTCGCTTCAGCTGCTTTAGCTCTTTGCTGAAGACTTTGAAAATGCGCTTTATTCGCCTCTTCAATTTTTTGTTCAGCGTCTTTTAAAACAGCCAACTTATCTTCTGCTTCTTTGAGTACTTTTTTTTCGGGGCTCCCTTCCTCCTTACCTTCTGCTAAGCGTTTTTTAGTTTGAACATCTTCTTCTACCGCAGCAATCGCACGTTCTAATGCGGCTGTTAACCCTTTGATAGGGGTATATCCTGCAGCATTTCCTTCTACACTTTCTTTATGAGCAGTTCTAGCTGCTTCATCTACCGCCTTAAAAGCCGCTTTAACTTCAGCCTGTCGAGCAGCTGGCGCCGCAGCTATAGCCGCAGCTTGTTGTGCTTTGATGGCTTCATCTAAGCAAGAATTTTCATATGTTGCCAAACTATCGATGGATGCTTTCAGGTCGTTTCGACGCTGCGTATTGATATCACTTACTTTCCCAGGATCTGCTGCAATTGCGCCTTCATGCAACTCATGCATCCTCCGCATCGTTTGCTGAAATTTCTGAAATTGTTCTTTTTGAAGTTCTTCTTGTGTTGGTTGCCTTGGGAGACCCATAACTACCCCTCAAATGATTTTTGATGTCTTAATGAAAAGTATAGAACATTATTTTAACTCGTGCTTTGACCGGGTGTTGGCGCAGGGCCTTCGGAGCGAGCAGTTAATTCATTGACTTTATGGAAGATTTCTTCAAGGTCTGGCCGTGAAGCATAGCCTAAGACTTTGATTCCCATTTCTTTGGCTTTATAAGCCGTATAATCCACTAAAGGCGGAAAACCATAGACTTCTATCACATTGATGCCTTTTTCCTTGGCTTTTTGTAGAGCAGAATCAATCTCTTGATGGAAGTGAGTGAAGTTACGTGTATTGGAGTATAGATCTGTTGGACTAATGGTCCACCAATCCCCTTGGATCGTTGTCCTGCAATGGGGGTTTGCCGAAGGAAGAGTTGTTTTCTCACTGGCTTGGCTCGCTCCCACCCCAAAAATATTCATGATTTTGACTGAGGCACATTGCTTCTGCAAATGCCAAATATCAATATCCCGCACTTCAAAGTTATCAGCCATGATCAACCTCTCATTAACAGACCACCCACTATACTGCTACTTTAGACGACTTCCAACCACTCATAAATCTCTGTCGTTGCACTTGGACATTTATGACACGCGCCACCGCATGCAGCTGTTTTCATAAAGCAACGTACACGACCGCAACGCACCCAATGCGATAACATCCCGCGTAACACATCCGCATCGCGATTAAAATACACTGCCAAGCTCGAAAGACTAGCCATCTTGACTTGCATTAAATGATCCCGAATCTCAAGCAAAGACATGCTGCCTCCGTACAACAAATATTGCCGCGAATAAAGCACTCATCACAGCACATACCCACAGTATAGACGAGAAAGGATGAATATTGAGTGTCGCTAGTTGATAAAATGCAACAGCAACACCATACGCAACTCCCGTACTCCATAACACTGAAAAGATCGCCCAGTGTCGACCCACTTCACGAAACATCACGGCAACTGTCGAAACACAGGGAAAATACAACAAAATAAATAATAAATACGCAAACGCTGCAATTTGACCGTGAAAACGTTGAAACATTTCACCATATACTGATTGCGATAACGTATGCACCGGTGCTTTCGCCAACACAGGATTACTCAATGAACTGCCCAATGCCGCAAAATTCGCTGGAATAGAAAGCACTGCTTCTTTTAATCCGCCCACAAAATCAAATCCCTCATCTGTTGTCGGTAAATGACCTGCCTGACTGTACAAAGTATTGAGCGTGCCAATCACAACTTCTTTTGCTAACACCCCTGTGACTAAACCGACTGTCGCAGGCCAATTATCTTGTTGAATCCCCATCGGTGCAAAAATCGGTGTGACGATACGGCCCGTTTCAGATAAAAGTGAACGTGTATCGCCTTCGCCTTTATTTAATGAGCCATCAATATTGATTGCATTCAATGCGCCTAACACCATACAAATTGGAATGATTAATTTGCCCGCACGAAAAACAAATCCACGTAATTTTTGCCACGTATGTCTAAAAACAGTTTTAAAATTTGGCAAATGATATAGCGGTAATTCCATAACTAACGGTGCAGGCTCACCATTCAAAATCGTTTTACGCAACAAAAACCCAGTAAAAACGGCTAACGCAATCCCAATCACATATAAAGCAAAAATAATATTTTGTCCGCCAACAGGGAAAAATGCTGCAACAAAAACAGCGTAAATGGCTAAACGTGCACCGCATGAAACAAACGGACTCATCATCACTGTTAATATTCGATCGCGACGATTTTCAAGTGTTCGTGTCGCCATCACGGCAGGCACATTACAACCAAATCCAACAATCATCGGCACAAAAGACTTTCCAGGCAAACCAATCGCACGCATCAGTCGATCCACGACAAACGCAGCGCGCGCCATGTACCCAGAATCTTCAAGCAATGAAAGAAATAAAAACATTGCACCAATGACAGGAATAAAAGTGATTGTGGTATTAATCCCTTTGCCAATACCATTGGCAAGTAATGCTGTTAACCACGTCGGCACATGTAAATATAATAAAGCTTGCGATAAACCACCGACAAAAATCGTATCACTTCCAATATCAAAAAAATCCTGAAAAGCACCGCCAATGTTAATCGCAAAAAAGAATAACCCATACATCATCAATAAAAAAATCGGAATGCCTAAAAAGCGATTTAAAATAATATTGTCAATACGCGAAGACCAAGTACGATCGGGTGAAATTTTTGTGACGCAAGTTTGCAGGACAGTTTCAATGAAACGATAACGCGCATCGGCTTGTAGGATTTCAGAGTCAATACCAAAAGCATCATTGCGAGCGCGCGAAGCACTTGGATATGGCAATCCAGCTTTAAAAACTAGATTGCCACGACCAAACACTTCGTAGTCTCGCAATGACGTATTCATTTTTTCTTTTAACTTTTCAACTCCCTTCTTCTTCGACGCTTCCAATCCAACAACAGGGCAGCCTAATTTTTTTTCTAATGCAGCGACGTCAATTTGTAATCCTTTTTTGCGCGCGATATCCATCATGTTCAGCGCCAAAATCACCGGTATATTTTTTTCTAAAAGTTGTACAGTTAAATATAAATTACGCTCGAGATTGCCAGCATCTAAAACATTCACAATCACATCAACGTCACCACTTTGCAAATAATCACATGCAATTTTTTCATCGAGTGACGCATGTTGATCATCGAAAGCAAGTGAATATGTACCTGGTAAATCGATCACCTCAATACAGTGCCCTGCAAGAGAAAAATAACCTGATTGACGTTCAACAGTCACACCCGGCCAATTGCCAACGCGCTGACATGCGCCGGTGAGCGCATTAAAAAGCGTTGATTTACCGGAGTTAGGATTTCCAGCCAATGCGATGGTGATCGTTTTGTTTTTTTCAATGGGATGATTTTCGTGGCAACATGCTTTCATGCATTTACTCGCTTACTCGCTCAATGTCTAAAATATTGGCTTCGTTTTTTCTTAAACTCAATGCAAATCCACGAATGGTTAATTCGACAGGGTCCCCTAAGGGTGCAATACGGGAAATATAAAATTCAGTGCCAGGCAATAGCCCCATGGCCATTAGACGGCGGCGATAATGTTCATCACCTGCTTTATAACCCACAATACGGCCCTTTTGGTGTATTTTCATGTCGCTGAGTGTTAGTAGGCTCATGTGCTATAAAATCCCCCTCAATCCTCTTTTCAAGGGTAAAACTTGCAACTCCCTTCAGGGAGAGTTATCGAGGGCAGTATCCTGCTTTTGGGGGAGTCTGTCAACCTAATTGAGAATCATTCGCATTTGAAATGCGTTGGTTTACTTTTGATCAGCCATAACTTCGGCTAACAACTCTCGTAATAGCCCTAATTTGCCATGAAAAAAATGACCTGTTTCAGGCATTCGGATGACGCTAGGCTTTACTGTAAGCCCTTCTAACCAGAGAAATAAATTTTCAACGTGGACTAATTCATCTTGCTCACCTTGCACTAAAATCCAAGGGCATTTTAATTCATTCACTTTTTCATGTTTTAAACGTGAAAACATGGGGGCAATGGTAATTAATTTTTGCGGCGCTAGCTCTAATGCTCCTTTGGTTGCAATCCAAGCACCAAATGAAAATCCCGCAAGCCATAGTGTTTCAAATGGGAAATTTTTTTTCGCCCAGTACACGACCGTAAATAAATCAGCTAATTCACCGCGCCCATCATCGTATTCGCCGGTACTTTTCCCGACACCGCGAAAATTAAAGCGTATGGTATTAAGCTGCAAATCAGAGCAAGCACGTGCCATGGTTGTCACCACTTTATTATTCATTGTGCCGCCTTGCAAAGAATGTGGATGGCAAATCACGACCAATGTTTTGGATTGCGCATCGACCGGCAGAATTTCAAGTTGGCCCGCCGGGCCGGGGATTAAAATACTATTTTGAGGAGTCAGCATAAAATTTCGTCTGTTTAAATGGATATAATAGCAGAAATTGAATATTAGATGAGCTACCACAAAAACCCGTCATTGCGAGGCTACGAAGTGTTTAGCCGCAGCAATCCAGTTTTTAAAAGCTGGATTGCCACGCCAAAACGCTGCCGCTGGCTTGCAATGACGAGTCCTTCTCAAAAGTTTACTGAATATTGACATCAGAAGTTTACAGCCTAGCCGCCCAACACCTTCTTTAAAAACATCCCCGTATACGATGCTTTATTTTTTGTGATCGTTTCTGGTGTGCCGGTTGCAATGACTTGTCCACCATTGTTTCCGCCTTCAGGGCCTAAATCAATAATCCAATCGGCAGTTTTAATCACATCTAAATTATGCTCAATGACAACAATAGTGTTACCTGCATCACGCAAACGATGCACGACAGCGAGCAATTGTTCAATATCGTGAAAATGTAATCCGGTTGTAGGTTCATCTAAAATATATAATGTTTGACCGGTATCTCGACGGGATAATTCTTTCGCTAATTTAATACGCTGCGCTTCACCGCCTGACAACGTTGTTGCACTTTGTCCGAGTTGAATATAAGACAATCCTACATCCAACAAGGTTTGTAATTTACGAGCAATCATAGGGATGGGATCAAAAAATGCGCGCGCATCTTCGACAGTCATATCTAAAATTTGTTGAATGTTTTTGCCTTTGTACATCACTTCTAATGTTTCGCGATTGTAACGCTTGCCTTGGCAAATATCGCATGTGACATACATATCCGCGAGAAAATGCATTTCAACTTTAATGACGCCATCACCTTGACACGCTTCGCAACGCCCACCTTTCACATTAAAACTAAAACGTCCTGGTGAATACCCGCGTGAACGCGCTTCTTGTGTGCCAGAAAATAAATCACGCACAGCTGTAAAAAGTCCCGTGTAAGTAGCAGGATTTGAACGCGGCGTGCGACCAATCGGACTTTGATCAATTTCGACAACTTTATCGAGATATTCTAATCCATCAATATCATCATAAGGTGCAGGTTCTCGCACAGTTGCGCCATTGAGTGCACGCGCTGCAAGTGGCGCAAGCGTGTCATTAATCAAAGTGGATTTGCCTGAGCCTGAAACACCTGTGATACACGTCATCACGCCAATAGGAATATCTACATCGATGCCACGCAAATTGTTGCCGCGCACACCACGCAATGAAATCATTTTATTTTGATCAAGCGCAACGCGTTTTTTTGGAACTTGAATGCGACGTTTATGTGAAAGATATTGTCCCGTGAGAGAAGTCGGATGGTTCATAATATCTTGCGGCGTACCACTCGCGACAATTTCACCCCCGTGCACACCAGCGCCGGGGCCTAAATCTAAAACATGATCTGCAGATAAAATCGCATCTTCATCATGCTCGACCACCAAAACAGTATTGCCAGTATCGCGCAAATGATGCAATGTTTGTAATAAACGCGCATTATCCCGCTGATGCAATCCAATCGACGGCTCATCTAAAATGTACATCACGCCGACTAATCCTGCGCCAATTTGACTCGCTAAACGAATGCGTTGCGCTTCACCGCCTGATAATGTTTCTGCACTGCGATCTAAGCTCAAATAATTTAAACCGACATTGACTAAAAAACTGAGACGGCTAATTAATTCCTTTTTAATTTTTTCCGCGATTTCTGCACGCTGGCCCGTTAGATGCATTTCTTCAAAAAATAATTTTGCTTGATCGACAGGTTTTGCAGAAATCTCAGCAATCGTTGTGCCCGCAACAAAAACATGACGTGCTGCTTCGCACAATCTCGCCCCTTGGCACGTTTCACATTTGCGAGTCGCTAAATATTTGCTAAGCTCTTCTCGCACAAATGTGGACTCTGTTTCGCGATAGCGGCGTTGCATATTAGGAATGACGCCCTCAAACACATCTGTGCGGGTGAAGCTTTTGCCATTATCATTTTTATATTTAAATTTAATCATTTCATTGCCGCTACCAAATAAAATCACTTCTTTGATTTTTTTAGGTAGGCGAATAAAAGGTGTGTTGATATCAAATGTATAGTGTTTTGCAAGCGAAGTTAATAATTGAAAATAATACTGCGTGCGATTATCCCATCCGCGAATTGCGCCTTCTACTAAACTGCGTTTTGAATCGACAACAACTAACTCAGGATCAAAATGTTGCTGCACACCTAATCCATCACATGTTGGACATGCGCCAGTTGGACTGTTAAAAGAAAATAAGCGCGGCGATAATTCAGACAAACTATAACCACAATCAGCACATGCAAATTTCGCAGAAAACACAAGGTCTTTGCGTTTTTCATCATCCATGAATGCCACAACTGCCAAACCATCTGCCAAACGTAATGCTGTTTCAAAAGATTCTGCAATACGCAAACGAAAATCTGCGCGTGCTCGCAAACGATCAACGACTACATCAATCGTGTGTTTACGTTTGGGATCCAAGCTGGGAAAAGAATCTAATTCAATTAATTTGCCATCGATACGCGCACGTAAAAAACCTTCTGTACGACATTTTTGTAATAATTCGAAATGCTGACCTTTACGTCCTTGCACGATAGGCGCCAAAATCATCACGCGCGTATCTTCTTGTAACGCTAAAACAGTATCAACCATTTGACTAACCGTTTGCGCTTCGAGAATATTTCCATGCTTTGGACAAACAGGTTGCCCAACACGCGCAAACAATAAACGTAAGTAATCGTGAATCTCTGTAATAGTACCAACAGTTGAACGGGGATTATGCGAAGTGGATTTTTGTTCAATTGAAATCGCAGGCGACAATCCTTCGATATGATCGACATCAGGTTTTTCCATCATCGAAAGAAATTGACGCGCGTAAGCAGAAAGTGATTCGACATAACGCCTCTGGCCTTCTGCGTACAAGGTATCAAAAGCAAGGGAAGATTTACCGGAACCCGATAATCCCGTGATGACTGTTAATTTATCGCGTGGTAAAGAGAGATTTAAATTTTTTAAATTATGCGTGCGCGCACCACGGATCAAGATTTCTTTTGTCATTTAAAGGTATACCATTTGGAAATGAGAGGCGCTCGATTATAACAGCTGCCTTCTCAGTGCGCAAAAACGTGTTTTTTCATTTACTATCATACAGTTATGGATAAAAAATGTGATTTGAATGCTTCGAGAGTTGCCGGCATCAATTGACTGGTTTTAGGACGATTGATCACGGCTTCGAGTGCGGGTGGCAAAGGTAAAGCAACTTCATCGCCCAACGCCAAACGAACCACTTCTGGAAATTTCGCTGGATGAGCCGTGGCTGTAACGATAATAGGAGCGGTTGTTTTTTTTAGGGAAAGATATTTTTCAGCGGCAGCTATCCCAACCGCAGTGTGCGGGTCTGCTAAATAGTGATCGGTACGATAGACACGCCGAATGACTTCAAGGGTTTGTTCATCTGAAATGGGTAGCGCTGTAATGGCTTCACGCATAGCGGGAAGAGAATCATGATAAAAATATTGCAACCGTTCAAAATTACTGGGATGCCCAACATCCATTGCACTCGAGTAAGTTTGCAAGGAAGCGTGTGTTTGATACTGCCCAGTTGCAAGATAGTTTGGCACAATCGCATTTTTATTGGTGGCAGCAATGAAATGCTGCACAGGTAACCCCGCCGCATGCGCATAAATAGCTGCGACTAAATTACCAAAATTGCCACTCGGTACACACAAAATCGGATTGGATAAATGATAGTGATATTGCAACTGAAGAATGCCCCACGCATGATAAATCAGTTGCGGTAATAAACGTGCGATATTAATTGAATTAGCTGTTGAAAAATGCAGGCCTGACTCTTGCGCGAATTTTTTATCTTGCAAAATTGTTTTCACTAAATACTGACAATCGTCAAACGAACCCTGCACTTCAAGCGGAAAAATATTACCGCCGTACGTTGCCATTTGTTGCTCTTGTAAGTGTGTAATACGACCCTGCGGGTATAATACATGCACACGCACATTTGGCACGTTAAAAAATCCCGCCGCAACTGCACTACCTGTATCACCGGAAGTAGCGACTAAAATATCGAGTGTCTGATGATGCTGTCGCAAAATGCGCGAAACAATGCGCGCCATAAAACGCGCACCCACATCTTTAAAAGCAAGTGTCGGGCCATGAAAAACTTCAAGCAAATAAATTTGCTCATGTAAATGCACCAATGGAATGGGAAAATTTAAACTATCAACAAGATCGTCGAGCAAATCTTTAGATGAAATGTCCGGTATAAAAGGCTTTAATAAGTGTTCGCCTAACGCATGAATATTATTTTTTTGCGTGAGATCTGCAATGATATTTTTATCCAGCACAGGGATGCTTTCAGGTACAAATAACCCACCCTCCGCTGAAAGTCCTGCTAAAACGGCCTCAGAGAAATTAAAATGTATATTGGCATCACGCGTACTGGTAAATGTCATCAGATTCTCTTTGTGCCAGTTAAGTTTGTTTTTGAAATGAAAACATCACTATCAAGATCCGATTGTTTAAATGCGATTTGAATTGCAATTGCAACTCTTTCTGCATTCATTTGAGTATCAGAAATGGCAAATACAGAAGGCCCCGCACCTGAAATCGAAAACCCTAAAGCACCTGCTTTTAATGCTGCTTCACGCGCAGCATCAAATCCCGGAATAAAACTTGCACGTTTGGGCTCTATAATAAGATCACACAATCCTTGCCTGACCCACTCACTATTACCCACCAATAAACCCGAAAGCAACAAACCAAAATAACCAGACTGTGTCGTATGTTCGCTTAATGTAATTGTTTTAGGTAGCACACTGCGCATCACGCGCGTTTCTAATTCAAAATGCGGATGCACAACAGTCCAGTAAAAAATATTTGACAGAGGTAATTGTGTAACATTTTGTGGTTTATCATGATCACCTGAGAGTAAACATAAACCACCCAGCAAAGCAGGGGCAACATTATCCGCATGCATACTACCACTCGCGAGACGCTCGCCCTCGACAGCAAAGGGAATAAGCTGTTGTCGCGTCAAACGCCCCCCCAATAATTCGTTGACTGCAAATGCTGCTGCTGCACTACTCGCTGCCGAACCGCCTAAACCTGAACTCAATGGAATATTTTTTTTCAAAGTGATTCGAATTCCTTCTGTCACGCCGTATTCCGCAGAAACTAATTTTGCAACGTGGCAAACAACATTACGATCATCAGAGGGCAAATCAGGAAAATCTTTATCCGGGATAAATTCAAATTTTTTTTCAGCAATTTTTTCTGCAATGACAATGTCTCCCAAACCATCGATTGCCACCCCTAGCACATCAAACCCAGGACCGACGTTACCAATCGTTGCAGGGGAAAAAATTTTGATTTTCATACACTTTCACCTTGCATTTTGCACTGTCATCCCGCGCATGCTTTTAGCGCGGGACCTAGTGCCTTAAAGTCGCTGGGTTCCGCGCTAGAAACTGCGCGGAATGACATCCTATTCTTCAATACGGCAAATAATGCAATAATCTTAACACGTCTGAAAATACACCCATTGCCGTCACCACACCACCCGCTCCTAATCCTTGAATCACTAAAGGCGTTGCTTGGTAACGATCCGTTGTCATGGCAATGATGTTATCGCTTGCGCGCGTAAATGCGAGCGGATGATTATTTGGCACAGCTTCTAAACAAGCTTTTGCTTTCCCTTCAAATAACGTGCCTACATATCGCAATACGCAATTATTTTTTTTGCAATGCTCTAATTTTTTTTGCATCGTTTTTTCGAATTTGGCATAGCGCGTATAAAAATGCTCAGAGAATTTCCCTGTGCGCAATTCTTCTGGCACAAGATTTTCAATATCAACGTCTTTCAACTCCATCGACAATCCAATTTCGCGCGCCATAATCACTAATTTGCGCGCAACATCCATGCCGGATAAATCTTCGCGTGGATCAGGTTCCGTTAATCCATCAATTTGAGTTTGTTTTAATACTTCGGCAAAAGGTTTTGTGCCATCATAATAATTAAATAAATAACTCAATGTACCCGATAAAACACCTTCGATACGAATAATACGATCTCCGCCTGCTAGCAAATCTTTTAATGTGGAAAGAACTGGCAGCCCTGCACCGACATTCGTTTGATATAAAAAAAATCGATCATGCTGGCGAAATTCTTCCATTAAAGCCCGATACGCCGGCATGGGTAAAACATTGGCTTTTTTATTAGGCGTGACAATGTGCATACCTGCCCGAATAATATCTGAATAACGATGCACTAACTCACTGCTTGCCGTGCAATCCACAAAAGCGAGCGGTAAAAAATCTGCATCACGTGCAGCGTCAATCAATCGATCTAAATTGTAAGTTTCAGTTTTATTTGTTTGATTTAGTAATGCAACTCCTTTTGCGGGATCAATTCCCGCGGGATCAATCCGCATACGGCGACTATTCGCAACAGCATATAAACGAATGTTAAATCCTTTTGCACGCAAAGTTGTCATTTGTTCGGCAAGCATGTTCAAAAAAATTGAACCGACATTACCAGCCCCGACCAACACCAAACCTAATTTTTTATCTCCTGAGAAAAACGCATCGTGAACTAAATTGAGCGCACGTGCTTTTTGCTTTGTATCAATCACGAGTGAAATATTATGTTCTGAAGCACCTTGCGCTATGGCGCGAATGCTAATTCCTTGTTGACCCAATGAATGAAACATCTTACCCGCGATACCTGGGACGCCACGCATGCCATCGCCGACAATCGCAACAATCATTTGATCCGCTTTTTCATCCAGACGAATCCAACGTTGTTTGAGTTCCGCTTTAAATACTTCGCGAATAACTTCACGTGCACGTTCAGCATCGCATGAACGAATTGCAATACTCAGTGAATGTTGTGATGAAGCTTGCGAAATAAAAAACACGTTAATATTGGCTTCAGATAATGTGCGAAATAATCGCTCGACTGTCGTGGAAATTTCTGTGCGTCGTCTACCAATCCAACTAAGTAAAGTAATATCGTCAATTGATGTGATACCACTTGCAGGTGAAGGATGTGCGCTGTCTTTTTTTACAGCAGAAATCAGCGTGCCTTCTGCTTCAGGACGAAAAGTATTTTTGACCAACAAAGGAATTTCGCGATCACGCACGGGCGCTAAAGTGGCAGGATGTAAAACTTTCGCACCAAAGTGAGATAATTCCATCGCTTCTTCGTACGATAATTCTGGAACGACAAAAGCTTCGTCCACTAAGTTGGGATCAGCACTATAAACCCCATCCACATCCGTCCAAATTTCAACAATACGCACATCTAATGCAGCACCAATAATTGCCGCTGAATAATCAGAGCCATTACGTCCCAACGTTGTCGAACGACCATCTTCTGTAGCTGCAATAAAACCTGTCATCACAGGAATCGCATCGGGGTGCGTTTCTGTAAAGCGTTTTTGCCAATGACGAATATGTCGCGTGGTTTCAGTATTTTTAACATTCGCTGCAGTGAAATGATCATCTGTTACGATTAATTCGCGCGTATCGACACATACTGCAGGATGAAAACATTGCAGCCACGAAGAAAAAAGTTCAGCCGCTAATCGTTCGCCAAATCCAGCAATATGATCTAACGCGCTCGGCGCTGCTTCCCTGAGTAATGAAACACCTTCTAATAAGTTTTCTAAATCCGAGAGGAGTGCGCGAAGTTTTTTTTCGCCGGCTGCTTCGATGTTGCGATGTTTACCTGCGAATAATTCGTGCAAACATTCTAAATGTTGTTTCGCAATGGCTTTATATAAAGTGTGAAATTTTTTACGACCTAGTGCTGCTTGTTCAATACAATTGAGCAACGCATTGGTGACACCTTGACAGGCAGAGACAACAATACAAATAGGCTCATTCTTGACCGCAGATAAAACAATATGAGCGACTTGACGAATTGTTTTTGCATTCGCCATTGAGCTGCCGCCGAATTTCATTAATTTCATAGATCGTCATCCGTGTCGTTCGTCATCCCAAGGCTACGAAGGGGTAGCCTTGGCTATCCAGTTTTTAAGAAAAAATTTTCCGACTAAAGGTAATATATTTATGCATCAAATAATTGGGCACTAGCATTAATATCGTTGTGGCCATACGAGCAATGATAGGATACAAACCTACTATATTAATCAATATCGCGATGATAGCCATACTCATCCCAAGCCCAATTGCCGCAATAACAATATAAATGGGAACTTGCATACCAAATTGGCGAGACTGACATTGAAAGGTTAAACGTTTATTGGCAACATAATGAAAACAACCTGCCATTCCCATCGATACGATTAAGGCTTCAAGATAATGCAGACCCAACCAACGAAAGGCAATAGCAAAAACAGTCCAATCGAGCAGAGTCGCCAAACCGCCAACGATGAAATAAATCCAGAATTCTCTAGAGCCCAACATTTTCACTGATTTTAACCCTGCCCCGAAATCCGGTATTATATACCTTTCCTCGTCATATTTTGAGCTTTTTAGCATTTCATCTGCGGGCCAATAACTCTCAAAACATGATGAGCAAAGGTATACACACAACTTACAGAGTAGAGAAAAAGGAAATGACTCGATCGATTTATTTAGATTATGCCGCAACAACGCCAGTGGATCCGGCTGTTATCACTCAAATGCTTAAATTTCTAGGCCCGAATGATACATTCGGCAACCCTGCTTCAAGTCACTCTTTCGGGCAAACAGCTAAAAAAGCCGTAGATCATGCACGCGAACAAATTGCGGCCTATATTCACGCTTTACCCGACGAAATCATTTTCACATCAGGCGCAACTGAGTCTATTAATTTAGCCATCAAAGGTGCCGCCGAACTATATCAAACGCGTGGGCGCCATATCGTTACGCTCAAAACAGAGCACCAAGCAACACTCGACGCATGCCAATGGTTAGAAAAAAATGGTTATCAAGTGACCTATCTCGCTACGAAACCCGATGGCTTGCTTGATCTCGCTCAACTCGAAGCAGCATTGCGCGACGACACAGTGCTCGTGTCGATTTTACAAGTCAATAATGAAACCGGCGTGATACAAGATATTACAAGTATCGCAGCAATTACACAGGCACGAGGTATTTTATTGCACGTCGATGGTGCACAAACTGTTGGAAAAACAACGCTTGATGTCAGCCAAACACCCGTTGATCTTGTTTCATTGTCGGCACACAAAGCATATGGGCCCAAAGGCGTTGGTGCATTATACTTGCGTAGCAAACCAAAAATACGCGTTGCTGCACAAATTCACGGCGGTGGACATCAAAAAAATATACGTTCAGGCACACTCGCGACGCATCAGATTGTCGGCATGGGAGAAGCATTCGCCATCGCCAAACAAAATTTTGCAAAAGATCGAGCACACATCCAACAATGCCGAGAACAATTTCTCAATCTTTTAAGTCAAAAAGTAGCGTTTCAGATAAATGGCAATCCAGCACTTTCCGTTCCAAATACTGTGAATATTCGATTTGAAAATATCGAGCTTGCTAATGCTATTAAAAATGCAGCTGATTTAGCTGTATCGGCCGGCTCAGCATGTCACAGTAAAGGGGTCGAACCATCCCATGTGCTACGCGCGATGGGGCTCAGTTTTTTCGAAGCGCATTGTTCTTTGCGATTTTCCTTTGGACGGTTTACAACAGAAGAAGAGATTGTTCAGGCGATAAAATTGATCGCTAATCTAGGATTCCATACAGTTCTTCAAGGCGAGTTAAAAGCCTAAAGCACAAGCCCTTGTCCCCTAGACCTCCTTTTTGGTATAATTTTTGACCATTTTTACCATGTTGGTCTAGTAAATGAATATCTTAACTCCTGGTTTGCAATGCATTCGCCGTACCGGCAAAGTCCTCGCCTGGGCTGCTTTTTTTGGCGCGATGATGGCTTTTTTTCAGTATATATTCAATGAGTTGCATATACTTCCTCAGCCACTACTCGGCATTGAATTAATGCTTATTGGATGTATCATTCCCGCGCTATATCTCTTAAAAGGCGGTTATATAGCGGCAAGACGTGTCGCCATTCTGGCCATGACGAGTCTAACCATTTCGTTCACCCTGGGCTTCACTTACCTATTTTCAGTCTTCTATCAATTAACGTTGGCACAAATGTTCGCAATGCTCTGTGGGACCTGGACATTCTTACTAGGCATTATTATTGCAGGTCATCTCGGAAATTTTATCTTTCACCTTTGGATCTATCGACAATTAACTACGCCCATTATTCGCAATGAATCTCAAGCTGCGAATATTTTATATCGCCCTTTCTGGCGCTTCAGCCCCTTCAGAGGCATTTTCATTGGTTTACTTTTCATTTCGTCCACAATGAATAGCTTCGGCACCTTTGATATCACGACTACTCGTGTTCACGAAGATGTCAAAAAACAATATGGACCCGCAGCATATGTTTTTGTTCAACACATCATGAAAAATAAGGGAACAGAAAAGATCTTTGCTGAAAGCATCGTCTTCGATGGAAAAAAATATTTTGTGAAAAAATTTAGCCTTTGACTAGGGCGTGTCCTCAATTACTTCGTTGAAGCGAAAAATGAGAGATTTGAGATAAAATTTTCGCAAATTTGAGGAGAATTTACGGTTTTATTTGAAGAAAATTTTCGGAAATTTTAGCCGATTCCGCTCATTTTGCAACCAACGAAGTAATTGAGGACACGCCCTAGTATTTGTAAAATCATTTTTTCTCATTTACACTCCCTTTCGATTATCTCATTCTTAAAACAATAATGAAGGAAATTAACAATGTTTTTTTCAGAGGAAGCTCTTGCACTTTTATCGCTCAAACACCGCCATCTCGACACCATTGAACAAATAAAATCTGAACTTCTCGACTTGCCGCTTGATTTTTCGACAGTCACATTAGAGAGTGTAGAAGAATTAATCTCAACAATATTTGGGTTACACATTGCAATAAACGCTAAAATAGGCGAAAGCATTCGTTACCCAGAGACACTTTCATTTGACACTGCCGTACAGCCAATAATTGATTTAGATATCATCACTACAAGAGCGATGCTCTATCTTCGTTTCGCCAGCCACATGCATCCAGATGCCGCATTACGTGAACAAGCTTCGATCAAGCTTGTTCAGCTTAACCGCTCAATCAAGGAGCATCCTACATACAAAATCGCACAAAAGGTCTTCAACTATTATTTCAAGACCATTTTTCCGAAAGAAATTGAAACACTAAGTGCAGAGAAAATACAGTGTGTTTATTCCTGCACAAAGCCTCATCTTCCTGTATCGGCTTTAATGAAGGGTGAAGGCTATATGCGCGCAATAAATCCGATTCTTAATCTTCTTATAAAATCCATTGAAGCATTTATCAATCTCGAACAGAATAAAAAAGTGAATAATCTCAGCTTAACAGGAAATCAATTAGCAGGGCTTTCGAAAAAATGGCTAGATCAACGACGCTACGTCCTGGACAGATATAAAGTCGCTATCAATACAGATGATATCGTAACCGTATTAAAATATGCATCAAACCCAGACACTCGAAAAACACTTCACCAAGAATATCATCAAGATGAAAAAATACACAATACAAGACTCTTTATTGATATCTTCTATTTAAAAAATAAATTACGCAGATTCGAAAATGACACTGCCCATCAAAGCACAGCAGCGAACGAACCTCGAAGCATTGAGGATAACGAAGCCCGTACAAAATTAGAAAACTTAACACAAGCACTTCAAAAACCCATAGAGAACACATTTACTGCACTTGTTGAATTTGCAAGAATAAATGAAAACGATCCATCTCTGACATTACAGCCATCAGATTTACTCTATTACATGCGCTTATACCAAAATGCAGTTGAAGCATCCTACGAAACTGCCACCGAAAAATATTTCCCCATCGAACGTGTCATTGATCTCTCGATAGCGCTTTTTGAACGTATGTTTAACCTTAAATTAAAACCTATGAGCACGGACTCAGGATGGAGCCCTGATATCAAGGTGTTTTCTATAGATAACCAAGATCAAAAATGTATTGGCACACTTTATTTCGATTTCTTCGCATCTCCACAAAAAGTCTTCGCAAAAACTTTAACAGAACACAATTTTATACTCTCAGGGCGCAAGAATATCTCTCACTTAATAAATACCGAGAACACAGAATTAACGTCAATCACTCTTTGCCGCAAAGAATTCAAAAAAAATGAATGTTTATCGTTTAACAAAGTCGTAGATCTTTTTGTTAGTATTGGGCTAGCCATAAGCGGAGCCTGTCTACGAAAAAAATACACCGCAAGCGAACAAGAGAAAAATAATTTTCGCAATTTTTATGGTACTTTTCTTGAAAGACTATGCCTCGAACCTGAAACGCTGCAAGTGCTCAGTTCACACACTGAAACACACAAAACCTTACCGAAAGCTTTCGCAGAGCGATTAATCAATACCTTCAAAATGCGTAATACTATCCATCATCAATTTGAATTAGGAATGTTATGGTTTGATCATATGATTCATTCAATATCTAATGACAATCTCCAAACATTCATCACTAACCTAGATGGAGTATTGCAAGATCAGCTTAATCGTACGGGCGCTCCTTATTTAAATGAATCCACATGCCTTCTACGAAACAATCAAGCGATGGAACTCATCAATGAAACGGGCGCACTGCATGCACATCTTCGCAACAGCATTCTTGCTGAGCACTTGTATCAGCATTTATTTAAAGGCAATCCATTTTCTCCACAAAATGGGCTAAAATTCCGTCAAGTTTTTTTAGAATCAAGTTCAAGCGATAATCTAGAACAATTGGTTTGTCAAATGACAGGAAAAAAGCCGACACCTGAAGAATTTGCACAATCACTGACAATCGACATGACGCATCTTTATTCATATGAAAAAAGAGTCATCGAATTCGAAAAGGAACCTGCAGCAAAAAGAATGAGATTATAAACGTTGCGTTTCAACGTTAAGATACTGTCACTCGATCACGCACTTTATGCGCGGGATCGAGTGACAGGAAAGTATAGGATATTTTTTTACTAAAAGGAGCGTCATACTATGTTTGCAACGCAACGCGATTTAGCTTCAATTTCACGCAAAAACCGTCTGTTTAATCCAGCACTCAGTCGAGTAAATGAGATTTTATTAAAAATCCCTTTTGATTTTTCCACTTTGACTGTTGATAAAATTGGCCTGTATGTTAAACACCTCGTGTGTTGTTACGAAATGACATACGATGACATTGCCAGTTTAAGTGAAACTTCTAAAAAACTCACCTTCGAAAATGTTGTGCAACCATTAATTGATTTAAGTATCATCGAGCAAACTGCCACACGTCTATGCTGTTTTGCAAAAGATATTCATACCGATAAGGCCGTCCGAGATTGTAGCGCTGAAGCCACTGAAACACTCGAAAAACTAGAAATCACCCACTCGCAACGTGAAGATGTTTTCAAAACCTTCCTCGATTATCAAAAAAATATTTATCCACAAGAGAAATCGCACTTGCATCCCGAGGAAATACGCTATTTCGAACAACTCATGTTGCAATATAAAAGAAGTGGTTTAATGATCACAGATCCCGCTATACGTGATGAAATCATGCATATTAAAAAACGCATCGCGGAATTGTCTGTTCGTTTTGAGCAAAACCTCAATGAGGTCGATACACAATTTATTTTATCTGCAGAGGATTTAAAAGGCTTACCCGAGAGTTGGCTTGAAAATGCCGACCGTCATCTGGCTGTCGGCCTTTACAAAGTAACTCTCAAATATCCTGATGTTTTACCTATTTTGAATTACGCACAAAACAGAGAAACCAGAAAGAAAATTTATACTGCCTTTGAGAATCGTTGTGCAGAGGAAAATATTCCTTTGCTCAAAGAAATCCTTATCTTGCGACAACGATTAGCGACATTATTAGGCTATTCTAGTTACGTTGACTATGCTTGTGAATTACGCATGGCAAAAAATGGCAACAATGTAGAAGATTTTCTCGATCAAATGAATCATCGTTTCGACGCCGCCCTGGCAAAAAATCTACATGATTTAACGCAATTCGCGCGGGAAAAAGAAAAAGATAGCACTCTTCAGTTAGAACTTTATGATATGCGTTATTATTCTCGTTTTTATACCGAAACGTTTTATTCGATTAATCTTGAAGAAGTCAAATCCTATTTCCCGCTCAACAAGGTTCTTCAAGGCACATTAGATATTTATCAACATATTCTAGGATTGAAATTTGTCGCGTATGACGATAAAACCATTTGGCACCCAGATGTGCGCACCTACAGCGTATTTGATACTGAAAGTAAAAATTGCATCGGAAAATTTTATTTAGATTTACATCCGCGCGATGGAAAATATGGGCATGCTGCTGTTTCTGAACAATTAGCTAGTTGTGATATTTCTCAACTCACCGGGATTCCCAACAATCAACAAATACCGATCTCAGTCATGATGTGTAATTTTCCCAAAAATGAAAATGTACCATTCGAAGATGTCGTCACATTCTTCCACGAGTTTGGCCATCTTATGCATTTCACGTGTTCAAAAACAAAACTAGCCTCTATGCATGCAGGTAAGACTGAGCTCGATTTCGTCGAAGCACCCTCACAAATGCTGGAAAATTGGTGCTATGAGCCTGCTGCCTTGAAACTATTAAGCGCACACAAAGACACTGGAGAACCTTTGCCACATGAAACTGCTTTGAAGATGAAACAAATAGATAATATATTTGCTGGGTACGTTTACAAAAGACAACTCACGTATGCATATTATGATTATTATATTCATTCAATGTCAGCAGATGAACTTGAAAAATTGAATATTCCTGAATTTTATAGAACTCTGCTAGCAACTTTCACACAATTACCTATCGTGCCAGGCACCTGCACACCAGCAAGCTTCGCCCATGTCGTCGGAGAATATGATGCAGGTTATTACGGATATTTATATTCTGAAGTCTTTGCGCATGATATGTATGCGAGCGTTTTCAAAGCAGATCCTTTATCACCAGAAAGCGGAAAAAAATATCGCCAATGCATTTTAGAACCGGGTGCTTCGCAAGATGCCGATGTACTGTTGCATCATTTTCTTGGCAGAGCACCGCGCATGGATGCCTTTCTTCAACATTTAGCGTTAGATAATGTAGAAGCTGAAACACATGAACCTGCAAGAAAAAGAATAAAAAGATAACACTCCCTTTCCCTCGCCTCCATAAAAAAATGGACAGAAGGGCACGTACTAAACTGTTTCCTGGAGTTTGTCTTGTTCATGCAAGCAAATAAAGCGCAGCGAGCAGGATGCGAGCGAGCCATTGCTGAAATGAACAAGACAAATTCAATGAAATAGTCTACTAACTTTTAAGGAAGATAAACTATGTTCGCAACCCAACAGCAATTAGCAACAACTTCAATGAATGATCAAGATATCAATTCAATCTCACGATTAAAGCAAAAACTGTTTCAATTGCCATTAGATTTTTCACAGTTGACAGTCGAAAAAATTAAGGAATATTTTGCAGATATAGAAAAATTATATCAAGCTACGTACGATCAAATTGCAAGCCTATCCGGCAATCCTGACATGATTTGTTTCGAAACAGTTGTTCAACCTCTACTTGACTTGGAAGTTTTAACAGAAAAAGCTGTAACCCTATCAACGCTGCCACGCTATGTACATCCCGATCAAGAGACGCGGAGCTTTTCTGCTTCTATAACTGAAGCACTACAAAAGTTAAGCATCACTTATACGCAACGTGAAGATGTCTTTAAAGTATTTCATCAATATGAATTTGGCGCCTTTCAAAGTGAAACTAGTTTTTTACATCCCGAAGAAATTCGTTACTTTGAACATTTAATGCGAAACTATAAACGCAATGGTTTATATATTTCTGACCCAACTATCAGAGCAGAGATCGCGCGGATCAAAATGCGTATCACAGAATGCTGTGTGCAGTTCAAACAAAACCTCAATGAAGAGAATACACATTTCATTTTTTCCAAAGAAGATTTAAAAGGATTACCAGAGGATTGGTTTACTGATGCAAAACAAGTGGCAGCAGGACAATACAAAGTTACTCTCAATTACACGGATGTTTTTCCTATTTTAGATTTAGCAACAAACCGCGATATTCGGAGAAAGATCTTCACCGCTTTCGATAACCGCTGCAAATCACAAAATTTGCCTTTAATTAAAGAAGTGTTAACACTGCGTCAGCAACTAGCAAAACTGCTTGGCTACAAAAATTTTGTGGATTATGCAACGGAAATTAAAATGGCAAAAGATGGCGATACCATTAAAAAATTTCTTGACGAAATGAATGAAAAATTTAATCCTGTTTTAATCCAAAATTTAAATGATTTAACAGCATTTGCTAGAGAAAAAGAAAATGATCCGACTTTTAACTTAGAAATTCCGGATATGCGCTATTATATTCGCCTCTATCAAGAATCTACCTGCCAAATTGACATGGAAGAGATTCGTAAATATTTTCCACTCGACAAGGTTATTCAAGGCACATTAGACATTTATCAACAAATCTTAGGATTAAAATTTATTTCTGTTGATGATAAAACTGTTTGGCATCCTGATGTCCTCTCCTATGAAGTGTATGAAGCTGAAACGCAATCACAGCTTGGTAAATTTCATTTAGATTTACATCCGCGTCCTGGAAAATATAGTCATGCTGCAGCCACTGATTTAACATTGCGTTGTGATATTTCTCGCTTTACCGGCATAGAAGGTGACAAACAACTCACCATCGGCATGATGATGTGTAATTTTGCAAAAAATACTAATGTGCCTTTCAAAGATATGGTAACATTTTTTCATGAATTTGGTCATGTCATGCACTTCATCTGCGGCAAAACAAAGTTGGCGACATTTAATGGCGGAAGCATTGAGCGTGATTTTGTCGAAGCACCATCACAAATGTTGGAAAATTGGTGCTATGAACCTGTCGCGTTAAAAATATTAAGCGCGCATGAAGAAACTGGCGAACCTTTGCCTCAAGCAAAAGCAGAAAAAATGAAAAAATTAGATGTGCTGGATGCAGGTTATCATTACAAACGTCAACTCACGTTTGCATATTTTGATTATTACATTCACGCAATGTCTTTAAATGAGATTGAAACGTTAGACATCAATGCATTTTATCAAAAAATCCAACACGACACTGTGCAACTTCCCATTATTCCTGAAACATGTTTTCCTGCAACCTTTGGTCATATCATGGGTGGGTATGAAGCTGGTTATTACGGTTACATGTATGCCAAAGTTTATTCTGCGGATATGTATGCAACTGTTTTCAAATCTGATCCTCTCTCCCCTGAAAATGGTAAACGCTATCGTGAATGGATTTTAGCCCCAGGTGCCTCGCAAGATGCAATGAAGCTATTACACAATTTTCTCGGCAGAGCACCGCAAGTCGATGCATTTCTCGAACACTTTGAGTTGATCGATAAAAAAGCGGAATGTGATGAACAGAATGAACCTGCAAGGAAAAGAATGCGGAAATAATAATCTTCCTTCCCCTCCGATGAAAACATTGGAGGGGACATTCTAAGGACGAAATTGTTGAATCTCAGGCTTCCATTGCTCTAGCACAAAATGAAATCTTTCCATTTCTTCAGCAATCGCTTTATCAAGCCCATCCATTTTTTGCAAGCGCTTAAAGTTGAGCTTAAAGCGATTTATCTCATCTTCAGAAATTGATTTTGGATGATCAATATAGTCTTTTAACTGTTGTATACAAGCATAAACACACTTATCAAGATCACGCACAGAACTTCCGTCCGCGTATTGTCCTTTCTTTTTAATATGATGATGTTTTTTATAATGTTGATATTCTTTATGCAAAAACTTCCAAGCATCTTTTATTTCTTCAGTAATAATATAGCGAGATTGCATCTCTGGTTGTACTTCTTTTTGCTCTGAAAAAAATTTCGGTATCTTTCCCTGACGAGAAAACGCCACCTTAGAAGATGCGCGGGACTGACGAGATTGAATAGAAAACTCTTCAGTTGCAAACGACATCGTATGTTTCAACGCGCCCTTTTCCTCAGCAATTGCTGCTGCATGTTTATTTTTTATCATAAAGAATTGATCTCTGATATTTTCTCTCACCAATTTTTTGAGATCGATGAATGCGGCATTAAAATCTTCTGGCAATAAAGCTTCATTCCTCTGATATTTTTTTATAATAATTTTTTTGTGGTTTTCACCAATATTAACGGTAATCTTCGAAGGATCAGTATCATCATCCATAAACTGCTCAACAAGATGACGTAACTTCTGCGGTATTTCCTTTTCATTTTCTGTACCTGTTAATTGAACGATAGCATAAAGTTCTTCGAGACATTTTAAATTTTCATTAAATTGCAACATAGTCGTCCATTGCTCTAATCTCTCCATGAGCACTTTATTCATCGCCTCTTCAAATGTGCTGATTAAAACATTTGAGTTAGCCATTGGTAAAACATCACGCCACCTCACATGCTCAAAGCCTTCTTCCCATGGTGGCTCTTTGTCGGTAAAGATTTCATCATCAAAGTTCAATATATGCCTCGAATCACTCATATAAACCTCGTATTCAGCGTCTCTATTCATTATAGGCTGAGATAAAAAGAAAAGATTAAAGTATGAAAAATAAAATAGGCATTATTTTCATTGAGTTAGAACGAGTCTATACTTTTTCCTTCGCTCTGTTTATCATGTCCACCTTCATAAGGAGACAGGCGCATGTATCAATCAACCATTTTGCACTCTCGTTTTTATAACAATTCATTTTTACAAAACACCCTCGTATGCCTTTTTGGCATTGTATTTTTAGCACTTGCTGCACATTTAGTCATTCCATTGCAACCCGTACCCCTCACCTTTCAAAGCGCAGCTGTGATCTTAATTGGCATGACCATGGGCCCTCGGCTTGCAGCGGCAACATTGTCAGGTTATTTAGTTGCCGGCTTCCTTGGCTTACCTGTATTCGCTAGTGGCGGCATCCCCGGACCCACATTAGGGTATCTGATTGGCTTCTTACCTGCTGCGATTTTTAGTGGCTGGCTCGCACAGCAAGGTTTTGCAAAAAATATTGCACTCAGTTTTATCGCAAGCATCTTAGGTGCAACAATTATTTTTGCATTGGGCTTGCCTGTGTTAGCAACATTCATCGGGTGGAAAGCAGCTATTGCCGCTGGACTGATGCCATTTATCATCACAGAACCTTTAAAATTATTTGCTATTAGCTTAATCATTCCACGACTGTGGAAACCTGCCGCTTAAATGGAAATCACTTTTCGTCCGCATCATTTTCTCTGCACCTTGTGTTTCCAAGGTGCAGGCTATTCTCCTTCCTTCATCAGAAATTTTAAACGCATTGTTGAAATTTTAAATGCAAATGAAAACACTGAAATTAAAATTGTATCGCACACGGATTCCATTTGCGCACCCTGCCCGCATCGCAGAGAATTACTCTGTACATCACAAGATAAAATTTCAACACTCGACCAAGCACACGCTGCAGCAATTCACGTTCAACCCAATACGACTATCACTTGGAAAAATGCTAAAGAAAATATTTCAAAACATTTAACACTCGAAAAATTTCATACCATTTGTGCATCTTGCGAATGGAAAAAATATGGAATGTGTGAAGGTGTTTTGAAAAAAGCAATAGGCTAATCCTCCAGTCAATTTTAAAAAATATGATAAAATGATTTCTGTGCTTTTGTTTTCATGGAGGAAACGATCATGCACTCGCGTATCTTTAAACTTCTATTTATTATACTAATCAGTTTGTTATCTCTCCCAACTTTTGCTTACACTGCACACGATAATCAGATTTTTGATAGCAGTGGAAACGCCATCAATATTGATGGTGTGAATTGGTCTGGTTTCCAAGATAGTGGTTTTATTGATGAATTATATGGAAGTATTTCTTTTTATCCTTATCCTGCAGGAAATATTTCCTTTGGATTAATAGACATGCTGACACATCCTTGGGATTATGCCGGCACAGGTGTCACTAAAGCGAACTCAGTCGCCTTTAAAACAATTCGTCTACCCATTCAACCCAATAATTTACGCGACACGAGTGTGAATTCACATTTTCGTTATGATTTGACAAACGCTGCCGCAAAAACGCAAGGCAATGGTGTCTTTTGTCAAACGTGGGATGCACAACATTGTACCGCTGGGATTTCCACAAAAGAATCTTTATACACTGTATTAAATGAATTTAAGAAAAATAATATTCGTGTGTTAGTTGATTTTCATCAAACACCTGTTGGTCGAAATGGCAACGTTGTTGAATCTAATTATTCACTCGCGAATTATTCTGCAGATGTCAAAGAACTTGCAACACAAATTAAATCACGTGGTTTAACAAATGTTATTGGTATCGATGTATTCAATGAACCACATAATTTAAAGTGGTTTACAGCAGCAGGCAATCAACCTTCTTGGGCTTCTGTGATTCAAACAGCTGGACTCGCTGTTTATCAAAATAATCCTGATTTATTATTATTTGTCGAAGGACCCTCTACAACACCACGTTCTGATTTACATATTTGCGTCCCCTTGAGCGGACCCACAACACCACCAGCAGAACCTAATTCATATACATTAATTCAAAACTCACAGGCATGCGGCAGTACAAAATATGAAGTTGTTTTTAAATCCAACTGGGGCGAAACATTTTCAGATTTATTAAGCACAACAGAAGCTGCAAAAGGAAATGCTGTTTTTGATACAGCACAGTTTAAAACAGCAGTATGCGGAAGCAATACAGCATTTTGCACGTGGTTACTCGGCGATCCCTCAAAACCAAACACTTACGGACATCTTGTTTTTTCACCGCATGTGTATGGACAATTCGTTGCAACCTGGCAATCTTCAGCCAAAGCCAGCGCTTATCGTTTTGATTGGAATTGGGGATATTTGTTAAAAGCCGGCTTCCCTGTTGTGATTGGTGAAACAGGATATTTACCGGATCAAGCGACAGATGTTGCTTTCTTTGAACAGAGCGTCATGCCTTATATGCAGAGCCACGGCATGAGTCACAATTTATTGTATTGGACGTGGAATACCAATAGCGGTGATACAGGTGGTGTGCGCGCGGACGCTAATACAACAAAATTGGTTGCCATTAAAGAAAGCGATTTAGCAAAACTCTATAATGGTGATACCTCAACTGGCACATTACAAATCAGTGCAGCGAGCGGATCAGATACAAAGTGTAATTCAGCTATTGATACCCTCACGGTAGATGGTAGTTCTGGTGCTTCATTCACCGTGAGCAGCGGTAATTCACAAACTCTCACAACCGGTGCACATACTGTCAGCCTGACATCATTCACGTCAATCCCAGCAGGTGGCGGTCAGTCAGGCTATTGCACGAGCACATTAAGCGCATCACAAGTGACCATTTCTAAAGGTCAAACAACTTCTGTCACTGCAACCTATCAATATCATGCACCTGCACCAACAGGTATTCTGCAAGTTTCTGCAGCAAGTGGTTCAGATCCAAACTGCAGTAATGCAACTGATACCTTGTATTTAGATGGCAGCTCGACTGGCACGAAATTTGTTGCGAAAACAGGCATTGCACAAACGGTATTAACAGGCTCACATACACTGAGTATAGCTTCTCTCGCAACGATTCCAGCGGGTGGTGGATTATCTGGGACATGTACAAGCACTTTAAGTGCAGGACAAGTTTCAGTAACAGCAAATCAAACCACACCTGTCACTGTGACGTATCAATATCAAAGTACACCTGGTATGTCTTGCACAGTGACGTCTGCAAAAGTCACCGCGCAATCCGACTGGGGAATGCCAACACTAGTGAATAGCTTCCAAATGATTGTCATGTTAAAAGGTTTCCCAGTCGATGGATCAGGCAAAACAGACCTCAAGGGAAGTTTTATAATGATGAACCCGTTTGTACAAACATTCTGGGGAGAAAATTTTGGAATCGCCACTTCATCCTACAGCGGAGCAACAGGACAATTCACTGGCGCTCTTTATGGCACACAAGTGAAACTCGGCGGATTTATTAATAATGTAACACCGCTGAGTATTGGAAGTACTGCGTTAAAGTCGATAACGTTGAATGGGATTCTTTGCAACTAAAAACAAATAAGTTTGTAGATTGTGTTTTGTTGTTCAAGGCAAGTCAGCTCCGCAAGCGGGACGCGAGCGAGCCATTGCCTAGAACAACAAAACAGAATCAGTTATTTCCTAACAGGAGGCAAAAGCGCCACCCACACATCTACTGGTGGGAGTAACAGGTTTCTTTGCCAGTTAAATTGCAAATGTTTAACCGTCGTTAAAGCAGGAAATCTCTGACGCAAAGCAATGAATGCATCTTGAGAATCCCAAATAAAAATCGCGCCTTGTTTTTTTAAATCGGCCTCATCTATCCATTGTGTTTTGATAGGATCAGCCTCCATATAAACAGCTGGGTGATCATATGAATAAAATGCAATATTGCCCGCATACCAACGCGGCCCAACAACATATTTTAAAGTTTGATGATAACGCTGCTTCCATTCCGCCGTGAGTGTGCTAGCGATAGTTTTCCCTGGAAAAAATGCTGTTGAAGTATCTAGTGCACGCCGTAAAGCAACACCATAACCCACTGAAATCGTGATAAAAAATGCAACCCATAATACAAAAAATGCAGACACTGTTCTTCGTGTGATATACGGACGCCACCACATCAACAGCAATATCCCCGAGTAAGAAAGCAAAGGCTGGCCCCACCCGGCTCTTAATTTAATACCTGTTAAAAAGGATATCACTATCGTCAATAATAACGGCCCTAGACCTGCGAACAATAAAAAATCCCTGTTAAAGTGCGCACGCTTTGCCCGCCAATCAAAAACTGGTGTCGATTTTCTCTGTAAATAAAATGGCAACAATAAAATGAACCCAGGGACAAATACTTCAAATTGTTGCCAAGCAAATTGCAGAGGAAAAAAGATATGATTGACCCAAAGGGGTGTGCTACTCACACGGTCTGCTGCATAATGGACGGTAACAAAATCATGAGAAATTAACCAAACGATGTGCGGCAACATGATCAACAAGAAAACAAAAACACCAACATACACTTTTTTATCCAAAAAACTTTTGCGCGCTTCTCGATTAAACAGCATAAAAGTAAATAATGGCAGCAAAAGAATTGTCGTATAATATTTCGCCATCATGCCTAAGCCGGCGAAAAGACCGACACAAATCCAATCGAAATATTTTTTATCCGTCAGCGCTTGATAGAAATAGTAAATCGTCAATGCCCACAAACTGAGCTCTAAGGTATTATCGTTAAAATCAATCGCGTGAAAATTATAATATTGCAATCCTTCTAACATCATTACGCCGATGAGCGCTGCGATTGGTGTAAAAAATTTTAGAGCCAAACGCCAAACAGCCCAAAAACATAATGCGACTGAAATTTGGCTAAATAAATAAGTTGCCCAACCCGACGATCCAAACAACAAAGCCAGTCGAGTCAGCCATGCGTTTAAAAATGGATTTTTATCGTATCCCCACTGAAGTTGATGACCCCAAGTTGCGCCTTCCATAGCATCAAGCGGCAAAGTGAAACGTAGTAACGCGGGCAACAAAGTCCACACTAAAACATGCGCTAGCAAAAACCAAGTAAAGATTACGTGTTCTTTTGTACGACTAAGCCTCATCATTCAAACCCTTCATCACTGGTAACTGCCAAAAATCGTGGACAAATTTGTCTAATGAAAAATTTTTCTCGATATGCTGAGAACCCTTTTCGCCCAACAGCAATCTCTCTTCAGAATTCATTTGATATAAATCACACATCGCATTAGCCAATGAGCGATCATCACGCGGTGAAATTAATATTCCTGCATCATCCACCACTTCGGGAATACCATCGGTGCGCGTCCCTATCACTGGTACTTTAGCAATCATCACTTCAGGTAAAACACGACCAAATGCTTCCCGTACAGAAGTTAGCATAAAGACATCAAAGGCATGCGCATAACGATACGCCTCTGAGACGTACCCTGGAAATAAAATACGATCTGTTAATTGATATTCATTGGCTGCTTTTTTCAAAGTTTCCTCGAGTTTACCGCTACCGATCAACAACAAAACTGCGCGAGGACACTGCTCTTTAATGGCGACAAAAGCACGAATCATTGTCATTTGATCTTTTGCAGGGACAAAACGTCCTAATGTGCCAAAGACAAAAGCATCGTCAGATAAATGAAAAAATGCTCGCGCTGATTTTTTGTCAATCAAAGATTGTTTAGCTGTTGGCACATCAATGCAATTGTATAAGGTAATAACTTGCGAGTAAGGCACGTTTTTTCCTAAACTCTTACGCATATCATCGCGCACTGAATTAGAAACGCCTGCAAAAAACATATTTTTACGCAGCAAAAGTTTAATCAATAAACGTCGCATGATAGGCTTTAACGTGCCTAAATCATGCATGACAAAAAATAATGCTTTAAAACGAAAAATTTGTCCCAACCATAAAAATAAATAAATAGGTTTATATCGATGACAAATCACAACATCAAATTGTCGCGCACGACATAATCGATACAATTTCCACAACGCAGTCAATTTCAATCCACGCACTGAACGTGCAGATTGATTTAAAAAAATAACTTCTTCTGACAAAGTACGTTCGCGCACTGTTTCATCAGGCGCACCTGTAAGATAAAGAACTGTCACAAAATATTTTTTTGGATCAAATAATTTGACATATTGATTGCACACATCAATAAATTGTGTCGCATGATGGTGACACATAATTAAAATATTTTTACGCATCTTGCACCTCATCTACCGTGCACAATAATCTACCTTTTTGTAATCGCAAAGATAGTTTATCGTTCGGTTTCATTTTTTTAGCATCACGGATAATTTGACCTAAAGGCAACTTGCTTGCAATCGCATAGCCTCTTTGCAAAGTTCCAAGCGGACTGAGCGCTTCCAATTGAGCAATATAACTTTTCAATTGTTGTTTTTTTTGTTGCAGCTTGTTTTCAATAGCCATACAAAATCGTTGAAAATGAAAGTCTAATTGACGTTTCTCCGCCTGCAAACGTTGACGTGGATGCTGCTGCTTTAAATGTTTTGTTGCCCACATCAAATGTTGTTTGATTTCGCGTAATTGATTTTGCATACAACGAATCAATTGTTGTTTTTGTTGTTTCAATTGTATAAAAACATCCTTCACATCAGGCGTCACGCTTTCTGCCGCGACAGAGGGCGTTGGTGCTCGCAAATCTGCCACAAAATCTGCAATCGTAAAATCAATTTCATGCCCCACACCACTCACGATCGGAATACGACTCTTGTAAATGGCGTGCGCCACTTTTTCCTCATTAAATGGCCATAAATCTTCAAGTGAACCACCGCCACGCGCCAACAATAAAACATCACATTCTTTGCGACGATTGGCTGTTTGAATGGCTTCAACAATGGTCGGTGCAGCTGTTTCACCTTGCACGAGCGTCGGATAAATAATGACACGCGCATAGGGAAATCGTCTTTTTAAAACACTTAAAATATCGCGAATCGCGGCACCTGTAGGGGACGTGATCACCCCGATTGACTCCGGCAATTCAGGTAAAGATTTTTTATGCTTTTGATCAAATAAACCCGCGGCAGCCAGGCGTTTTTTTAAAGCCTCAAAGGCACGCTGCAATTGCCCTGCACCAATTTCTTCGATTTGCTCTATTAATAATTGAAAATCGCCGCGCCCTTCATACAAACTCACGCGGACTTTTGCCAGCACGTGCATTCCATCAGCTGGCGTAAAATTGAGCCGGCCATTCTCGCGGCGAAACATTGCGCAACGCACCTGCGCGAGGGAGTCCTTGAGGGAAAAATACCAATGCCCAGAACGTGGTGCGACGAAATTGGAGATTTCGCCTTCGATCCAGAGGGTTGGAAAGCCAGACTCCAGCAACATCCTGACGTCTCGATTAAGCCTACTCACGGTATAGATTTCTTCAGAAAAACTAATATCAGTCATAGGTCTACTACAATGCCAATTCAAAGCTGGTATGATACGTGATTTTTGGACAAATGAAGACCCATGCAAATCCTTTTTTATGATGTCGAGGCGCAAATCCCCTATACGGTGTTAACACGCTTGCAGCAAGGTTTAGGTGGCACCGAAGCTACCGTGACACGAGTTGCACATGCATTAGCAGAACATCATGAGATTTTTGTCGCGCAATTATCTCGCTCAATCGCAGAAGAAAGGATGATACGAGGTGTCACCTATCTTTCTTTGGAAACAGCCAACAGCTTAAAACCTGACGCAGTTATCCTATTGAAAAAACGCCAATGGCTAGAGCCCACCGCAGATTTATTTCCCAACGCGCGGCGATTTTTTTGGTTACACAATATTATTTCCAAAGATATTTATTATGATCGTAAAATTTTATCTGCGTATGAAATCATTGCCGTATCGGATTTTCATCGCGAGCATATTGCACGTCGTGTGCATGGACAATGGCATCAACGATTATTAAACAATAAATCTTTGCGCTACGAGTGCCCACCGATTCATCGCATTTATAATCCCATTGATGATAACTTAACAATTGATCAAACACCCTGGCATTCAAATGAACTCATCTTAGCGAGTTCCCCACGAAAAGGATTACAATTAAATTTGTCAGCATTTGCAGAAATTAACAAAATTTTCCCTGAGTATCATCTTACAATTGCAACATACGCACCTTTACCGGAAACAATTCAACTACCAAACAACGTCACTTTTTTAGGATCGTTGCCGCAACCGGAATTATTGCAACGTATTCGAGAATCATTTTGTATGTTTTATCCACAATACCAAGATCCAGAAACATTTGGCCTAGTCTATGCGGAATCAAACGCCGTTGGCACGCCTGTGCTCGCGCATGATTTTGGCGCTGCGCGTGAAGTGTTGAGCGATCCATCTCAACTCATCGATGGCAGAAATATTCAAACCGTCATCGATAAAATGCATGCATGGAGAAAACAACGTCCTATCGTACAAGCAAAACCTGAATTTCGTTTGAGTGCAGTGAAAAAAGCGTGGCTGGATTTACTTAATCATTCTGAATACGAATAATCGGTGTTTTCATTTTTTCTGTTGATTGGAATTGTGCAGCGATCTCATGAGCAATTTTTTTGTATTCGAAAGTGATTTGACTTTCTGGACTAGCAATCACTGTCGGCTTGCCATTTTCTGATTCAAGACACACACGCGCATCGAGAGGAAGTTTTCCGAGTAGCGGCACTTGATATTCATCTGCCAAAGTTGCGCCACCGCCTTCACCAAAAATAGCATCTGCATGACCGCATGATGAGCAAATATGTTGGCTCATATTTTCGACAATGCCTAGCAAAGGAATATTCACACGACGAAACATTTCGCACGCGCGGCGTGCATCAGCAACAGCCAGCGTTTGCGGCGTTGTCACAATAATCGCTCCACTCACGGGCATTTTTTGCGCGAGAGTCAATTGAATATCACCGGTCCCAGGTGGCAAATCAGCAATGAGAAAATCCAAATCATCCCATAAAGTATCATTGAGCAATTGCTGCAAAGCACCTGTTGCCATCGGGCCGCGCCAAATCATCGGCGTATTTGGATCTACCAAATAGCCAATCGACATGGCTTGAATACCGTGCAAAAGCATAGGTTCGACTTTTTTCTCAGGCGTGACTTTAGGACGCGCATGGGCACCTAACATCACTGGCACACTCGGCCCATAAATATCGGCATCTAAAATGCCAGCACGCAAGCCGTTGGCAGCCAAGGCTAAAGCCAGATTGACTGCAACTGTCGATTTACCGACTCCGCCCTTGCCTGAAGCAACAGCAATGAAATGTTTTACGCCTGTAATGGAATGGGTCATATGGAATCCTAAGTATTAGGAGCTAGTCTTGTTCATGTAGGCAAGTAAAGCGCAGCGAGCTGGAAGCGAGCGAGCCATTGCCGAAATGAATAAGACTAACTCAAGGAAAATACTATCAATACAATGCCGCCAAGTATCCATAGCTATACAGTGAATTGCAAGCATCGAAGATGCTACAATAGCGGTCTTTAAAATTCGGATTTGAGGACCTTATGCCGCAAAAACAACGCCAGATACTTGTCACGTATGCTCTTCCCTATGCAAATGGTCCTTTGCATTTGGGTCATATGACAGGCTTAATTCAAACGGATATTTGGGTACGTTTCCAAAAAATGCAGGGGCATGAGTGCTACTATGTTTGCGGCTCAGATAGTCATGGCACACCCATCATGATTCAAGCTGAAAAAGTCGGTATTCCACCCGAGACCTTAATCGAAAATTTTCTTCAAGCGCATCAAGCGGATATCGAAGATTTTGGCATTGGGCTTGATAATTTTTACACAACGCATTCTCCCGAAAACCGCGAACTCTCTGAAACTATTTTTTTACGCCACCAACAAAAAAACAATATTATTCGAAAAGTGATTCATCAAGCGTACGATCCAGAGAAAAAAATGTTTTTACCAGATCGTTTAATCAAAGGCGAATGTCCTCGTTGCAGCGCGCCTGATCAATACGGCGATAATTGTGAAGTCTGCGGCGCGACCTACTCTCCAACAGATCTTAAAAACCCACGTTCTACGCTATCTGGTGCGACACCGATCGAAAAGGATTCTGAGCATTATTTCTTTCGACTCACACACTTTGAAAAGTTTTTACATGAATGGACACGCGCGGGACATTTACAAGAACAAGTCACGCATAAATTAGATGAATGGTTTGAAGCCGGCTTAAAAGAATGGGATATTTCACGCGATGCACCGTATTTTGGATTTACGATTCCCGGTGAAACAGAAAAATATTTTTATTGTTGGCTGGACGCCCCCATCGGCTACATGGCAAGCTTCAAAAATTATTGTGCACACAACAAAAATGTGAATTTCGATCACTACTGGAAAGCCGATAGCACGACAGAGCTTTATCAATTCATCGGCAAGGATATTATTTATTTTCATGCATTATTTTGGCCGGCGTTACTCAAAGGCGCAGATTTCCGCACACCCAATGCAGTTTACACGCACGGATTTTTAACAGTGAACGGCCAAAAAATGTCAAAATCGCGCGGCACTTTTATTTTAGCGCGCGATTATCTCAATCACTTAAATCCCGAATATTTAAGATATTACTTAGCAACGCGCTTATCCCGAAATATTGAGGATATTGACATTAACTTTAACGATTTTATTCAACGCATCAATTCTGATGTGGTGGGCAAATTTGTAAACATTGCAAGTCGCTCAGCAAAATTTATTCATCAATATTTTAATGGCCAACTATCCGATACGCTCGAAGATAAAACATTATTTGAAGAATTTGCCCAGGCAGGTGAGAGCATCGCAGAAAAATATGAAACTCTCGAGTATAATCAAGCTATGCGCGATATTATGGCACTTGCAGATCGTGCTAACCAATATATCGACCATGAAAAACCTTGGCAAATGATCAAGGACGAAGCGCTAAGAGAAAAAACGCACGCTGTGTGTAGTTTGAGTTTACAATTGTTTCGTCAATTAGCTATTTATTTAAAACCTGTTTTACCTAAAATGATTCAAGAAGCTGAAACCTTTTTAAATTGCGCGCCGCTACAATGGTCTGATAAAAATGTTCCACTAAAAGCACACGCCATTCATGCTTTCCAACCACTTGCAACGCGCATCGATAAAAATCAAGTGGACGCATTGGTCAACGAATCATGAAACATTTAACCGCTGTTATTCGCGAAGCAGAATGTATTGGTTGCACGAAGTGCATCCAAGTGTGTCCTGTTGACGCCATTATGGGTGCAGCGAAACAAATGCATACTGTGTTACGGGACGAATGCACAGGATGTGAATTTTGTATTGCGCCATGCCCTGTTGATTGTATCGATTATATTGAAATTGAAACGCCTTCTCGTCCTGAACTTTATCATGCGCGCCATGATGCACGTTTAAAAAGATTATCTGATCAAGAATCCCAACAAAATAAAAGTAATCAACCCAAAGCTCAGTCCGTCAATACTCTAGATAGAAAAACGTATATTCAACAAGCGTTAGAGCGGGTGAAGGATAAAAAACAGAGCCGAGGAGGTGACGCCGAGAACCAGGGATCCCGCCGCGCGCAGCTTAAAGCGAGCACGGCGGGATAGGTGGAGGCGTCGGATCCCCGCAGGCGCTATCGATGAACTACTCCCACCAACTTACAGTATGGTGTAAGTTTCTTGGTTCAACGTCGCAAAACTTCTACGACTCCCCACCTCGACCAGTTCCTGGCCGGAGGCCCAATTCAGAGCCCAATTTAATATCACTTTCGATGCGTTTTCATCACGATCACAACTTGCACCGCAAGAGCAATCATGCCAACGCTCTGAAAGTGATTTTTTCATTTTAGCACCACAACAATGACACGTTTGACTTGGCTTGACTTGGCGTGTTGGAATTTCAATCCATAATGCCCCAGCTTCTTCCGCTTTGGACTTTAACAGATGATAAAATTGTGTTGGTGCAGTACTCAGTATTTCTCGGTTTAATCCACGTTTGCGAATACCCGCTGAAACTGTCATGGATTTCACTGACAGTGTTTCAGCAGCAATTAAACTATTTTCTTTTACCATTCTGGCAGCTAATTGATGATGAAAATTCCTTCGTCTATTTGTAATTTTGACATGCTCTCTGGCAAAAGCTTCCACTGCCTTTTTACGATTATTCGTCGATTTATTTGTTTTTCTGGCAATAGACTGCTGTAACATTTTTAATTTTTTTAAAGCTGATTTAAGGTGCCTTGGATTATCAATAAATTCAGTGTGCCCTTTGCTATCATGTAATGTCAGAAACTTTTCGACACCCCAATCAAATGCAATGGCTTTATCACCCATACTGCGATTAGGTTCACGCTCCATCGTCACTGATGCATACCATTTTCCTGCTTTGTATATTATTTCGCAGGTTTTTGGTGCCCCAGGTGTTCGTGCTTTTCCACGCAATCGCAACATCCCGATGCCACTTAAACGTATCTTCCCATGTTTTTCGTTGCTCCCTTCAAATAGGCGCCAACCATCGCCATGTGTTTTGTATCCCCAGCCAGAAAAACGTTTACTTGATTTAAAGCGTGGAAATCCAGGTGTTTCACCTAATTTAAGTCTCCGATAAAAAGCTTGAAAAGCTAAATCAAGACGCTTGATCGTCACTTGTAATGATTGGGCATTGATTGCAACCAAAGAAGCATGTTGCTGACGCCATTGGGTTAATATTTTGCATTGGTCTGAAAATGATAATGATTTATTTTCTTCGCGATACATTCGAATGCGCTCTTCAAGAGCCGCATTATAAACACGCAAGTGAATGCCGAACATGTCTGATAAAGAATCAGCTTGCTTTTTGTTGGGATACATTCTATAAGTCACTTTGCGATTTATCATCCAGGAATTATACTCAGTTACTATGAAAAAACAACAATTAAAGAGCTTAAATCATTGCACTTTCAATCTTTACTATCATTTAGTTATTGTGACAAAGTATCGACGCAAATGTATTACAGCTCCGATGCTTACACGCTTAAAAGCACTCTGCGATGAGCTGACAAAAAAATGGGATGGTGAACTGGTCGAATTTAATGGTGAATCTGATCATGTACATTTATTGCTTTCCTTGAATCCAAAAGTAACGCCTTCTGTTTTTGTGAATAATTTAAAAACGGTTACTTCTCGACTTATTCGAAAAGAATACAGCGAGTACTTGAAAAAAATATACTGGAAGAAACCTGTATTTTGGAGCAGGAGTTATTGTATTCTTTCTTGCGGCGGCGCACCGCTTTCTATTATTAAACAATATATCGAGCAACAAAAAGCGCCTGAATAATACGCGAAGCAAGGCACCGCCTCACCTCCCGCCAAGGCTGCGCTTTCAGCGTAAGGAAAGCCTATGGCGGGAGCACTGCGGTGTGATTTGGTAGATTGTTTCCCCCCACCCATTTGCTGTACGATATTCAGATGAACAATGCCACCCGCAAAGTATTAATCGCAATCTTTCGAAATCCGGTGCCTCGGAACATCGAATGGCGCGAATTAGAAAAGCTAATGCTTTCTGTTGGCGCGAAAGAAATTGGTGGCTCAGGCTCGCGCGTGCGATTTGTTTTTAATAATTGCATCATGTTAATGCATCGTCCCCACCCAGAAAAAGAAATCAAGCCTTACCAAGTCCGTGATGCACGTGATTTTTTTCAAAACGCAGGAGTTTTACCATGAGCACTAAAAATGAATCTTTCGATCTAGTTTATAGAGAAGATGCCTATACTGTTCATGGCACAGGCCGCTATAGCGAAGAAGATGAATTATTTATTGGAAAAGTTGACCCTAATCTCCTTAAAGACATCGAAGGAATAAAATATTTCAACGCATCTTGTCACGCAGAATCACGCGATCAATTGCATGAAGCCTTCAAAGAAACGGGCAAACAAACCATTGCAACAGTTCGCGCTGAATGTGGTGAGCAAGCTTTATTTGTCTTTTATGAAAAAAAAGATCAAACCATTGATCGCAGTAAAAAAGACGATGATCAAAATCAAGGCCCCAGCGAAACACCCACACAGCATAATTAACGATACCCTATACTTTCGCTATCCTGAAAAATGCGCGGCATTTATTTAGGATGCACACTTCATTTTTTCAACAACTTAGGCAGTCAATTTTTTGCACACTTTTTAATGCGGGTTTTCCCTTGATTCTCTTTAATTGCCTGAATGCACAATCAAATTTAAGCACTTTCACGGACTCAAAAACACCTCTGCTCATGAAAGGTGTATAGTAATATCTGTGACTTAAAACGACGCATAAGGAGATTGATATGAAATACGCAAGACGTATAAGAAATCCTCGCAGAGTCAACACCACAAATGGCAGCAAAAGAAGTTTTTATGCCACTTCATTGAAGAGCATTAAAAAACATCCTATTTCTTTTGGTGCTATCACATTAGGCTTAGGGTTATTGTCTAGCGTGTACGTTTTAATGAAATCTAGAGCTAGACGCTATTTTTAAAATGTCTAAAACGACGACTTGCAGATAATAAATAGACATAGTTATGTATATTTTCTTAATTTATTTTAAGAAACAGTAACTATGTCTACCAAAATAAAAACTTTCTTTCGTACATTCTCAACAATTTGAGAATACTATTCTTTTCATTTCCTTAATTCTTGCAAAACTCCCTGAAGAAGTAGACAATCGCGGATTGTCTGGATTTTTGATTTCACGGGAAAATAAGCATGAAAAAAATATTTTTAATTACACTATCAATTGTTTCAATTATTTTTTCTCAAATGAGTTTTTCAGAGCCGGATAATCACAAAGGCATTGTGATTGTTTCTGACTCTGGCAATAATCGTATTCAAGAATTCAGTCCTAATGGTGTTTTCCTCAGACAATGGGGCGGCTTAGGAACAGGTAAAGGTCAATTTAATTCTCCTGGTGGTATTGGCGTTGATAAAAATAAAAATAGTTATATTGCTGACGGTTTAAATAATCGCATTCAAAAATTTGATGGCAAAGGACGTTACTTAACACAATGGGGTACACTCGGCACTGGTAACGGGCAAATGAATAACCCCTACTCTGCAACCTCAGCATGCGATGGAAAAATCTATGTGGTCGATACCTTTAATAATCGCATCCAAGTTTTTACAGGAGACGGACATTACATAAAACAATGGGGCGTGCTTGGTGCTGATCGTGGCGAGTTTGATCAACCACAAGCTGCCACACTCGATGATCAAGGTAACATTTATGTTGCAGATGGCAATAACAATCGCATTCAAAAATTTACTCGCAATGGTACCTTTCTTTTAGCATGGGGGACTTCTGGTAAAAGCGCCGGTCAGTTCGACTCACCTATTGGCATAACATCCCTAGGACATTTCATTTACGTTGTCGATATGAATAATAATCGTATCGAAAAATTTACCATAGATGGTGTTTTCGTCATGGAATGGGGAAGTTTAGGTGCAGGACGCGGCCAGTTTAATGTCCCAGAAGATATTACAGCATCTCCAGACGGATATATTTATGTTGCTGATAGCGGCAATAATCGTATTCAAAAATTTACTGAGAATGGCAAGTGGATTGGCGGATGGGGGACTGCTGGCTTAGGTGAAGGACAATTTAACTCACCAGATGGTATTAAGTTTGCGAAATAATACTTTAACCTTCACGGCGATGAAATTCGTTTAAAATATTCTAAAACAGCTGGATCAATATTTTCTGCTACATCTAGTTGATTTTCGAGATCATGAATCAAGTGATCTCGTTGATCTATTTCACTTTGCGAAAGAAAATTTGTCTGACAAGATTCTTTCGTTAGCAGCAAATAAGCAGCGCCAAGCATAAGAACCGACATCGAAATCACGATACATTTGTCAGAAATATTAGGGAATAAATTTGTTAAAGCCAAACATAAAAGGAAAATTCCTATCAATAGAAAAGAAAACGCTATCCAATAGGAACTCTTTTCAGAGCAGTCGTTTGCGTCGTGAATATCATGCTTGACCTCGCGTATCCGATTATACTTTGTAACAACACATTGAAGCATAGGGCGTAATGTCATCAATGTGCCGACATATCTATTTCGATCCACTGCAGATGAAAAAAATTGATGCCGCGATAAAATCACATCTTGCATGAGAATAGGATGCAAAGGACTTTTTTCAGCTGCGACTAAAACATTTAAAAATTCATTGAAACTGAGATTTTCAATAATAGATCGAATGACTTTCAAGGGTAATCGATCAAATTGAGTATGACGAGATAGTTTAGGTCGAGTAGAAAGCGATGAAATACCTAAGATAAGTTTTTTCAAAACATCTAAACCTTGCAGAGGTTGAGCAACATCCTTTTTCTCTTCTGGTAAAGAAAAATAATAAGCACGCTGTAAGCGGCGAATCACTTTTGAATATGTATGATGTTGTTGTACGCCCTGTACCATAAAAATGAGTCTCCATAAAAATAATACATCCGACATGGATTCACTGATTCTGTTTTGTTGCTCAAACCGCTAGCACGATGATAACGCTCTCACAAGTGCGCTCGCTTTTGCTGTGGTTTCATCATACTCTGCCGCAGGATCAGAATCAGCAACAACTGCACCGCCAGCTTGAAACGTCACAATATTATTTTTGATAGCAAAAGTGCGAATCAAAATTGACGAATCCATCGCCCCATTAAATCCCAAATAACCCATGCTACCGCAATATGGGCCGCGGCAGACAGGTTCAATTTCAGTAATAATTTCCATCGCACGAATTTTAGGGGCACCCGTAATAGAACCTCCAGGAAAAGTAGCACGCAAAACATCAATCGATGTTAATGTATCATGCAATCTTGCTTGAATGGTTGAAACTAAATGATGCACAGTTGGATGGGACTCCAGTGCACATAATGCTTTGACTTTCACTGAATGATTTACAGCGACGCGCGATAAATCATTTCGCATTAAATCTACAATCATCATATTCTCTGCGCGATCTTTTGCACTATTTTCTAAAGTATGCGCCAATTCTGCGTCTTCTTTTGCTGTTTTACCTCGCGGTCGTGTACCTTTGATGGGACGCGTTTCAATACAGTGATCTCGCATCGAAATAAATCGCTCAGGTGAAACGGAAGCAATTGTTGTTTCCGCTAAATGAAAATAACACCCAAAAAACGCAGGATTAATATCACGCACCCGTCGATACAGATCAATCACAGATAGTTTTTCAGGCAATACAAGATGAAATCGTCTTGATATATTCGCCTGAAAAATATCGCCTGCCAATATATACTCTCTGACTTTTTTGACGGCTGTCTCATAATTTTCACGTGTAAAATGCTGCTGCAATTGTTGAATATCACATGTGACGCGCAAAACAGATGGCAAAGAACTTTGCTGGATAAGCGACTCAACCCAGTGCAATCTTTTTGCTGAACGAATTTCTCGAGATTTTTTATCTTGCTCTGGATAACCGCTCGAAATGATCCACGCTTTCTTTTGCAAATGATCAAAAGCAACTACAACATCATATAAACCTAATGCTAAATCTGGAAACTGTAAATCATCTTTGGCAGCGCGTGGTAATTTTTCTAAATAGTGATTGAGCTCGTAACTGAATAAACCAGCAAGTCCGCCTTGAAAAGGTGGTAAGTTTTTATCATCTTCTTCAGAGAAAGTTGCCAAAATATTTTCGAGTAAATGAAATGGATTGCCGTTATATTTTTTTTTGCCATAATAAAATATGTTATTTTTACCAATCACGGTATTAAATGGATCAAAGGCAATAAAACTATAACGCCCTGTCTCTTCATGTTCTTTGGCACTATCAAAAAAAACAACGCCAGGCAAATGCGAAATCGCATAAAAAAATAAAAATGGGTCTTGCCAGGAAATTTCTTGGTACATCTTAAATCCTCAAGGTGCTTATTTTGCATGTCCTATCTCGATCAAAGTCTTCCATGTTGACAATTTCGTCGAAGTAATTCTTCAGCATTTGGTCGCTTTGCGTTTGACTTTGCCCAAGATCATTCACAATATTAGTTGTTTTAACACAACTAGATTCCTCGCCTTTGATAAAAGCGATGCTCTCTTTCATGCCATCCAGCACATCAATCAATAATTCATCACGAGAAAAAGCATCGAATCGATTTGGATTTGTGAGTATCGCCGGTGGAAAGCCATTTCTCATTAAGAGATGATTTAGCAATAACATACAAAATGTTCTGCAATTAGCATCATAAAAAGGATGTAATTGCTCACATGATTGAATGAAAATGATAATTGCATATAATTTTTCGATTCGATTTCTAGCAATTGCTATAGAATCATGATAGTAGTCAACATATTTTTGCATTTCATCGGTCAATATCGATTCCACATTTTTGCGTTGTCCGCTTAAAATTTTAACCCTAACCGCTCCTCTATAACGAGATATTTTAATCACTTCAAAGAGATAATTAGCTAATTGATCATTATTCTCTGTTTCAGCTATTTTTTTTAAGATAGGCACAATAACTGATTTATTTTTCTCGCTGACATTTTTAATATAAGCAAATTTTATCAGAGCATCCCAAAAATCATCATCAGAAACAAAATGTTTTTTCTCTTTCACCATAACAAAGCATCTGCGCAAGCGATCTATCAACTCATTTGTTAAATAGACATCTCTTAGCTTAAAATTTCTGTTTTTAGTTGCTATAGAAAACATGAGGAATGGATTTTTATCTTCAAGTAGTTGATACACCCCAGCTAAGGTTGCATTATCAGGCACACTTTCATAATGAGATAATTCAAAAGATACAGCATTAACATCATCCTGCCTAAATGCACCCTTTCGAGAAAGTTTTGTACGATTCAACTGATAATTTGTACGATGGACTCCTTCTGTTGCAAGCTTATGAAGCAACAAAATATAATCAATATCAATCGGTGTATTGAAATGAAATATTGCTTGAAATGCTATGTAAAGTGCCTTGAGATAGCCTGGCTCTCTTTTTTCAAAGGCTCGCCAATCTTCACGATATTGCTCCATCACAAGTGGCTCTACAAAAAATCGCCAGACTTCTGCACTAGGCAACAGCAATCGAAAGATATAGGGATCACACTGTGCAAATTTGTAATAGTCAGATAAAACAGCATCAAGATGACGCGAAATGTGTTTAGGGTAATGAGATATCGGCGTCGGTTGATGGAACATCTTTTCAGCTCTCCATTTGATAGAAAACCATTTGTGCCTCAACATTTATTACCCTTTTCCGACAAAACTACATTCTGCGATCGATTCGCGCGTCCCCGCATCAAGTGCGGGACAGCGGCTGCATGAACTGTCTCCAAAGAGTTTAATAAAAGTTAAGTCACAAGGTATCTTTTTCATATTTAGGAGTCGAGTATAATCGAAATCTATTCACTCAATCATTAGGATTTTCATGATCATTCGCATTTTGACGATTGGAGACCGCATGCCCGCTTGGGTAGAGACGGGTTACAACGAATTTGCCAAACGTTTTACGACGCCTTTTTCATTATCGTTAATCGAAATTCCAGCTGAAAAGCGCGGGAAAAATGCGGATATTGCCCGCATCATTGAGCATGAAGGCAACAAGCTCATTGCGGCTATCAACCCCAAAAGCCGTGTGGTTGCATTAGATGTCAAAGGGGAATCTTGGTCCACAGAAGCGCTGACAATGAAATTAAAAACCTGGCAAACAGAAGGTGCTCATTTAGATTTACTTATCGGTGGCCCGGATGGTCTCTCACAAAATTGCCTGCAAAAAGCGCAAACGCGCTGGTCGCTTTCGCCTCTCACTTTACCACATCCTTTAGTCCGAATTGTGTTAGCAGAACAACTCTATCGCGCCACAACCATTTTAAAAAATCATCCGTATCATCGCGGATAATATTTTTTGCTTGCTCGCCCCCACTCCATTAAAAAAACATGGAGTGGAGCGAATTAAGAAGTATTATCCTACCGATAATTTTTCTTGCAAAGCTTTAAATGTCGACTCATCCATGCGTTTAAAACCACTGACTTGTCGCAGTGTATCAAGCGAAGTAAGCGCACCATTTTTTTTGCGATAAGCAACAATGGCATGAGCTTTATTTTTACTAAAGCCGGGTATCGCTGCTAATTCTTGTTGTGTTGCCGTATTCACATTCACGCGAGTAGTTTGCACGGCAGATGCTTGTGTCGCAACTGACGCATTATTTTTATCAGCCGCTTGCGCTACCGAAAAAACACTCCATACAAAAACACTAACAAATAAAATACGTTGAAAAAAATTTTTCATTTGAAACTCCTTGAATATAGATTTTAAAGAAAAAACAATTGGACAACGTTCATTGAAAAAAAAGAATTGCGAGATAAAAAAAGCGCTGCAGAAAGGAAAAACAATGCAACTTGTGCATCGTGCATGAATCCATTCAGACTGTCAAGCTGAAATAAAAAAAATAACTTTAAATTGCAATTGACCACTATTTTTTTAATTTCTATAATCCGCCAGCTTTTTGTTTTTCACATTAAGGAAATAATAATGCAAACTGATTTAAACACACAAAAAAATCCCTCAACCGATCTTTCACTAGAAGCAAAATATGAAATTGATGTAACCACACATAATCAACTAAACGATTCTGATCATTATGATACAGACTACGCACAATTGGAGCGAATCAATGCTGCAGCAGATCAAATGGTTGAACATCTTTCCACGTGTTGTTGTAATTCATGTCACCATTGCATCAGAGCAATGGCAATCTGTTCAGAAGCAGTATGCTCAGCAATAGGCGATGCCGCCATCTACACGGGCAAAAAAATAGCGCAAGGTGCGGACGAAAGCAGCAGAGTTTTAATATTACCTCCAGTACGCGCACTGGATAGAGTCATTCGCGGACCTCAAAAAAATGATGGATGGGAGTTACCTAAAAATATTTCTATGTTTGCCGTCAATCCTTTGATGACAATGGCAGAAGTTTTCATGAAAGCCAATGGCGATCCCACTTGCATCCCCCTCCAACCTGCTCTTGCCAGAACATTCGAATGCGTTGACCTCCTTGCATCAGCAAGAAAAACACGACTGACTTTGACAGAACGTTTAAAGAGAACCGCCGCAGGACTCACTGGCTTAGTCTTTGCAGGTTACGCTGCACTGTATGCAGCAACGCTTGCAGACTTCATTCAAGATGGCACACTTGATCAATTGATTCCTGCACTTCCCAATGAAATGATTCAACAACTACATGTTTCAACTTGGCATGCACTGCAATGGGCAGTAGCAAGTGTCGGTGGATACATCATGATGACCAATGGTTATATTTTTGGAAAAGATTTGGTTCTTGATAAAATTTCCGACGCCTGGAAAAGTATTCACACAGATATCAAAGTTGACGCCATCATTCGTCATCTCATTCAATTAGAAAAAATCACTGACCTCACAGAAAGAGCAGCGGCACAAGCAGCATTTCAAAACAAAATAAATGAAAATAAAGGATTGTGGCATTTTACAGATGCGCTCGGCAGAACACTCGAGCATGTTTTATCATTCGCCGCTGTCACACCCATCAGAATGGCGCGAGATACCGCATCCAATCTCACCTCGTACAAACCTGTGGTTGGGAAACTTCAAGATTACAAAGCCGCAGTTGTTCGTCGATTACCCGCATTACCACATGCCGCTCAACCAGAAGAAGAAAAAGAATTACTGAACCCAGAGGCACCGTCTCATCGATTCGGATGTTGCGCAAAAACAGCGAAAGCCCTTACAGGATGTTTTTTTCAATCATCAGCTGAGCAAAAAGCATCGGAACTCAGTAACAAAAAATATGAAGACTTATTGGAAGAAGTGAAAAATTCTTATTACCGCTTTGCGCCCGCAACAATTTATGGTGGTTCACGCGAAAAACGTTTAGCAGGTGACATTCAAAATCATTATGCTCAAGCAATGCGAATCTATCAGCACACAGGTCGCCTGGAAATTGCTCCTTTTGGTGCACAAGGAGAAGCCGCAAATCCAGACTGGCAAAATGAAGCCTTACATGATGAAACCTTAGTTGCATTTTTAAAAGGAGATTTTGCCAACACAGGACTTCCACCAGAAATTCCTTTTGCACGAATGGCATTCTTTTTTAATGAACGCCTCTTTCAACATTTCAACAGAAATGAAGCTCACCAATATTCTGCACCCGCATTTTTGGGATAACTTGTCTAATTATTTAGAGTATAGAGGGGCAAATTTGCCCCTCCCCCTCTTCCACTTCCCTGTGGTTGTGATAGACTCATTTTCCTTCGTTTAATACTCTTCAGGATGAAAAATATGCGCGCTATATTGTTTCGCATCTTTACGTTGATACTTTCTGTCACTTTCTTCAGCGCCACGGCGTTAGCGGACTCGGTGATTCCTATCCCTTCTTCTGCAGTAAAGCCGATTATCATCAATCCGGCAGCCCCCAATCTTGATGTAAAATCCTACATCTTAATGGATGCAGACAGCGGCAAAATCCTCGCTGAAAAAGACGCTGACCTGCGTTTACCGCCGGCCAGTTTAACCAAACTCATGACCATGTATGTCATTTCTGATGCCCTGAAGAATGGCACCATTCGCCAAGACGATAAAGTCAGGATCAGTGAAAAAGCCTGGAAAACAGGCGGTTCACGCATGTTTGTCAAAGTAAACGACGAAGTGCCTGTTCAAGAATTGCTCAAGGGGATTGTCATTGCTTCTGGTAATGATGCAGCTGTCGCGATGGCCGAGCACCTTGCCGGCACAGAAAGTGCTTTTGCTGATTTAATGAATACCCACGCCCAACAATTAGGCATGAAAAACAGCCATTTCGTCGATAGCAATGGCTTACCCAACCCAGATCATTATGCAACAGCACGTGATCTCGCCATTCTGGCGCGCGCAATCATTCAACAATTCCCAGATGACTATAAACTGTACTCTGAAAAATGGTTTGCCTGGAATAACATTCGCCAACCCAATCGCAATCGCTTACTGTGGCATTTCCCAGAAGCCGATGGCTTAAAGACTGGTCACACGAGCGAAGCAGGCTTTTGTTTAGTTGGCTCTGCGAAAAAGGACAGCACCCGTTTAATCAGCGTTGTGATGGGTGCGAAGAGCGATCAAGCACGTACCGAAGATTCGATTCGCTTACTCACCTACGGTTTTCGTTTTTATGAAACCCACAAGATCTATTCAGCATCCACCGCACTGACAACCGTTCGTGTCTGGAAAGGTAAAGATAAAGAAATCGATTTAGGATTAGCAGATGATTTATTTGTGACATTACCAGCAGGTCAATACAAAAATATTCAAGCAAAACTGACGGTAAGTGACCCACTGAAAGCACCCATCAAAAAAGATCAACCCTGCGGCACATTAACCATTACACTGAATGATCAAGTCCTTGCGACTCAGCCTTTAATCGCTTTGAGTAATAATGCACGCGGTAATTTGTGGCGCTCAGTCTCAGACTCAATCAACTTCAGCGTCGCTAAATTTTTCACTCATTCAACTGACAAGGTCAATAGTGGATAAAATTAACGAAAATTCAAATTTAAAATTTCCGTGCGAGTTTACCATTAAAATTTTTGGACTCGCATCGGATGCCTTTGAAATGGAAGTTATTACTATCGTCAGAAAACACATTAAATTTTTGCGTGAGGATGCATTGTCCAGTCGTTACAGCAAAGACAAAAAATATCTTGCCCTTTCGATTAGCTTCACCGCAAACTCACGCGAAGAACTCGACAATCTTTACCGCGAACTCTCCAGAAGCCCACACGTTTTAATGGCATTATGACGAATCACTCGAAACCCTCTCTCATTCTGCGTCATCTTGGTTTGCAAGAATATGATTTTTGCTGGCAAGCCATGAAACACTTCACTGACAAAAGAAATGAACATACGCCTGACGAAATTTGGTTTCTCGAGCATCCACCGGTTTTTACACAAGGTCAAAATGGTAAACCAGAACACATCTTAAATACTGGCGATATCCCTGTTGTACAAACAGATCGTGGCGGGCAAGTCACTTATCACGGCCCCGGACAATTAGTCGTTTACACACTTATTGACCTGCGTCGTAGAAAATTAAATGTGCGCGAAATGGTTTCTCTATTAGAAAATGCCGTCATTCAATGTCTCGCTCAATACAATATTTCAGCAATTGCAAAATGCAAAGCACCCGGCGTCTATATCAATGACAAAAAAATTGCTTCCGTTGGGCTACGCATTCGCCGCGGATGCTCTTATCATGGTTTAGCCTTTAATATTGCGATGAAGACTGAACCATTTACGCGCATCAATCCATGTGGGTTTGAAGCATTGGAAATCACACAGTTGCAAGAGCATGTGCCTGAAGTGACTGTTGAGACAGTTCTTCCTTTATTGGAGAAGGTATTAGAGAGTTTATTGAAATAGGTTCTCGTTTCCGTTGTCCCGCGACTTTTATTTACTGCCGTCGTCCCGCGACTTTTATTTACTGCCGTCGTCCCGCGACTTTTATTTACTGCCGTCGTCCCGCGACTTGTTCGCGGGATCCAGCGACAAGAATAATCTAGCTATGTTTTTTGGATCCTGCGGACAAGCCGCGGGACGACGGCTTTGAGGATCATTTTGCATTGTAAAAAATACTTGCATATGAATCACTATGCGCGTATTTTTTCCAACGCAACCTGACTCACATCTAAGCGCTAAAAAAGTTCAAAATAGGGCAAGGAAAGGTATATAATGCTCTCCTAGTTTTGGAAGTTAACTCATGAAAGATCAACCCATTCATACCAAACAACGTGGTGCAGAAAAGCTCGCGCGCATCCCTGTCAAAATCGAAACAACGACTGCGCCTTTGCGTAAGCCCGACTGGATTCGCATTCGTTTACCCACGACACCCACGGTTGAAAATCTAAAAAAGACACTGCGCCAAAATCATTTAGTCACGGTATGTGAAGAAGCTTCTTGCCCCAATTTATCCGAGTGTTTTTCCCACGGCACAGCGACATTCATGATCATGGGCGACAAATGTACGCGCCGTTGCAGTTTTTGTGATGTTGCGCATGGCCGCCCGGATCCCCTTGATCCCGAAGAACCTGCGCATTTAGCCGACACAATTCATCAAATGCAATTACGTTATGTCGTCATCACCTCAGTGGATCGCGATGATTTACGTGATGGCGGTGCCAGCCATTTTACCGCTTGCATTCAAGCCATTCGCGCTAAAAATCCACACATTCGCATTGAAGTGTTAGTCCCTGATTATCGCGGCCGCATGGACATTGCCTTAGATGAAACAGCACATGCTTTACCTGATGTTTTCAATCACAACATCGAAACCGTACCGCGCCTATATCGTCAAGCACGTCCAGGCTCTGATTATCAACATTCTCTTTTACTGTTAAAAAAGTTTCACGAACGCTTTCCAGGCATTCCAACGAAATCAGGCTTAATGCTCGGGCTCGGTGAAACCGATGATGAAATTCGCGAAACATTACAAGATTTACGCGCGCACGATGTCGATATGTTAACGCTCGGTCAATATTTACAACCCAGCAAATTTCATTTACCCGTGTTACGTTATGTGACACCTGAAAATTTTCATGTGCTCGGTGAGTTTGCAAAATCCATCGGATTTAAACAAGTTGCCAGCGGTCCACTCGTACGTTCATCGTATCATGCCGATCGTCAAGCAGCAGGAGAGGAAGTGAATTGACCGACATTTCAAGCCCTGTTTTTCAATGGTTAAATCAAAACCCACATTTTGCAGGCTTGTTTACGTTTATCATTTCTGCTGCTGAATCTGTTGCAATTATTGGCACTATCATTCCCGGCAGCGTAACGATGATCGCGATTGGCACGCTAGCAGGCGCAGGAATTATTCCACTTTATTCCACTATCATTTGGGCCATTATCGGTGCAGTTGTTGGTGATGGAATTAGTTATTGGGTGGGGCGTCATTTCAATAAGCGTTTACCCAGCATTTGGCCATTTTATAAATACCCTAATCTTTTAACAAACGGCGAAAATTTTTTTAATAAATATGGTGGACTCAGCGTTTTTATTGGAAGATTTGTCGGCCCAGTACGCGCACTCGTTCCTCTTGTCGCTGGCATGTTAGATATGCCTCCGCTGCGCTTTACCATCGCAAATATTGTTTCAGCCATTGGTTGGGCACCGGCTTATATGTTGCCAGGTATTTTACTAGGCGCAGCCTCTTTAGAATTACCACCCGACATCGCCGTACACGCCCTCATCATGTTATTACTCACAGGTTTATTTATTGTTTTATGTGTGTGGATTGTATGGGGTGTCTTTGGTTTAATCAGCCGACAAGCCGAACAATGGTTAACAAACCTTTGGATCAGCATGAGTCAATCTACACGCTTACGCCCCATCACCACCTTATTGCAACATCATGATCCTCAGAAAAGACATGGCCAGCTCATTCTTGCGTTTTATTTTTTAGTAACGCTCTTTTTGTTGTTTTGTCTCACTGTAGTTGTTTCATTGCATCCCGGAAATGATTTGGTTGTCAACGATGTGATCTTTCATACGTTTCGCAGTCTAAGAAGCCCCACCTGGGACAACATCATGATTGCGATCACCTTGCTCGGCGACAGTCATACTTTAATGCCGCTCGCTTTTACCTTGACTGTTTTCTTCCTCTATAAAAAACGTTTTCACACAGCACTACATGTTTTATTCATTGGATTATTAACTTCTGCGAATGTTTATATCCTTAAACACCTTATCAAATCTCCGCGCCCATGGGGTGTTTTACAAAATGCTGATGGATTTTCTTTTCCCAGTGGACATAGCACTCTCTCAGTCGCTTTTTATTTTGCCATTACATTTTTATTACTTCACATCTTCAAACCCAAAATACGCAAACCATTTTACTGGATTGCAGGCATGCTTGTATTGCTTGTGAGCATATCAAGATTATATCTCGGCGCACATTGGTTCACAGACGTTGTTGGCGGTTGGTTAGTTGGCGCAGCCACATTGATGCTCATTATTCTTTCTTGGAATCGCTCTAATGAAAAACCTTTTCACGCAAGCGGAATGATCGTCACCATTCTATTGACACTGACGCTCAGTTATAGCATTAACGCTTACCAACATTTCACTCCAATCAAACAAAATGCAGCACAAATCCCTTGGCCAACTTACGAAGTGTCAATAGACAATTGGTGGCAACAACGCGGCGATCACTTGCCGCTCTATCGCATTAATCGTTTTGGTTTGGCGCGACAAATCTTAAATTTACAATGGCAAGGCTCACTATCAACTATCCAAAAATTATTACTCGAAAATGGTTGGACGTCGCCACAAAATACCACTTGGATTGACGCATTACATCGCATCGCCAATATCGATAGCGCACAACATTTACCACTTGTTGCGCCACTTTATCTTGATCATCAACCTATATTAGTGCTTATCAAACGTTTACCGACTAATCATCAGTTGATTGTCTTGCGCTTATGGCAATCTAATATCCGTTTCACAAACAGCGCGCTACCTCTCTGGGTTGGCACAGTCGAAATCATCCCTAGCACTTATGGTTGGTTGTTCCCCAAGCGTCAACATACCATTTTGTTAACATCAGATATATTATTTCAAAAGTCACCACAGCACTTTTCTCTTAAAATACAAATGCGATCGCTCAATCGTCATTACCGTCCAAGAGCACAACCTATTTTGTTACTTAAACCAGCTCAATAAGGTATACCTATGGCAGAATTACTTATTTTCGGCGCAAAATTTCTCATTGCTATTATCATGATCTTGCTATTGTTGATCGGTATTCTTGCAATTATTATGCGTGGCCGCGAAAAAATGACAGGCCGATTTCAACTAAAACATCTCAATAAAAAATTCGAAGAAATCAAAGATCACTTACAGGCTGAACTTTTACCCGCAAAAGAATACAAAGCTTTTCATAAGGCCGAAAAAAATGCTGAAAAAGAACGCAGCAAATCAAAAGAAGCAAGCGAAAGGAAAAGAATTTTTTTAATCAACTTTCACGGTGATATCAAAGCATCTGGTATTTGCGCTTTACGCGAAGAAGTGACTGCGATTCTAAGTGTCGCAAAACCGACCGATGAAGTTGTCGTTAAATTAGAAAGTGGCGGCGGCATGGTGCATGCATACGGTTTAGCGACCTCACAATTACAACGTTTTCGCAATTGCAATATTCCTCTCACAGTGATCATTGATAAAATTGCTGCAAGCGGGGGCTACATGATGGCATGCGTTGCTAATCGTATTGTGGCGGCTCCTTTCGCACTCATTGGTTCCATCGGTGTCTTAGTCCAATTACCTAATTTTCATCGCCTCCTCCAAGATAAACACATTGATTTTGAACAACTCACTGCTGGCAATTACAAACGCACCTTAACCCTATTCGGTGAAAACACTGAGCAAGGTCGTGAAAAAATGCGCGAAGAATTAGAAGCAATTCATCAATTATTTAAAAATCTCATTCGCAGTTATCGTCAAAACATCGACATTGACAAAGTTGCCACCGGCGAACACTGGACTGGCACAGAAGCATTATCCTTACATTTAGTGGACCACTTGCAAACCAGTGATGATTGGCTTTTTCAACACGCTGCAACTGCAGACATTTACGAAATCCATTATCACACCAAAAAAACGCTCAGCGAAAAAATATTCGCCTCAGCACAGAGCTTTAAAAGTGCTTTATTTGGGATATAACCATGGATCTAAGTGTTATCATTCCCTCCTTCAATGAAGGCCATCACCTACGAACATTGACTGAAAAAATTCGTGCTATTTTAGAGCCCCTATCGATCCAATATGAAATTTGGATCATTGATGATAGCACTGATGATACCCCTGCATTGATTCAAAAAATAAAACACGATATGCCGTTTGCACATGCTATTCATAGAAAATATCAGCGCGGCTTAGGTAGCGCAATCGTCGAAGGATTTCGACAGAGCCTAGGGCGATGCTTGATTGTTATAGACGGTGATTTACAACATCCGCCCGAGTTATTTCCTGAGATTTACCATTTACTCTCCACCGAAGCCGATCTCGTCATTCCCAGTCGCTTTATGAACGGCGGATCAGATGGTCGAATGCATTTTTATCGTAAATGTCTTTCTTGGATTGCGCGAAAAATTGGTCAAAGAAAATTAAAATTACGCGCCATATCTGATTGCACCAGCGGTTATTTTGGCGTAAAACGCACTGCGATCGAGCAGATTCAATTCAATCCAACCAGCTGGAAAATATTGCTCGAGATTTTAGTGAAAGGTAACATCAAAACCATTCGCGAAATCCCCTATCATTTTATTGCACAACGCAAAATGGCTTCTAAAATGAATCTCTTTGAACAGTTAAAATTTTTACGACACGTGGCAAAGCTGGCAAAGGAAGTGAAGTAGAAAGTTTTTAAATGAACCCATTTATCATTTCAACTTTTGCTATCTCTCAGCCGTCGTGCCGCCACTTGTTCGCGGCATCCAAAAATAGCAGCCAAGCAACTCTGTTACTGGATCCTGCGGACAAGCCGCGGGACGACGATAAGGATAAGAAATTAATTCATATGGATGTTACGAGAAACACGCAAACACGGCTTCACCCGGATAACCATATTCGTCGGTGGAAATTTGTTATCACCAAAGCCTGAAATGATTTTAATTTTATCCTCAGTAATGTGCTGCTGATAACCTGTTTGAATATATTCCTCAGAGTGTATTTCAATATCAAGTTGAAGTGCTTCTGCTGCACGACGTAATAATTTCTCATGATCAGCACGCGTCATGTAACAATACACTTCATTCATTTCATTGCCAAAGGGGCGCGGGCCCCAGTTTGCTTTAAGCATAAATTCTTGGACATATTTTGCAGGCAAAATAATCGTTTTTCCAATTTCAAGATCGTCAATTATAATTTGGTCTTTCAGGTGAACGTATTTTCTATCGTTAAGAAATTGTTTTAACATCATTAACCATGATGGATCTTGAATGGAAAACGTGACTAATTCCTCAGGAAATTGATACATGACTCCATCTCTAATATTCAATGCACCAGCGCCAGGATTTTCACTCAATGCTTTCAACCCTTCATAATACACTTTATAAACAGCTTCGAGATTATATTGATCATCGATCACTTGCGTCATGGTTGTAATATCTACGCAATGCGTTTGCTCTGCCTTATAATGACAATAGCTATAAATTTCATGGATGACTGAACAGAGCACAATAGAAAGATATGCGTCGGATGTTTTCAAGGTACTATCTAATTGAGATATAACATCATATAAATTTAAAGCATCTCCTTGAATAAAAGTCGCATACTTTAATAATTGCTGTGCAGTCAAATCTTGGTACTTTAAATTCCCCAGCATATGATTTAAATGTACTAACTCATTGCGATCTAATTCAATACCGCAATACGTCATATTCATTTCAGGTAGATTTTGATAAGCGACTTCGAGCGCTGATTTAAAAATCGCACCACCCGCAGGGCCCACATCCATCAACACAATATTTTGATGTGTACGTTGGTGTAAATCATTCAGTAAACGGGCCTTATCATCTTGCGCCGAAATCATGCGTGATTCATACGTTTGAACTTCTTCAGGATCTCGCTGCAGATGACTTTGCAACAAACCTGATTCGAATAATATTTTGCGGCGCAGCAAAGAATCTTCTGCGCTCTGCGTAGCACGATGATTAGATTTGATGAATTGAATAAAACAAGATGGATGATTATTAATTTTATCTAATAAGTTTATTTGATGCGTCAGAGAATACCAGGCCATTTCTGCATAAGAATACTTATTTAAGTTAAGCGATAAAATATATCCCAACACACTTTCAATTTCATCCTCAAGAACATTATCCAGGGCATCTGCTAAAATGCCTTTCGCTACAGTTATATCTTGATATATTTTTTCAATCTTCTTTTCATCACAGTATAAAGCTAATTTAATTGCACTTTCACAGGCAAATTCCATGGATTTACGTCGCATAAATTGAACAACAGCTAAGTAAGCTGGATGATGTTCTAGCGTTTCAAGACGAGTCAAAATTAATTTAAGTAGATTGTGCTCCAATAACGTCACATCAATAGACTCAGCTGTAACATTTAATAATTTATCAGAGAAATTCTCAATAGATTGACGCGCTGATATCAAACCCAAGCGATCTAACTTATCAATGATTATTTCTCGCAAATTGTAGCGTGGAGTGGAACTAATTTGATTAAAAAATGCTCTATTTCGATTTCTCATTTGTTATAGTCTCGCGTCAATATCACCGTAGAAAATACAGGATGACAAATCGTATTTTGATCGCTATCCTGAAGTCAAATATTCATTGTGATGGATAGCTGATGAAACCAGCCAATCTGAGGAAAATCATGAACTCCATTAAATCGGCCGCACCATTAGCCGCGCCTAAAAAAAATCTTCTTAAAAGATACTCTCCTACTTTTTTCAAATCAAATTCACTCTATGAATGGGCACCTGAATATAAAATGCCAGCAGTGAGTCTCAGAAATTTTCTGCATGGTGAACCTCTACCAATCATCGATGGGCAATTTACACTACTAAATCAAAATTACATTCATCAAAATTTACCTGAGATAAGAAATCAATTTACAGCTATTGGCACAACAAATTGGGATGATCGACATTTTAGATGTATCGACGAACTAGTAACATTCAACTATCAACGCCAAACAAAGCAATGGACGGGCATTTTAGTCGCAACAATGATTAAAGTAAAAGATGGAAAGCACTTTATCAAAGTATGTAACGAACTCGAAAAAAAATTGCTTCCAATCATCTCTAAAGATGCTACTCATTTCGAATCAATGCAAAAAAACGCTGCGCGCGATGCCACCGAGTACGTGCAAGATTTTTATGCAGGACGAATCAGTGCGTTTCATGATGATATCCAAAAAATCACTGGCGCCCTTGCCTCACGTAAACATGTCAATCCCATGATAGATGATTCACCACACTTAGTGATTCAGATTCTCACGAATGATATTTATCGTGATCAAAGTCGTGCGTATTTCAAAGAAAAAATTCAATCGGCTCTGCATGATGCAATTCGAACAGGAGAATATGAGGCGTTACCACGCTATCAAGCCAACCAAAGAGTCACTCAAATGTTGATTGGTGCGCCCGCCACAGGCAAATCATTTCTAATGCGTCAATCCGCTGAATGGTTTGAGCAAGAACATGGCATGCCAATTTCTGATTTTGCCAATGTTTCACCCGATCGCTATCGTTTATTGTTGATTCAAGATGACTCCCTCGGCAATGATCATCGCATCTATGGCTCGCTAACACACGCAGAGGCACGTTACATGACAGGTGAAGCCTTACAACTCATCGAAAATGAATTAGCGAAAACAGGTGCCGCACCTAATATTTTTATCGAACAAATGAATGTGTATGATGATGAAATTCGTTATGGCACTCTGAATGACGCTAAATTGCGCGTCTCCATCACTTCTTATTCTGCAATAGACGCCTTAAAAGGCAACCTACAGCGCTATCGTGATAAAAATAATCGCCTCGTACCTGCAGATATTATCTTACGCGCACTTAAAGATGTGACTTGTACAATTCCAAATATTTTAATGGCACATCAAAATAAAAATATTATTTTTAGTTTGTACGACACACACAGAATGATACAAGAAAAAGTCTTTCACCAACATGCGCTGATATCTCAATTTAATTGTCATAATAAAACGATCCACATTCACGATGTGCTTGGGCTACTCAAATTTATCAAAAAAAGCCACATTAATGCATCCACTGAGGACCTTCAGAATATCTATCCAATCTCAAAAAAAATTGAGCCTAAAGCCTTAATTCAAGATTTAATAGAGCAATATCGGACCTACGAATGGCATTTTTTTACAGAACCACCAGAGTCAAAACCTTATGTCGCATACGCGAAGTACTCGAAAGATTCAGGGCTTGTTATTTTAGATCAAGATCAATTTAATGAAATGACCGCAAAAGATGTTTCAACTGCAATGCTTTTTGATGCACTTGATCTTGAAAAATCATATCAACTACACTCATCTCCTTCAAGTGCGCATCCAACAAGGAATTATCATTATGCTACGTAAATTACATACTCGCATGTCTTTTTTTAATGCAGAAGGTACACTCGAAAAAGCAGGCCATAATCATGAATTTGTTATACCCACTTTGTCTTCACACCCTATGACCATCGAGCCTGATAATCTACCATGCGCAGAAGAAATGAAAGTCATTCATAAATTAAAAGTAGCTCATGCAACAAAAGCAATTTTCGAAGACATCGGAAAAACCTATTATGATGGCATTACGGATAAAATACGTATCCCCGCACCAGTTTCTTTTTTTCTCGATGAAGACATTCATCAAAAGACGGCTGCTATTGGACCTGGCGTCATTGATATGAAAATAAAATGTAGCGGCACAGAAGAAATGATTTTGCCGATCGAATTTGAACCGCTTAAAGAGCTCATTCGCACCAGCGCAACCCTCGAAAAATTTCTCAATCCTGAATATAACGAGTGGAATATGTGGCTGTTAGTGGATCGCAGACCTGTTGTCGCAGGCACGCCGCAGCGCAATGGTGGCCCTCACTGCGATGGCTTCAGGATGTCTGAGCCTCATTTACAACAAACAGGTGTTTATACCTGGTGCAATCAATTGCCAACGGAAGGAACGACTTCGGCCTACCCTTTACCCAAGGGGTTCGATCCTAAAAAACATAATTTCAGCAGTGTCCTCACGCGAGATTGGGATGAAACCAGCACGATTGATACTCAACCCAATTTTATTTACCGCATCGATGGACATACACCTCATCGCGGGAAAATCAGCGATCATGACATTCAAGATCGCGTTTTTGTTCGCATATGTTTTACACCTAAAGGCAAAGAATTTAATCGTAAAGGAAATACACCCAATCCTTGTTTACAGTATCCTGAAAATTATTGGGTGACAGTACACGATCCTGCTTCACGATTTGAAAATGTCACTGACTTTGAAACTGCGGATCAATTCATCCGCATGTGGGACAATGCCTGCCAAGGTCACTCGAGTTATGGCATTGTAGGTGCAGGGAAAAATAGCCACGAACAACAATTAGTTGAAAAGCTAAAACACTATGGCCCGCGCACATTAAACACCATTTTCAAACGTTACGATGCGCACATTGATCACATGAGAAATAAAAATAAAAGCGCTGATATCATTGAAATGGAAGAAATGCGCTTGAATTTATTGAAAGCTAAAGTGTTTTGAGAGTACGTTGTCATTCCGCACAGTTTCTAGCGCAGAACCCAGCGTCTTCAAGTCACTAGGTCCCGCGCTAAAAACATGCGCGGGATGACACCTTCTCGGAATGACAAGATTCTAAATTTAGAATAAAGAGAAAATCACCATGACAAAAATAATCATCACAACTGCAGCACTCAATCTCATCGCAAACGATCCAGCCAATAATTTAGAACGCATACAATCCGCAATCGATAAAGCTATTGAAGCAGGCGCAGGAATTCTCGTACTACCAGAACTCACTTTACCGAGTTATGATGCTAGTCAATCTTTTAATACAGATGAAAATAGTAATATGAATACGCTGCATTTTCTCAAGCGTATTGCTGATTATGCAAAAAATAAAAATCCCAACTTACTTGTTAGTGTGGGACACATCTTCCAAGTTGACCGTCTCAAACAAAACCTACATAGTCACGATAGCGCTGTCATTTGTCAGAGTTATTTGCTCAATGGTCAATTAGTTGCAACACAAACCAAAACAGATTTGGCAAATAATTATAATCACGCAAACACGGGCCCAGAATATGAACGCAGATATTTTACCGCCTGGCCTACACATGAATTTAGATACATTCGCCCATCAGCACTAGGGGTGTATCCTTTAGATCAGATAGCCTTATTAGGAAATTTTTTTCCGCCGATGGGTCTACCGATAGGCGATATAGAAGTTGCTTTACCTGTTGGCGATAATCAATTTGCATTAACAAAAACAGTCATTTGCGAAGCTGCTTGGACAGGTTTTGATGCAAACTTTAATGTGAACAGAATAACAAAACGCCAAAGTTCATTACTCGGTCGTGACCCCAAAAAACCACCTTTAAGTTTAGTGGTTGTTCCAAACGGCAGTCCACCGGCTACGGGTAAAATAGAAAGACGTCTAGCGTTAAGCCAAGCAATTGCACGAGAAACAAATGCTACGGTTGTCTATGTAAATGCACTCGGTTCACCAGCTGCAAATCTTTGTTTTGAAGGCGATCAAATTTTTACACAAGGTGGCGCCTCTATAGTAGGAGAACGTTTTTCATCGCAAATGGTTTCACATCACTCTGAGTGTGTAGACATCTCCACTATCACCAGTGACCAATTAATCCATTCCCCACTCACCATTGTCGCTCAACAGACACGATCACTGACAACCCCCGATCAAAAAGTCATAGCATTGCATCAAACACGCTACACCTCCCCTTTTGATTTACCTGAGTCAAAAGAATCCAGTTACGCAACCATTTTCCAACACATGCGAAATAAAGATAAAATTTATGCGCATGATCAATTGATTGAAAATGCAGCGCGACATGCTGAAGAAATGTTTTTACATGATGTCTTGTATTTTTTAGATTATATGACAAAGAGAAAGTCAGAAGCATGCTTCATTTCTCTAAGCGGCGGCTATGATTCTGCATATACATTAACTGTTGGCTGTGCTGCAATTGAATTAGCTTTACAAGATTATATTGCAGCTTCTGATCATTACATTGGAGAAGGTTTAAAAAAATTACTCACTGAGCGCTTCTCTTATCACACAAAATTACAAACTGCTATCTTTAATGCACTCAGAGATTATTTGAATGAACCTCTTGCAACCACTGAATCAATTTACGCACAGTTAAATATTCTTTTCGATACGCCAAATAGAGAAAAAATTATGTGCTGTATCGTTTCAGCAGCACGTCAGCAATTATTTCACTCAGCCTATATTGCAACGAATACCAGTTCATTTCATACAGAAAATGCGGCACGGCAAGTTGCACAATATTTTAATGTGCCTTTCAGAAAGTTTAATATTCAAAGTAGCGTTGAAGAATCCATTTTAGAATATATTTTACCTGAACCAATCACAGCGAGTGATATCGACTCAATGGCAACGTATCATTGTCAACATGAAATCAATTTGAATGCTGCTTTAAGTGCACAACTATTACGTGGTAAAAGTGGCTTCATCTCAGAAATAATACACGCAGAACCCAGCGCACTTTCAGAAAAAATCATGCGATTGAGTAAACATCTTTATAAAGTGTGCCAATATCTTTACAGCTACTGGAAAAATATATTAGACAATACACCTAATGATACCCTCTTAATCAATAAACTAAAACAAATAAAGAGCCTCATTATCAATGCACAAATAGACACTGACAAACAATGTTATATTCAGATAGACCCTGCAAACTGTCCGAGTTGGGGTAGCTCACCTAAAATGCGTCTCAACCTAGAAAATGCACAAGCGCGTATTCGTGCTGCAACAAATTGGTTTATTAATAGCATGTTGCCCATGCAAAGTGCACCGACTTGTAATGCAAATCAAAGTGAAATCGTCAGAGGATATACAACCTACTGTGGTGATGAGCATGCTGGTACTTTCTCAATCACATCGCACAGAAATAAATGCGATATTATTATGATTATGAATTTGCTGCATCTGAAAGGAATTCAAAAACATGCAAATTATACTTTACAGCCAATTGATGCATTAAAATATATTTTTGCTATCCCACCCAGCGCAGAATTACAACCACTGAAAAATGGTCAAATTCAACAAACAGACGAAGACTCGTTTAAAATGAGTTACTTTGGTTTACGCATCATCATGGAAGAATTATTATTTGTAACACAACCTGATGATCCGCGTTTACATCAATCGCCTCTACAAGTGCTAGATAAATTGATGCAAGCCTCATGGGCCATTGAGCAATGGCCCAATATAACAGAACGATGCAATCAATTAACGTCAGCTATTTATTCGTCTTATGTGAGCTTTTATGGCGCACAATTTAAAGTACGTGCATTACCAGTCGGCCCAGTATATGACAATAATGTGAATCAACATGTCTCATTACGCACACCGAATCTCAGCGGACAACAACGCGGCGAATGCATGATGATGATTTTTGAAAGCGTGATGCGTCATTTAGTTGCTGATGATAGTTTACTATTTTCCACTGTCTCAGAGAGCAATATAAAAACACATGCTGCTGTGACCTGGTTACGTCAGTTTATTTTTTTCAATACTACTCTGCAAACGCTCATTGAGAAAATATACAAAAATAATGCCATGGATATTGTTAAGATGGGCTCTCAATTAAAAAATTTCATCCAACTGAATTTAAACCGTCATCAACATAATGACAGCTTTGAAGTCATTGATGCTATTTGCCGTTCATTCATTTCATTAGGCAAGGAAAATAAATTAGCACTTGATTATAACTCACACGATTTGAAAATTTTTATCGATTCAACTTATCATCATTATCATTCAGATGATATGCGTTATTCTAGTGTGCCAACATTTTTCCATGTCAATCAAGCTGCTGATTCTCAACCACCTATTACTGAGAAAAAAATTAAAAATAAACGTTTAATACGCCCTGATTTACAAGATCCGTATGTTTTATCCTTAAAAAAATTACATATTTAGGAAATACCATGACAAATAACAATCAATTTAATGTTGATGTACAAAGCGGCATGCTCACTGGCGTTACGATTGCAGGATTATTTAATCCTTTAGACAAAGCGCTTTATTTATCCGTCGTCAATAAACGTCCTTTTTTATTAAAAGCAAATTTTGAAAACCCTTGGCACGGATTTTCTCAAGCAATTGTTTCGCGCTCAATTTCAGATGGCAGTTATTATGTCTTACAAAGTCAAATGACTTCTTTATTTGATCAACATATCAAACAGCCACTTCATCTCAATGATTGGCAAAATCAATTAGGCATTGGATTAACGGCCGGCAGTTTAAGAGGTTTTCTCATCAATTGGTTGTACGCAATCCGTTTCCGCACTTGGAAAACACATGCTGATACTTTTTATTCTAGCGCACGAGATATGTGGAAGAATGGTGGCTTTCGTCCTTTTATGAAAGGTGCTTCTGCTACTATCGGGCGTGATGCTGTTTTTGGAATTGTCTATGAAGTCACGCGTCATAACAAAGATGAAAATCCATCCACCCAATTTGCACGCAATATTGTAAGTGGTTCGCTCGCAGCTGTGGCTTCAAGCCCTTTAAATTATTTACGTAGCATGGCATATGCTTCATCACCCGAACTAAAAGCACTAGGCGCACGAAAAGTCTTCACGGATCTCTGGCACGAATCAAAATCTTGTCTGACATTACCTTCAAAATTAAGTTTCTTTCAGCGCAGATTTTTAATAGGCTATGGCACTGCACGCGTAGGATTAGGCATGGCGGCCGGGCAATTCCTGTTCGATAAAATGCGTAACACATTAGATCAGCTTAATAGTGAGAATGAAGTGGTAAGTAAAGAAAAACGATCTTTAAAATAATATAACGAGGATTTTGATATGTTAAGCAACTGGGAAATGAATAGAAGATTAACTTATTTATTCGTAATACAAAAAAATGCATGTGATTTACATAACTCGATTAATGATGAAATTCGAAAAATAAGCAGCATTCAAAATCAATTACGCGATCTAAGATCAAATTGTGAAAAGTCTTATTTGCAATACATGGAACAGTTAGATGAGAGATTCATTAGCGTGCAACAGGAATATCCCTATCCATCATCTAGTGATCATGAACTCATTTTGTCTTATCTACAAGCAAAATCTAGCCTATATTCAGACTTTGAGATCAAATATAAGATATACACAAGTCAAATTGCATACGGTGAAAAGTGGATTTCATTTCTCAGCGATCAACAAAAATTGATTCTTGATTCATTACGTGAATCAAACACAAATAAAATTCAAACCATCATTTATCGAGTCAAACAATCCCTATACGCGCAAAGTGCAGTTGAGAACGAGCTATATCTCGAAGATGATCTCGAATTTTTTAATCACAGCACAGAAATACAATCAAATCATCCAAATACTTTTTTTATGCAAACAAATCCTTTCTTGAAAAAACCCGTTGTTTATACAGCTGAGGATGAAAAATTTATTTCGATGCTATTTAATTAATCATACTCGCAATGACGGAGAACTAATAAACTACCGTGAACATCTAGAATGAATTAGGACATAGAATGACGTCGTTTTGGCGTTTCCATTTTCTTTTCTTCTTCAACGAAATGTTCACGAAGAATATTTCTGCGCGGCGACAAAGATAAAGCACGTTGTCGAGGCACAACATTCACGACTCTTTGAGGGCGTTTCAAAAAGCAGTTGTCAAATAAACGTCGAAAAATATTTCTTGTATTACCCCTATTTTCAAGATGCGGGTGTTCACGCTGAACTACAGGGCTGCGTTCAACAGCAACCGCTTGACGTGCAGCTTTATATTCTCTCACCCACTTCACTGCCATAAAAACAGTTCCGACAACAGCTGATGCAAATCCAAACGCCACCATTGCTGGCATCCCTAAAAACATCATGCCGACCATTCCTGCAATACCACACGCAGACATGACAGCAACTATGGCACCCACTTTTGCTTTTGTCCGGAATTGCTTTGCATTTTCTTCTGCTTGTTTTTTCTTTGCATCCCATAAGCGCCATGTGGGTGTATCTGCAAGTTGTCGATCACGCAATCCCGTAAAAATACGTGCTTCTGTTTCTTGCCCCCGTGCTTTTGCATAACTCTCAACGGTTTCTAATAAGCCCATCATTAAACCAACACTCATTCCCCCTGTGAAAATCATCGGAGAAAGTAAGCTTGTCCAAAAGAAACTACCTATGAATGCAACACCCATTGCAAGCCAAAGCAAAGTATCAATCACCGCATGACCGATTAAATCATTCCGTAATCGATTAGTCCGTTCATTATCTGGCATCATTAACGCATCGCGCCAATTCAAAGCAATGCGCATGCTCGAAGTTAAAATAGCAATAGGAAAAAAACAGATATAATTTAAAAGCCTAAGAACAGGACTACCTGCCAAAAACAAATACAATGTAAAAAACAAACTCATATTCGCTGGCTCAGCAACACCAACAACGCCCCTTAAATTCACACTGGCCAAATGAGGCTGTTGATCTTCTTCTGGCTGCAATACTTCTTTTTCTTCAAATATTATTTCGTCCATATTTTTGTTCTCGCCCTTGATCTATAATAAATAACCCTTATCTTCTAGTGATACTGAATAAGTCAAATGAGGAATACCCCATGCGTATGGATAAACTCACTAGTAAATTTCAATCAGCACTTGCTGATGCACAATCGCTTGCCTTAGGTCGTGATCATGCTGTCATTGAACCTATTCATGTTTTAAAAGCTTTACTTGACCAAGAAGGCGGCAGCACACGCCCTATTCTGACACGTGCGGGCGTGAATCTTTCTCAGTTGCGCACTCAACTCGATGCGAGCTTAAGCCGCTTACCGACCGTCGAAGGGACAGGCGGAGACATTCATATTTCAAATGAGCTTAACCGTCTCCTCAATCTGACCGACAAATTGGCACAAAAACGAAAAGATCAATATATCTCCAGCGAGCTTTTTTTGTTAGCAGTGATCGAAGAGTCCGGTCCGGCAGGTGAATTATTACGCCAATGTGGCGCAACTAAACAAACCATTGAACAAGCGATCCAAGATGAACGCGGCGGCGAAAGTGTAAAAGATCCCAATGCAGAAGACCAGCGTCGCGCATTAGAAAAATATACGATTGATCTTACGGCACGCGCTGAGCAAGGCAAACTCGATCCCGTCATCGGTCGCGATGCTGAAATTCGCCGCACCATTCAAGTATTGATGCGTCGTACAAAAAATAATCCCGTGTTAATTGGCGAACCGGGTGTTGGTAAAACTGCGATCGTTGAAGGACTGGCACAACGCATCGTCAATGGCGAAGTCCCAGAAGGATTGCGCAGCAAAAGATTGCTCGCACTTGATCTCGGCGCACTGATAGCAGGCGCCAAATTTCGTGGTGAATTCGAAGAACGTTTAAAAGCTGTATTAAATGATCTTTCCAAACAAGAAGGTCAAATTATTTTATTCATCGATGAGTTACACATGATGGTTGGCGCAGGCAAGGCAGAAGGCGCGATGGATGCCGGCAACATGTTAAAACCTGCTCTCGCACGCGGCGAACTACATTGCGTCGGAGCAACAACGCTTGATGAGTATCGTCAACACATCGAAAAAGATGCCGCACTTGAACGCCGCTTCCAGCGCATTTTAGTGGATGAACCCTCAGTCGAGGATACAATCGCTATTTTACGCGGCTTAAAGGAACGTTACGAATTACATCACGGCGTCGAAATCACCGACTCCGCCATTGTTGCAGCGGCAACACTTTCGCATCGTTACATTTCTGATCGTCAATTACCGGATAAAGCAATTGATCTCATCGATGAAGCTGCTAGTAATATTCGCATGGAAATCGATTCGAAGCCCGAAGAACTCGACAACCTTGATCGCAGAATTATTCAGTTAAAAATCGAGCAAGAAGCTTTAAAAAAAGAAACGGATGAAGCTTCAAAAAAACGCCTTGAAAAATTGCAACAAGAATTAAATAAATTATTGAAACGTTCAGACGAACTAGAAGCCATTTGGAAAAAAGAAAAAGCCGCATTACATGGCACACAAAATATTAAAGAAGAACTCGAACGCGCTCGCCTTGAATTTGAAAATGCTCGCCGCGCCAGCAACTTAACGCGTATGGCTGAATTACAATATGGTCGCATTCCAGAACTCGAGAAAAAATTAGCAGAAGCTGCCATTGCTGAAAAGCAAGAAACACAATTAGTTCGCAGCAAAGTCACCGAAGAAGAAATCGCTGAAGTCGTTTCACGCTGGACGCATATTCCTGTCTCAAAAATGTTGGAGAGTGAAAAAGAAAAATTACTTCACATGGAAGACATGTTACACAAACGTATCATCGGACAAAGCAAAGCTGTTTCAGCAGTCTGTAATGCAATTCGTCGCTCACGCGCAGGATTATCAGATCCTAAACGACCGATTGGTTCCTTTTTATTTTTAGGGCCGACGGGTGTAGGTAAAACAGAACTATGCAAAGCACTCGCTTCATTTTTGTTCGACACTGAAGAAGCTGTCATTCGCATCGACATGTCAGAATTCATGGAAAAACATGCTGTCGCACGCTTAGTAGGGGCGCCGCCCGGATATGTAGGTTATGAAGAAGGTGGTTATTTAACAGAGCTCGTACGACGCAAACCCTATTCCGTCATTTTATTTGATGAAATTGAAAAAGCGAATCACGATGTTTTTAATATTTTATTGCAAGTATTAGACGATGGACGTCTTACTGATAGCCACGGACGCACAGTTGATTTTCGTAACACAGTGATTGTCATGACATCCAATTTAGGTTCGGATCTCATTCAAGAAATCGCCAGCAAAAAAGGCGATTACTTCGAAATGCGACAAGCCGTATTAAATGTATTAACACATCATTTCCGTCCCGAATTTCTCAATCGCATTGATGAAACAGTTGTTTTCCATCCGCTTGATAAACAACAAATCGAAGCCATTGCGCAAATTCAAATGAAACACTTGGAGTCTCGTTTGCTCGAAAAAGATTTTCGTTTAACACTGAACCAAGATGTTTTAGATTGGCTAGCCGAAGCTGGCTACGATCCCGTCTATGGCGCACGCCCTTTGAAGCGAACTTTACAACAATACATTGAGAATCCATTGGCCAAAGAAATTTTATCCGGTAAATTTTTGCCCGGAGACAATATTCAGATTGGACTCGAGAATGGGCGACTGGTATTCTCCAAGGCTGCTGCAACGGTATAATTGGAGAGCTTTGTCATTCCCGCTTTCGCAGGAATGACAAACTTTGATGAATCTTTTACATTACGCACCAGAAGGAATTTGATTTATGTACAAGCATATTTTACTCGCAACAGATCTCACAGATGATGCGGATTATTTAGTCAATAAAGTCAAAAAAATGACTGAAATCGCAGGCGCAAAACTCAGTCTGTTGCATGTCGTTGAGCCTTTGCCAGGATATAGTTACGCTTATCTGGGTATCGAAGACATCGAAGGTCAATTGATTCAAGAATCCCGAAATGCACTCAGCAAAATGGGCAAACAATTACAAGTTGACGACAAAAATCTCTGGGTTGAAATTGGTCCGACCAAATCAAAAATTTTAGAAATTGCCGAAGAAATTGGTGCCGACCTAATTATGTGCGGCAGTCATGGCAGACATGGTCTATCTTTATTACTGGGCTCTACCGCGAATGCGATTTTGCATGGTTCTAAAGTCGATGTATTAGTGGTTCGTTTACCTGAAGAGAAATAATGGAATACCGTGATTATTATAAAATCTTAGGTGTTGCGCGCGATGCGAAATTAGACGAAGTGAAACGCGCCTATCGCAAGCTTGCGCGCAAATTTCATCCTGATGTCAGCAAAGAACCTAACGCTGAAGAACGCTTCAAAGAAGTGCAAGAAGCATACGAAGTTTTAAAAGATCCTCAAAAGCGTTCTGCATACGATCAACTCGGTAGCAATTGGCAAAGTGGCCAAGAGTTTCGCCCTCCACCAGGTTGGCAAGGTGGCTTTGGCGGATTTGGTGGTGGTGATGGTTTTGCAGGAGCAGGTGGCGGCGAAGGTTTTGATTTCAGTGATTTCTTCGCGTCTTTATTTGGTCAACAACGCGCTCATGCCGGTGCACAACAACGCAGAGCAGGAAGGCAAGCACCACGTGGTCGCGATGAACGTGCGCGTATTGCGATCAGCTTAGAAGATGCCTATCGTGGCGGCAGTCAAACTATCAACATTCAATCACCTGTACGCGATCAATACGGCCAAATTCACCAACAAACGCGCACCTTAAAAATTACTATTCCCCCAGGGATTTTGCCAGGTCAACAATTACGCCTTGCAAAACAAGGCGCGCCGAGCATGGGTGGTGTTGCAGGCGACTTATATCTCGAAATTGAAATGAAGCCCCATAAAATTTTCACATTAGATGGACACAATATTTCTGTCAATTTACCCATCACCCCTTGGGAAGCTGCACTGGGTGCAAAAGTCAAAGTCCCCACGCTCGCAGGCCCTGTTGAGCTTAAAATTGCACCAGGCAGTCAGTCCGGCCAAAAACTTCGCCTCAAAGGACGCGGATTTCCCAGCAAACCTACGCCGGGTGATCAATTCGTCATCTTACAAATTCTCACACCGCCCGCCAAAACCGACGCCGATCGCGCGCTCTACGAGCAAATGGCTAAAGCCATGGCGTTTGATCCGAGAAAAAATGATTAACCCTCCTCCTACAAGAAGCTAAAGGATCCAAAAAATCAGTAATACTTCGTGGGTTGAATAGAAATAATACAAAACGAGGCAATCCATGGGCGGCATAATTTCGAAATCGAAAGATCAATTTATTTCTGTTGAACAACCATTATATTTCAGTTACGTATCTGATGGTTACTGTCCTGATTAGTTCCAAAGAAGTTATCACTACATTAAAAGCGTAGCAGCAAAAATGGATGGGCATGAATCATTGTGGGACTTACTTGATAATGCACATGGTAAACTTATTTGCGCATTTCGTTCCAATTTATTGATTTTACTATATTTATAACAAAGCCCTCAGTCAGCCAGCAAATCTCTTATTCCCACCTATACTTGAATTAAGCGCATCCGAGGAGGAGGGCTCCAATGAAACCGAAGAATATCACTGAAGCTTTTACTGAATTAAAGGCTGACTTACTAAACGCAGATAGTAAAAAAGCCCATGAAGTGCTTAACCAGCTCTATCAAATTCTTCAAGCCTTGCTAACAGATATAAGAGCAACACGCTATGTTCCAAAAGAAAAACCGGTCCACATCCCTGACACTGAATTCTTAAATTTAGATCTAGCCATTTCTATGCGCGAAACAATGTTAGGAGAGTTGAGAGAAATTGACAATGAAATTCGATCCCTTGCAAATGGAACACCCAACAATCGAGACGCCAGCAAGGCCCTAGAAATCTGCAAAAATTTAGAAAAGGTTTACCATCGTGACGCATCATTAGAAGGTAAACTTGAGCAAGGCTATGCAGCCGCCATCTCTAAAGCAACAGGTTCGCCCATCCACCAAAAACTAGAAGCAAAAAATGACGCAGGACAAGCGGACGATGATGAGATTGTTGCACCGTCAGCAAAAAGACAACGAACTGCCGGGCAACAATAACAAATTATTTTGACGAACGTTTTCTCTCGTGTTCTTTCAAAAATTTCTTGCGAATGCGAATAGTAGAAGGTGTCACTTCGACTAATTCGTCATCATCAATAAATTCGAGTGCTTGCTCAAGCGATAATTGAATATGCGGCGTTAACAAAATATTTTCGTCAGAACCTGCTGCACGAATATTCGTTAATTGTTTTGCTTTACACACATTCACCACTAAATCATTATCACGCGTATGAATCCCAACAACCATACCTTCGTACACTTCAGTTTGTGGACCAATGATCATGCGGCCACGTTCTTGCAAATTCCACAAGGCATAAGCCAATGCTGTGCCTGCTTGATTTGCAATGAGCACGCCATTTTTACGCTGCGCAAATAAGCCTTTGACTGCAGGACCATAATGACTAAACACATGGTGAATAAGTCCAGTACCTGATGTCATCGTTAAAAATTCAGTGTGAAATCCAATTAACGCTCGCGCAGGAATAATATAGTCTAAACGTACACGACCGCGATCATCCGTTGTCATGTTTTTTAAATCACCGCGACGCGAACCTAAGATCTCCATCACCGCACCTTGGTTTTCACTTTCGATATCAACCGCAAGTGTTTCGTAAGGCTCTTGTAATTCGCCGTCAACTTCACGGGTAATAACTTCAGGGCGTGAAACCGCTAATTCATAACCTTCGCGGCGCATGTTTTCAATCAAAATAGAAAGATGTAATTCCCCACGACCAGACACTCTGAATTTATCAGGATCAGCGGTATCTTCGACGCGTAACGCAACATTGTGTAACAATTCTTGCTCTAAGCGTTCGCGAATTTTACGACTTGTTACAAACTTCCCTTCTTTACCTGCAAAGGGCGACGTATTCACCTGAAATGTCATACTGACTGTCGGCTCATCCACACTAAGCGCAGGCAACGCTTCGACATTGGTTGGATCACATAACGTATCAGAAATTTTTAAGGCATCAATACCAGTTATCGCAACAATATCCCCTGCATTTGCAACAGGCACTTCACTGCGATCTAATCCTAAATACTCGAGTACTTGCAAAATACGCGCTTGTCGTGTTTTGCCTTCACGATCAATCACAGTGACAGGCATACCTGTTTTAGCTTGACCACGACGTATACGCCCAACCCCGATCATTCCAACATAACTGGAATAATCGAGTGTACTGATTTGCATTTGGAAGGTACCTTCAGGCTCAACTTCAGGTGGAGGAACATGCTCGACAATGGCTTCAAAAAGATGCGTCATATCCGTGCTTTCATCGGTGAGAGCACGTTTGGCATACCCTAGTAAAGCTGACGTATAAATAACTGGGAAATCCAGCTGTTCATCAGTAGCCCCTAAGCGATCGAATAAATCAAAAACTTGATCCATCACCCAATCCGGACGCGCACCAGGGCGATCAATTTTATTAATGACAACAATCGGACGTAAACCGCAAGCAAAAGCTTTTTGTGTGACAAAACGCGTTTGCGGCATAGGGCCATCAACAGCATCAACCAACAATAGAACGGAATCTACCATCGACAAAATACGTTCAACTTCACCTCCGAAATCCGCGTGACCCGGAGTATCTACAACGTTAATGCGATAATCGCGCCATTTTAAAGCGGTATTTTTCGCGAGAATCGTAATGCCACGCTCACGCTCTAAGTCGTTGCTATCCATCACACGCTCAGTCTGATTTTTTTTCGAGAGACTGGATGTTTGCTGTAATAATTTGTCCACTAATGTGGTTTTGCCATGATCTACGTGAGCGATAATGGCAATATTGCGAAGTTTTTCTGACACGAGAATACACCTGATACCTAAACCCAAAAGAGCCGACCATTTTACCCGATAGAGGTTGGTTGTGTATATGACAATATTTTCTAATTTGAACAGGCTTTCCACTAGTGAAAGTAGGCTCGCTCAGTTAAAATAGCCGGCGATTCTATTATCCTGAATACCCCAATCATCTGGAGACCCCCATGGCAATAGCAAGCATGCAATCAACCCACAAGGAGAAAACGAAGGCATCGCCCATCAGGAAGTTTATCGAAGAACATCATGTAGAGTTTGTTGATTTACGTTTTTGTGATCTACGCGGCAAAGAACATCACCTCACCCTCCCACAGCATAAAGTGGATGATGCGTTTTTTACAAACGGAAAAGTCTTCGATGGATCCTCCATTGCCAACTGGTGCACAATCAATCAATCCGATCTTGTTTTACGTCCCGACATTGATACGGCTGTTCTTGATCCTTTCACTGAAGTACCAACACTCAATTTGCGCTGCGACGTTTACGATCCACAAACCGGCAAACCTTACAGCCGTGATCCACGTGCTGTAGCGAAACGCGCCGAAGAATACCTTAAACAATCCGGTATTGCAGATATTTGCAATTTTGGCCAAGAAGTCGAATTCTTTATTTTTGATGATGTCCGCTGGGAAATTAGCATGCAACATTGCTTTTACTCACTAGATTCCGACGAAGCAGCTTGGAACAGCGGCAAACATATGGAAGAAGGTAACATGGGGCATCGTCCACGCATAAAAGGCGGTTACTTCCCTGTGCCTCCCATCGATTCTTCACATGATTTACGTTCAACGATGTGTAAAACATTACTGGATATGGGGTTACAACCTGAAGTCCATCATCATGAAGTGGCAACCGGCAATCAAAACGAAATCACAACACGTTACAATACATTGCTCTACAAAGCGGATGAAATGCTGATCTTCAAATATGTCATCCAGAATGTCGCGCACTCTTTCGGCAAAACAGTCACCTTCATGCCAAAACCCATTGTTGGTGATAATGGCAGCGGCTTACATTGCCATCAATCACTCTCAAAAGGTGGTAAAAATTTATTTGTTGGCAAAGAATACGCGGGCTTATCTGAAATGGCACTCTATTACATCGGCGGTATCATTAAGCATGCGCGCGCCTTAAATGCCTTCACTAATCCAGGCACCAACAGTTATAAGCGTCTTGTCCCAGGTTATGAAGCGCCAGTTACGATGGTCTACTCAGAAAGCAATCGTTCCGCTGGTATTCGTATTCCACATGTGTTCACCGATCCAGAAAAACGCATCGAAGTGCGCTTCCCAGATCCATTAGCTAATCCATATCTCGCATTTTCTGCATTATTGATGGCGGGCTTAGATGGTATTCGCAATAAAATCCATCCAGGCGATGCAGTCGATGAAGATATTTATCATTTATCCCCAGAAAAAATCAGCAAACTGCCCTCGCTTTGTGCTTCGCTTGATCAAGCATTGGATAGTTTAGCGGCAGATCATGCGTTTTTATTAGAGGGAAATGTCTTCACCAAAGATTTAATTGATGCATACATCAATCTCAAACGTGAAGAATCGATGCGCTTGCAGCAAACAACTCACCCCGTTGAATTTGACATGTACTTTAGTGCTTAGATGAAATCTTTTCGCATCGCAACTTGGAATGTTAATTCTTTACGCGTGCGTTTACCGCAAGTCTTGCAGTGGCTGGCCGATACCAAACCGGATGTGCTTGCCCTGCAAGAATTGAAAATGCCCGACGAAGATTTTCCACATGCCGCATTCGATGATATCGGCTACACCGCTGCTGTCAACGGACAAAAAACATGGAACGGTGTTGCACTTTTAACGCGTGAAACATCTCAAGATTCTATCAAAAAACTGTCTGAATTTACCGATGCACGCTTAATCGCTGCAACGATTCAAAATATCCGCATAATTAATGTGTATATTCCCAACGGTGAAAGCGTCGCTTCAGAAAAATTCAAATACAAACTCAATTGGCTCAAACACTTCAAAGAGTTTGTCGCAGCTGAAAAAGCAAAATTTGAAAAGATTATTATCTTAGGTGATTTCAATATCGCACCTACCGCAATGGATATGCATGATCCCATTCAAGGTGAAGGTGATACATTGTTTAATCCTTTTGTACGCGAAGCTTTTCAATCTCTGATTGAGTTAGATTTTCAAGATTGTTTTCGTTTACATCATTCGGAAGAAAAAAATTATACCTGGTGGGATTATCGCTTAAATGCTTTTAAACGTAATTTAGGTTGGCGCATAGATCATATTCTTGCATCCTCGAAATTAGCGTCTGCTTGTGAGAAATGTGTAATTGATAAAACACCTCGCGGCTGGGAAAGACCCTCAGACCATGCTCCTGTCATTGCTTCCTTTAAAACTTAAGAAAGCATTAATAAAAAACACTATAAAAAACACTCGAATTTAACGATTTCTTAAGCTAGACTCTGCCAATATAATACGATCCTAAACGAGGAATATAACCATGATTAAAGTTAGCCAAGTTGTGAGTCTAATTGCTCTTACCACCTGTTTTATCGCCAGCAATGCCTTTGCAGATAATGCTAATTTACGCATTAAAGTTGCCGGGGTAGGTAAAACCAAATATTTTCTTTGCACCAACACTGAGGGCTGTTATAGCTTAGCGGCAGCTGATCACGGCAAAGTCTTCCCCTTGACTCCTGGCAAGCTCCAACAAGCCTTTTTAATGACAGCCAGCAACTATCGCCTTTATCATCAACCTTTACCCAGTTCTTGCTTAGCCAACGTCAATGGCAGCCAAACTCTTGAAATGACCGGCAAAATAACCACCAATGCTGATGGGTCACCAACCATTAAAAGCTTGGGCTGTCGAATTGTAGGGTAATATCCTCTACTAAAATCCCCCTCAATCCCCCTTTTTCAAAGGGGGAAGTTTTCCTGTGTCCTCCCCCTTTGAAAAGGCTTTGTTGCATAAATTATTAAAATCCCACCTGTCATTCCCGCCTACGCGCACTAGCATCCGGTAAAACGGTTTAAATATTGAACGTCCTTGAGAAAGCGCTAAAATTAGCGCCCTAAACACCACATTTAGGCTCAAGGACGAATATGAAAGATACCGTTTTTCAACAAATTTTAAAACCTTTAACA
>JANRLY010000037.1:0-36486 GCA_033762075.1 Gammaproteobacteria bacterium
CCGCGAACAAGTCTCGGGACTACGGCATTAAAAAAAAAAAACCCGCCACATGTATTTTAATGTAGGGGGCTATAATGGGAAATACAAAAATGACTTACAACTTATGAAATTGTACATTTAGCAGGTCTAAGCGCTTGCAAATCAATGCGGGGATGGACTCGCGCCATCCATGGCGCTCGCACTTCGTGCACGCAAAAAAACTGCGCGTCCAAATCGGCAATCCTGCCAATTTGTCGAACCCCTCACGGGGTTCTCATCCTCTTAAGCACACAGAACAAAAAACAAAACGCCCGCTTTATGCGGGCGTTTTGTTTTTTACTTGGCGTCCCCAAGGGGATTCGAACCCCTGTTGCCGCCGTGAAAGGGCAGTGTCCTAGGCCTCTAGACGATGGGGACAATCTTAATTTTGTCCTAGTTATTACTTACTTTGCTTCTTTTTTGGAGCCAGGCGGGATCGAACCGCCGACCCCTTGCATGCCATGCAAGTGCTCTCCCAGCTGAGCTATGGCCCCGTAGCTTCCTGCCACAACAACGAATCGCGATTCTAGGGAGGGCCGGTGGGTTTGTCAATGCTATCCTGCGAAATTCTTTTGAAATTTCTTCAGACGCGCTAATACCCGCTCACGGCCTAGCAAAAATAACGTGCTATCAATAGGTGGGGACACCGTATCGCCCGTCACAACCACACGCAATGGCTGTGCTAGCTTGCCCATTTTAAGCCCTCTACTCTCTGCTGTTTCAACGATCGCTTGATGAATCGCTTCACGCTGCCAATCAGACATTTTTTCTAAAGCATCTGCGAACCCAGCAAGCGCAGGAAGCGTTTCAGGTGAGATATTTTTTTTCACTGCGTCATCATTGTACGTCACATTGTCAGAATAAAAATAACGGCTCTTCTCTGCTAACTCGAGTAAAGTTTTTACGCGATCAGCCTGCACTGCCAAAAGATCTGTCAACGTTGGTCCTGCAGAAATATCAATACCCAGTTTTTTCATATGCCATGCTAATTCTGCTTGCACGTGGGTTTGATCACCATGACGAATGTAATGTTGATTTAACCAAATCAATTTTTCAGGATTAAATGCAGCAGGTGCACGATTAATATTTGTCATATCAAAATAGCGAATCATTTCTTCGCGCGAAAAAATTTCTTGATCACCATATGACCAACCCAAACGCACTAAATAATTTAATAAAGCTTCTGGCAAATATCCTTCTTCACGATATTGCATCACGCTCACTGCACCGTGACGTTTTGAAAGTCTTTTGCCATCACTCCCTAAAATCATCGGCACATGCGCATAGACAGGAAGCTCCGCCCCTAGCGCACGCAAAATATTAATTTGTCTCGGGGTATTATTGATATGATCATCGCCACGAATCACATGTGTAATATGCATATCCCAATCATCAACAACGACGGTAAAGTTATAAGTGGGTGAACCGTCGCTGCGCGCAATAATGAGATCATCTAGCTCACTATTTTGAAAAACTAAATGGCCACGCACTAAATCATCAAATTCAACCGCACCTTCTTCTGGGTTCTTAAAACGTATCACTGAATTTTTTTCATCGACATTATTACGCGCACGACAATGACCGTCATAGCGTGGTTTTTGTTTGTTCGCCATTTGTGTTTCACGTAATTTTTCGAGGCGTTCCTTTGAGCAATCACAGCGATAAGCTTTTCCGCTAGTTAATAATTCTGCCATCACGGCACGATAACGATCAAAGCGTTTAGTTTGATAGTAAGGGCCTTCGTCGTAAGCAAGATCAAGCCATTGCATAGCGTCTAAAATTGCTTGGACAGACTCGGAGGTTGAGCGCTCAAGATCTGTGTCTTCGATGCGAAGAATGAACTTGCCTTGCATTTTTTTCGCATATAACCAACAAAATAAAGCTGTCCGCGCGCCACCCACATGCAAATAACCGGTTGGGCTCGGCGCAAAACGTGTTACAACAGTCATGACTGCCTCTCAATCCCGCAAAACTGCAAAGTATAGTTGACTGAGAGTCATTTGCAAAATAGAATCACGGGCCAGATTGTAGAAACAACCCCCACTCCGTCTCTCCCCCGTAAAGGGGGAGAGAGGCGAAGGAAGAAAATCTATGATTAGATGGGGCGATTAGCTCAGCGGGAGAGCACTGCCTTCACACGGCAGGGGTCAGTGGTTCGATCCCACTATCGCCCACCAGTAAGATTAGCGCACTATACACAACCGAGATATGCTACTCACCAACCCATTTAAATCGCGGAACAATTTGTCCATTGTAATTAACATGCTCAAGAAACATTTCTTTTGGTCGAACCCACAGTTGATTATGACCAAAAGTCTCGCATTGATATAATGCTTTGTAAACAACCAGCTCTTCATGTGTTTCACTATGACGTGCAACGCCAATCACTTCATATAGTTTTTCATTTTTATAATGCTGATATTTTCCAGATTGAATGGTATTTATTTTCATCTTCGCCAGCTTCTCATTGAAAATAATTTATGATCTCATGAATAATGTCATCGTCTTCTAGATTATGACCATCAAAATCGAAGGCGGAGCCGTTTTGCTCCCGCACTTGATGCAGGAAACAATCCAGATCCCGCATCAAGTGCTCACCGAATATTTACTACTAGGCTTCAACGAAAGCGCCTTTGTCCCACATGTGACTCTTCAACTACTGATGCATTTCTGACTTTTCCATATGAACTATTGAGTCTTGCGCTTATCGCACACTCGCCGTCAACATCAATATCATTTCTTGCATTTAAGGATGCATTAGCAGCAACATTGCGCACATTGATATCACCATACTGAGAAGTTAGCGTGACAAATTCACCAACATCCTTTGCACGAATACTTTCACGCGCTTGCAGTGTGGAATGACCCGCGACACTTGTTTGAATAATAATTTTTCCATATTGACTTAGCAATGTATTACCGTTGCCGATTGAATTCGCGCGAATATTTTCTCTAGCTGTCATTCTCACATTTTGTTGGGTTGCACCACTTATTTCAATATCACTATAATCACTTATTATATGACATTCATTAGCAACATTATTTAATTGAATGCCGTCACGCGCATGAAGAACAACGTTATCTGACAAATTATTTGCTTCAACACCATAATATTGACTTGTTAATGAAGCAGAACTCCCTACATCGCTGACCTTAATAGCATCCCGCGTGATAATCTTGCTTCTCTCGCCAATATGACGCGCTTTCAATCCATAATATTTACTTTGAATTTTGCATTCGTGACCAATGTCACCGCTCACACGAATCGTATCTCTCACATCAACAGTGACACCATTTTTAATACGTTCTGCTTCTAGCCCATAATATTCACTGATCAATGTACAGCTATCTTCAACAGTTCCAACTGATATTTGATTTCTTGCTTGAATATTCGTGTAAGCACCGATATTTTGCGCTGTGATTGCACCTTGATTACTATGTATACGACAAAACTGATCAATATTACCTTTAATCTCAATGTCTGTATCGGAGGTAACAGTAACAGAATAATCAATATCACCATGCACGATTAGCTTAGGTGGCGATTGTAGCTCATGTTTTTCTTCGGCTGGATTTTCATTTGCCTGCGGCTCTCCATTGATACTCACTGTTTTTCCTTTGACAAGAATTTCCTTGCCAGAATATTCTTTACCGTCAATTGTCGCTGTCGCATATTTTTTGCCGGCTTGCGCTTGATCTAAGCCAAATAATCTAAAACCACTGAATTGACTAAATGCATTATCGCCAACAGGAATAATTTTATACTCATCATCGTTTAAAATGACCACTTGGTCATTTGTAAAAATACGATTATCGATATTCACGTTGCCTGATAAAATTTCTAAATTACCGATAGAGGAGGAACAATTTGCTGATCGATACTTAAATTTAGCAACATTACCTTTAATAACCATTTGTTTGAGATTGCCAGTTTGAACGATAGAAATAGAACCTGTCACGAGATTGAGCAACTCATCAGCAACATGTTGTTGTATTACGGCGTTTTTATGAATTTTTCCAAGAATTGTAAGCGAACCCTCGCGAACGTTTAAGCACGCATTCTCACCTACATCTCCTTCTATTATAAGGTTGCCTTCGTGATCAAATTTTTCATGAGGCGCAACTGATTGAATTGTTTTATTTGTTTTCATTATTTTATCCTTTATTATTAATGATTTTTTTGTTTAACGCTTAAACTGAGAAAACGCTTTATTCATTTTTTATCCTGCGGCGACTCCTCATATGAACTGAAACCTGCCCTCCCATTGAATAAATAGCAGCGAATAATAGCATTATTAAAAATAAATCATACCGGGGAAAACCCCCTATTCAGTCATCCTAATTTGTAAAGTACGAAATTGTTTTTGCTTATATGCGCGCCCGGAGAGATTCGAACTCCCGACCCTCTGGTTCGAAGCCAGATACTCTATCCAACTGAGCTACGGGCGCAATAGATTTATCCTTGAGGATTTAATGCCTTCCCTGATCACTCGCCATCGAATTTCGCAGAGAATAATTTGATTGAATTGTATTATAAAACGCAAGCAAATGCTCGTCATCATCGTCACATTTTTCTTCGCGCACCGCCATATTTTCAATTTGTGCCAGCAAGCCAGAGACATAACGCTTTTGATTATTACTGCAACGTGGATTCATGAGTGATTCTCCACTGACATCTAAAAAAGAGTGGATGATTTTAGCTTCTGCTGGCAAATCGCTGAACTTATCTGTGAAGTGGGTTTTGAATGCTGTCTTGATGAACTGCAAATGCTGGCGCAACTCTTCAATATCAACCGCATTCTCTTGATTCGACATAAAAAAGGACTGAGGCAATACTTGACTCTGAATTTCTTGAGCATCAGTTGCAACGATTTCTTCTATTTCTTCTTTACATTCTTCCTTTCTCTCTTCATCTCTTTCTAAGATTTTAAAAATATGATCCACTGATGATGAATCATAAAATTTTTCGAGATGCGAGTTAAATACTCCTAAATCAAAAATCGCATCAATTTCTGCTTGATCATCTTTTTTGAACTTAGCAAGCCATTCAGCATGAATAGAGTCAGGGATGTTAAAAGTTTTTAAATGATCAAGCTCTTCCTGAGAAGCTTCTAACGCGAACACATTATCTAAAGCTGTTTTAACTTTATTGCGCTCTTCAATACCACAAGCGCTTAACTTCGCATGATAATATCGATAAATCATCGTTTTTAATGACTTTTCAACTAGACTTACCTTAGCAACATCAGCAACTAACGCGTGCCCTTTGAGCGAATGAAATAAACGACGTTTCATACCACCATAGCAACTTGGCTTATCCGGTTGAAGATCATCACATTCTTCCTGTGAGCTTGGGTCGATGGGTTTACTATCCCAATTATGTGCACGCTCAATCAAAGCGACGTCCTTAAAAAATTCTATTTCACGCGTCTCTAAGGTGAAACCATCTAATGGTTCAAATGATTTGTCTTTTGCAGCCAACCAGAGCGATACAACTTCAGGCAGAAAATTTTCAAAGTCTGCCCACATGACTCTGCAATCATAAGGATCATGATTAACATAAAGCGCATCAGGTGAAATCCACGGATTCGGTTTCAAAAAATATCGACTTGCCGTGTGAATATCATGCTGATAATAAGCCTTATATGCCGCCTCACGCTCTGATTCTGATAAAGACATGTTTTGAAAATCGTCATAACTATAAGGCAATGGAATTTGTTCTTTGCCCTCATTAACAATGGAAGCTGGATTATTTTCATAGCGCGTTCTTAATGCATTTTTTAACATCACTGTGACATTGTTTACACCACCGAGATCTTTCACTTTTTGCTTGTATTGTTCAACGACACGATTAAAAATTAATCGCTCTTCTTTGGACAGCGCAAGCATGGCTGACTCGCGATTACTCGCAATGTCGGTCAGGGTGAGCTCTGGATTATCCACGTCAAATAACCGTCTTCTTCCAGGTAACGGCGAGAACATTGCAAGACGATAAGGATCCTCGTTAATCACGAAAGAATTATTACGAGCATACGCATCAAGATACTGGGTCACTGCCTCTTGCGCCTCAGCCTCTGCGCGAATCGCCTCAGCCTCTGCGCGCGCTGCATCGATAGCGGCTGTAAAACTTGGAAAGGCGTGAAGCAGATTAAGACACTCAGTTGCGTGAGAATTATTTTTCTCAATAAGCGTTGTAGTGATTAAGTTGCCAAGTCGAAGCTGAAAATCATTCAACTCAAAGCGTTGCTCAGCTGCCAAGCTTTTAAAATCTGTTAACAAAATGTCAATCAATTCCGAGTCAGCAGACCTATGCCGCCAATCTTCTGCGATAAAAGCAAATATTTCTGGTTTAGCCAATAAATAATAAGCTACTTTTGCTTTGAGTAAATTTGTATCGTCACGATTTGCATCACAGAGTAATTTAATTTCTTGTAGATCACGAAAACTATATATTGAATCATTCGGCATGTAATCAGGAAAGCCATCATATGATCTATGAGGAGACCTGGAAGTCCATAACCGATGGATTCCACCTTCAAATAAGGCAGTTGCATAAGGATAAAGAAATGATCGTAACCATTCTTTTTTATTTTCATCTGGAATTTTATCTTGCCAAATATTTGACATCAACGCATGGTAGTATCCTGGCCCTTCGTGTGAAACAATTCTTGCAAAGTTTGCCTGGGCGTCTGCTCGCTCCCAGAGGTTTTGCTTTTTCAACATATCAAGCGTTTCGTATAGCGTGGATGGATAGCGATTGGCTATTATCGCATTAAGATTTATCAATGCATTTTCAGCAGTTAATAAACGGAAATCCTTTAAAATCTTGATAAGAAAAGTTGGGTTGTAATTAGTAAATTGATATGACTGTGATACCACCCATTTGAAAATAGGTAGAATATTTTCATTAGATAAAACATTCACCTGATGCAACAGTTTCAAAGCTGCAAACGGGTAACTGAGATTAAGCCAAGATTGCTGCCTTGTGGCTGCAAACACAGCCAGACAATCAAACATTCTCCGCTGAACACTTGTCGTATGTTCAAAATAAGCCCTACACACTCTAAGTGCATACAAAGTATTATCGTCATTATCTCTTGTTAAATCTCTGGCACGCCCTTCGATCAATAACTCAGCAAGTGCTCCAGGAAATGCGGTTTTTTTCACGCTTGATAATTTACCATAACCTTCAATCAATTCTGGGATGTATAGAGTTTGTGCTATGGATTTCATGCGAAAACCTCCTGCTTTGTTATAAATTTTATAGGACTAGACAATGATGGGCGGGATAGTACATCTGTGTGTTTGAATAATCAATTAAAAAAATGCAACTTGACAGGGCTGTCGCATTAAAAATATTGTTGTTTAAGAAGCCCTTCCTCCTTGGCTAAGGTATGCACAGATCTTTTTAGAAGTTAAAACGCTGCTGCTTAAAGAATTCCTTCCTCCTTCCGAGGAAGGTGCCGAAGGCGGATGGAGGGAGTCTAAATCAAAAATGCAAAAAATTTATTAAAACAACGCTCTCGTGATCTGAGAAGAAATATGACAATGGCCGAGAAAAAATTATGGAATCATTTGCGCAAAAAACGCTTTGGGGAAATTCAATTTCGCAGACAAGTAATTTTAGGGAAATATAAGGAGGAAGGAATTCTTAAGCAGCAGCGTTTTAACTTCTAAAAAGATCCGCGCATACCTTAAAAATGATTTTTCCATTGCCGTAATACACCAAAAACATCAACAGCCTGATTGAGCTTTTTTCCACAATGTTGCTCTGCTGATGCAACGACGGCTGGAATATCACAGCGGAGAAATGGATTGAATAATTTCTCTTCACGTAAAGTCGAGGGAAGTGTACAAATAAGCGCGCTCGCTTTGAGTGCCTCATTGATTGAGGCAATTTTATTAGTAATATTTAAATTATTACCCTCAACCATTTGTGCGAACTTTAAATTATGTAACGTGTATTCATGACCACAATAAATTTGTACCGCCTCATCAAGTGATGCAATTTTATTTAGCGTGCTGTACATCATTTCTATCGTGCCTTCAAAAACTCTACCACAACCTGCGCTAAACAATGTATCGCCACAAAATAATACACCATGCCCATAAAAAGCAATGTGATCTAACGTATGACCAGGGATTTCAATCACTTCAAAGTTGAAAAATTCAGAAACGATTTTTTCACCTTCACTTAATTTTTGTGTAACATGTGAAATGCGGCTATCTTTAGAGCCCACGATTTGTATATTCGGATATATCTTTAAAAGATCTTGAATGCCTCCCGTATGATCGGGATGATGATGCGTAATTAAAATCCCTGCAAGCGTTAATCTTTTCTCTTTTAAAAATTGCAGTACCGGACCGCTCTCACCTGGATCAACTGCCCAAGCAATTTGATAATCTGAATTACATATCATCCATATATAATTATCGCGAAGTGCACGAACAGGAAAAATATCAGTGGTTGGGTTAAAGCTCATTTTGAACTCCTATCTCTATCTTTTAATAATGCGCACACTAGCCCTACCATCTTTTCTTTATCTTTTGGCGCACTTTCTGCAATTAAAAGCGTGATTGCAGTTAAGGCAGCCGGTGTAATCTTAGTGACATCTAAAATTTTTGCTTGGCGCAAATACCAAATAAAAGCATAGGCTCCACTCCGCTTGTTGCCATCAATAAATGGATGATTTTTAATCATGAAGTAAAGCAGATTAGCCGCTTTAATTTCAATGGTTGGATATAATTCTTGATCACCAAAAGATTGCATAACATTCCCAATAATGCCAGCGATACTATCTCTGGATCGCTCCACACCAAAAATTTCAGTTGCTTCATTTTTTGCAAGGAGGACATTTTTAAGTTCAGCCAATGCTTGACTCAATTTTTCTGCTGTTAATTTTACTTTTTTCTTTGTACCGCCCTCTATTGGTAACTGATCTCTATCATAAGCATCTAATGAAAACCAGGTGTCCGCAAATAATTTAATAAGTTCGATTACACTTCCATGATCAACAGTTGACCCAGCTGGCAGAAGACTTTTCACGTCATCAATCGCTTTAAGAAATTGACCATAATTTGCCTTTATCCGCCGACGATTAATTGTATAGCCTTGGGTTATATGGTTTTTAAGAACTTGAGTTGCCCATTGTCGGAAATGTGTCGCTTTTTGGCTGTTAACTCTATAACCGACCGATAAAACAACGTCCAGATTAAAATACTCTATATCACGGACTATATCTCTTTTGCCCTCTTTTTGAACTGTTGCAAATTTTGCAACAGTTGCCCTACGAGACAATTCGTCTGATTCAAAAATGTTTTTGATATGACGAGAAATACCTGATTTATCAGTATTAAATAACTCAGCTATTTGCATAAGGCTTACCCAGATAGTATCTTTCTTAAAATCTGCCTTTAGCTGGAGCGCACCGCTTTGCAATTGATAAATTGCAACCGAATGATCATCATTTTTCTTTACCATACATACCCCCCAGTTATTTCATTAATATCTGGCAAAAATAGCTGAATACCACAAGCAACAAGTCCCGTATTTCATACGGAATTCATACTATAAAAAACGATAGTACGATTGTCCTTCTCTTAAGAAATTTATACAAGGAATTTTCCATGATAAACAAAGAAGATTTAAAACAATTTGAAGCATTAAACAAGGGAAATTTTATTACCTCAGAATTAAAAGTAGCATGACAAGTATCAGCATAAAACAAAATAACTAGTTATATGCTGATACAAGTTTTCAAGATTATTTTCTTTTTCTTTTGCCACGACTTGCGCAGTATTTCATGCAGCAACAATGACAGTAGTCATAGGCTATGCCTACGATAAAGCCAAATATAAATCCAACTGCAAATCCCCACAAAGCACCAATTAATCCGCCACCAAAGGTAGGTGCAAAACCACGGTAAACACTTGAAAATTGATGAATCATATCCGCACCATATCCAAATAGCCAGGCTCCCCATGCAAAGAGAAGCATGAAAATAGCTTCTGCAATACCGAAAGCAACGCCGAGTGAAAATGGGCATAGTTTTGATTGATCAGAATCTTTTTTACTAATCATAAATGCATCCCCCTGCTCAATGAAATTTAGCTACAACACATTATTATACCTCTTGATTTCATTGATGTTCTTATGATTATTCAATTTATCCGCCTAATTATAGAAATTTTCTTTTAGATTGATTAAGTTATGAGTATTTTAACGCATGTTAAAATATGAACAGATCAAACACTGAAAGTAAGAGAAACGTCTAAAAACTAATATTCTTCAAAAAACAAGAATGCTTCATGGATTCATGGGTAACGCTTGTTATACATGACGATGCCATAGGATTCTCAGAAGATAAGACTAGATTGTCACTTTGATTATCAAAATCGAAAACGTCACGATTTTGAAGTACAGGTGAAACATAAAAACCAAGTTTAGAAAAATAACGTTTAGCTTCGATACATATTTTTTGTAGAGCAATTTGTTCTGCTTTATTTTCAGGCATTAGCCCTTCATAAACTAAGGTGATTGTATCTATCAATAAATAATTTTTAATAAGACATTGTTTTTCCGCCTCTGTCAGGGTTCTCCAATGATTTATTTTAAAGTCATGTTGACTAGGCATCGTAACTTCCATTGTGTTACCTATTACTTTAAAGTCCTGAATCGCATCCATCAGTGCATTTTTCATTGATGATTTACAACTTATGAGCTTGAGAAAAATATCTGATACTAATTCTTTAGCAACCTCATCTTTAATACAAGAAAATATATTACTCTGAAAATAATATATCGTTTCTTTAATGTCATTATGATTCAATACGCAACCCATCGAGGCTCGACCAAAATCAATCAACGTAGCTTCTCGTGTAGAGAAGTTATAAATCACGTTACCAGGATGAGCATCATTATGTATGACCCCCTTATTGGTCGTTTCAAGTATTGCTTCCATATAATGGATGAAGAAATGAATGAAAACTTGATCAGAAATTTTATTTTTAAAGTTTTTGACAGAATACCAATCAAAAATTGTTTTACCTCGCACAAATTTCATAATTTGGTGATACATGTTCTTGTGATTTTGCTGACTAAAATGATGATACCCTTCTGAAAAGATACCCAGATGCTTCAGAATATGTGTTTCACGTTCTTCATAATCTTCATGCACTTTAACAAGATACCACTCTCCAGTGTCTTGATCTTGGATCCATTTCACTATTCCTTGATCACCTCCATCCAAATGTTTACGATGCTTCCTTCCTTTGTAATAAGCAAAACAATGCTCGCGATCATCTTCGAATGTAATAAAAGCTACGCTATAGTTGATTTCTTTATCATCTATTTGATTTTTTAATTCATGCTTAGAGACTCTTTCATTGGCTGGTAATAAATGATTCTGCCGATATTTTTTTAATTTTAATAAATGATCCAGTGTTAAGAGTCTAGGCGGCGTTTGAGTCCAATCTAAATCTCCCAGATCAACTTGATCTGGGATGTCTGGAATAGTAAGATTGATTGGCATTGAACTTCCTGCTGTTCATGATATAGACGAACGATAAAACTTAAATCATCCTAAGTCAACTGAACACTGAGACAGAGTTCTTCATCATTTTTCTGTCATTTCCTTGTCATCTTGATGTCATCATTCAAGCTATATACTGCCCGAACAGCAGAAGGAGGAAATGCTATGCAAATATTTACACAAGCCTATCAAAATCATTGGAATGAGGTTTTCGAACAACTTACCAAAGAAAAAAATTATTTTATTTCCACAAAAAAAGGCGAACTCAGCACGGCCCAAGAATTATTAATCGAAGCTGTTTTTCAAAACAATTACCAGGCAGTTCAAATATTATTAGAAACCTTTCATGTATCACCACCAACCCCTGAATTAAAAGAAAACCCTCCATATCCTGCGTGTAGCAGTGCTTATTTCCGGCGGGAAGAATATAAAACCAAGTTGATTTCTATTTATTATCAATGGGGTTTAATTGGACTTGCTTTTTTCGGTCACCATAATTCTGCACTGATCGCATTATTGGTCTCAAGCGGGCACTTACGTACCAATAAAATCTTATCTGAAAGCACCTCTGAAGCAGACTGGCAGTGCGTACATGAGTATTTTAAGCTGCTTAAAAACAATCAACTTAAACCAGGCGGTTCTCTTAAAAATGTACTCGACCAAGCTATTACACAAAATAGACCGCCTATTGAAATAAATACCATTTTAGGATTTATCCTCACCATTGAAGAGAGACATTTAGAGAAGGCATTTTGTCAAAACCAAACTTCAACACTAGAGATGTTACTCGAAGAAAAAAGTTGCGCTGATATTTTTAACAATTCATTTTTTGATAAGTTGATCAACTTGTCTTTAGATGCAAACAACGAATATGCAACAATAGATAAATTTTTTCACGTATTATCTTGCATGGATCCCAATGAGCAACTGAAGTATATTTCATCGTTAGAGGATACTAAAACCTGCTCCCTTATTCTTAAACATTGGGATGCTCTCACATTATGGATTCATAAAATACTTAACCCTCAAGATTGCAGCGCTTTACATGAAATGCTTTTATTAAAATGTATTAAAACGTTGAGCAAAAAATTTTCCAATCACACAATCCATAAAGAGGATGAACAATATTATTTAATGGTTCGAGAAAAACTTTACAAACGACTTCATATTCTGATTGATTCAATAAAAGATCCTGATCAACTAGTTTCATTGATGAATGAAAAAATAACGACGGCTGAAGGAGATAGTCATTTTTTAACTCGACCACGCGGAAACTATTCATCAAAGCTAAAAGGAAATCGTTGGTATACCGTTCATGAAAACGGCAAGCAATCGATCCCAGTTTCCCAGCAAATGGTTGGACTCATCGAGCATGCACGAAAACACTACAAGGCTCTTCTAGTAGGAAAAGATATAGATTTAACCAATCTAGAAGCACATCATAGATTTTTATATACTTCTTTAACTCGACTGAATTGGCGTTCAGCATTATTTGGTCAAGCCATATCTGAAAGGCTAGGAAATAATTTAAACACAAGATCTGCACGGGATAAATATCATGCAATCCGATACTGACATCAGCGAAAAATTACTGGCAGAACAAGAAGAACCAGAAGAGGAAAAATCAGAGGAATCAGAAGAAGAGAAATCTTGTCTCATCGAAATTGTTTCTGTTGATGAAAGCTTACCAGAGGCACCATCAACTGAATTCAACTATTGGTTCCTATGCTCTGTGTTTTTAATTTATGCTGCCGCAGATGGCACATGGCAAGCTGTCGATGATGCACTTGGCAACGACTGCTTCACCGATGAACTTAACGGTTTAGAGGCCCTCTCCGCTTGGTTTTTACGCTGTTTATTAACAGGCGGTGGGCAAGTCGTTGCCGCTTGGGGTATGAATGAAATACTCGCATATTTTAAATGCACAGATCACTGGCAAAGATCAGAAATAGTTTCATCTTTTCTCACCGGCGCGCTTTGGTTGCCCTTCACTTTGCTTGGGAAATTTATAGGTGGAGGACTCACACTTTCAGGTAATCCAGATTCAATAGCTAGAGTAATAGCAACTAGTCTCAGTGTTGCAACGGGCAATGCTTCAACACTCAGCATTTTAAAACGTCTTCAACCGCCGAAGGAAATAAATAAAAAAACACCCTCAATGATTGCTGATACGGCCAGTGCAATAGCTTTTTACCTTCAAGAACCCCTACCAGAACCACGATTTTGGTTTTTTCAACCCTCTTCCTCAGGTGAAAGAACATTACCATGGACAATGTTTTTCAGCGCGGTAGGTGCGGCACTGGGCGAGGCGACAAATGCATTGTTAAATACATATGCGTCTAAACATAATTAACTGGAAGCCCTTGCCAACAACTTAAATATTCTTTTTGGCGAAAATCAGCATTTAAAGCGTGCGGTGTTAAACGCCAAACGTGTTGCGCTTCAAACATAAAGGCAAGCGTATCTTTATAATATTCTGGTTTTAATGTTTGTGTAGTCGCATTTTTAAAAGCATTAGCATCAGGCCCATGTGCAGACATGCAATTATGTAAGCTGCCACCACCTGGCACAAAGCCTGTATTTTTTGCATCATATGTGCCATGAATAAGTCCCATATATTCATTCATAATATTGCGATGAAAATACGGCGGACGAAAAGTATTTTCAGCAACCATCCAACGTGGCGGAAAAATGACAAAATCAATATTCGCGACACCTTGTATTTGAGATGGTGATGTTAAAACAGTAAAGATGGATGGATCTGGATGATCAAAACTTACAGTATTTATCACATTAAAATAACTAAGATGATATTTGTAAGGTACATAGTTACCATGCCAAGCAACAACATCAAGCGGCGAATGCGCTATTTTTGCTTCCCAAAGATTCCCTTGAAATTTTGTTAATAATTTAAATTGCCCTTCTTGTTTGGAAAAAGCGGCTGTGGGTGCTTGAAAATCTCTTGGATTGGCTAAACCATTCGCACCGATAATGCCGAGCTCAGGCAAGCGAAATGGAACACCGAAGTTTTCACACACATACCCTCGCGCATGTTTTTCTAATAAAATAACTTGGAATTTAATGCCGCGCGGAATCACAATAATTTCACCAGGCGCAATTTCAAGCACACCCATTTCAGTATTAAATTGTAATTTTCCTTCTTGCGGCACAATGAGCAATTCACCGTCTGCATCATAGAAAAATTCTTTTTCCATCGAAACATTTGCACCATATAAATGTATGGCGGCACCCTCGTTGCCTGCTATGGTAAATAAACTCTGAATAAAATTCTTTTTCGTTGTGGAATAAGGCAATGGATCCCAGCGCATTTGTGTGGGCGGTGTTTCGATATGATGAAAGGGAGGACTGGCTAAATGATCTTGCTGAACTTTCTTAAATTCACCGTGCATCACTGATGGACGAATTCGATATAGCCAAGTATGTAAATTATGATCTCGGGGTACTGTGAATGCACTACCACTTAATTGTTCCGCATACAATCCATGCGGCACACTTTGTGGGGAATTTCTGCCTGGTGTAATTGTATTAGGCAATGCCTCAGATTGAAAATGATTTCCAAATCCGTTGAGATATTGAATGTTTTTCATCATAACACCTCTTTAAAAGCTTGCAGAAATCTATCGTTTTCTTCGAACGTCCCAATAGTCACACGAATGTGGCGCGGCATTTCGTACGCCCCCAATGGCCGAACAATAACGCCTTGCTTCAATAATTTCTGATAAACATCACTGGCATTTTGTTTTGTATCAATCGTAATAAAATTACCCAGCGAAGGTATCATATCAACATTTAAATTTTTTAATCCCTCTAGTAGTTGTTGCATACCTTGATCATTGAGTTCGATACTTTTTAAGATATGCATTTTATCTGAAAGTGCCGCAACACCCGCTGCTGCTGCAACACTATTGACATTAAAAGGTAAACGCGCACGATTTAAAATATCAGCAATTTGCTCTGATGAAATCGCATAGCCTAAACGTAATGCCGCGAGGCCATAGGCCTTCGAAAAAGTGCGAGTAATGATTAAATTGGGATAATGATTGAGCAATTGAAGTGTATCAGGATAATCTACTCGATTAATATATTCGCGATATGCTTCATCGACAACGACTAAAACATGCTCTGGGATCGACTCAAGTAAATGTCGCAAATCTGAATCCGTTGTATAAGTTCCGGTGGGATTGTTTGGATTCACAATAAAAAGCATGCGCGTAGTATCAGTCACCGCTGCAATCATTTTATCAATGTCGTGTGAATAGTTTTTTGCAGGCACAGTGATCATCGTTGCGCCATAACTTTTAATGAGCAATGGAATGGTTAAAAAAGCATATTGTGAAACCACTGCAGAATGACCCTGCGTGAGATACGCTTTCATGATTATTTCTAAAACATTCTCAGAACCATTTCCCATAGTGATTTGTACAGGTTGTACTTTTAATAGTGATCCTAAAGCATGTTTCAATTCATAACAGCCACCATCCGGATAAATATGCGCTTTTGCTAAAGCTTTCTGTGCAGCTGACAATGCAATTGGACTTGCTCCCAAAGGATTTTCATTACTGGCTAATTTAATAATAGACGAAAGCCCTAATTCACGCTCAACTTCTTCGATAGGTTTTCCAGGTTGATAGGGCGTTAAACTTCTGATGTAAGGATTAGCAAGTGCGCAAAAGTCAGCTTTCATTTTATTGTATTCCTCATGTCCTCTATCGGCCAGGCATTCATGAATTCTGGTAGCGTTTTACAATGTGTATAAATTCGCATTAACCTAGGGTACGGAGTAAGATCACACTTGAATCGCTCCGCATTATATAATTGCGGAATTAAAAAAATGTCGGCAATACTCGGCGATTCACCAAAACAAAAAGTTTTATGCGTTACATCGTTGAGTTGAGCCTCCAGCGCAGAAAGTCCTTTAGCGATCCAATGCTGATACCATTGATTTTTTAGCTCTTCAGATATTTTTAAATCATCTGTCAGATATTTTAAGACGCGCAAATTATTTAAAGGATGGACATCTGCCGCAATCGCTAAAGCAAATGCGCGCACACGCGCTTTTGTATAAGCATCCTGCGGCAGCAATGGTGGCGTTGGATATTGATCATTGAGATACTCAATGATCGCAAGCGATTGCGTAAGGGTTTTATCATCGTCCTGCAGAGTCGGCACTAACGCTTGCGGATTAATCGCTTGATATTCAGGAGAACGTTGCTCTCCACCATGATTGACTAAATGAATTGATATTTTTTCATACGATAGTGCTTTCACGTTTAATGCAATTCTCACTCGAAAACATGCAGACGAACGAAAATAATCGTATAGTTTCAGCATGGCACAACCTTTTGTTTGATTTCACCAAAGATAGGCTGATGATGTTGATCAAGCATCGTAATTCTGACTTCATCATTGAATTGCATGAAAGGCATGCTTGGCTTGCCAGAGGATAAAATTTCTAGCATGCGCTTTTCAGCAATACAAGAAGACCCCTTGCTGCGATCAAGATTTGAAACAGTACCTGACCCAATAATAGAACCAGCAGAAAGCGCGCGTGTTTTTGCGGCATGCGCAATCAAAGTAGGAAAATCAAATGTCATATCAGTCCCCGCATCAGGGCAACCAAACAATTGATTATTGTAATAAGTCATCAAAGGTAGATGACATTTTTTCCCATCCCAAGCCTCGCCTAATTCATCAGGCGTGACAGCAACTGGTGAAAAAGCGCTGGAAGGTTTGCTTTGAAAAAATCCAAACCCCTTGTTAATTTCAGCGGGAATCAAATTACGCAACGAAACATCATTCACAAGCATGAGCAAACAAATACTTTTTTCTGCTTGCTGAGGGGTTGCACCCATCGGCACATCCGTTGTAATCACGGCAACTTCAGCTTCAAAATCAACACCCCAATCAATATTTGCAATTCGAATGTCATCGTAAGGGCCTAAAAAATTATCTGAGCCACCTTGATACATTAAAGGATCCGTCCAAAAATTTGGCGGCATTTCTGCACCACGCGCCTTTCGGACCAATTCAACATGATTGACATATGCACTACCATCCGCCCACTGATAAGCTCGTGGTAGCGGTGATGCAATTTTTTGTTGGTTAAAAATGAGAGGCTGTTTAATTTCGCCGGCATTGAGACGATCATAGTATTTTTGTAATTGATCGCGACATGTTGCCCAATGATCTAAGGCGTATTGTAAAGTCGGCGCGACATCTGGCACTACTATCGCGCACGATAAATCTTTACTGACAACGAGCAACTGTCCATCTCGTGTATTATTTTTGAGTGTGGCTAATTTCATGATAAAACACCGCGATTAATTTGGTCTAATTCGATCGACTCAAATAGAGCTTTAAAATTTCCTTCACCGAAACCTTCATCGCCTTTACGTTGAATAATTTCAAAGAATACAGGACCAAGCATATTTTTTGTAAATATTTGTAGCAATAATTTAGGACCATCTTCAGTATGACCGTCTACTAGTATACGGAGTTTTTTTAATTGCTCCACTGGCTCACCATGATTCGGTAAACGCTTTTCAATTAACTCGTAATAGGTATCAGGAGTATCTAGGAAAACCAATCCATTTTTTTGCAAATTTTCAACTGCTTTATAGATAGTATTCGTGCCCAATGCAATATGCTGAATACCTTCACCGTTAAAATCTTTTAAAAATTCTTCGATTTGTGATTTGTCATCAGATGATTCATTCAGAGGGATACGAATTTTGCCGCAAGGGCTAGTCATTGCGCGACTTTTTAAACCTGTTAATTTCCCTTCTATATCGAAATAACGAATCTCTTTAAAATTAAAAATATTTTCGTAAAATGCAGCGAGCTTATCCATGCTGCCGCGATGTAAATTATGCGTTACATGATCGATATAAGTTAAGCCATTGACTGAGGGTGCTTCATGAGCGGTAAATTTAAATTGTGATTCATAATTGGGTTTATCATGCTGATAATCGACAAAATAAATAGCGCTACCTCCCACCCCTTCAATGGCAGGAACATTATAAATATTGTGCCCTTCTTTATACGGTATTCCACCATGCGACAATGCGTGTTCATAAGCAGCTTTTGCATTTTTTACACGAAATCCCATTGCTGAAGTTGATGCACCATGTGATTTGGCAAAATCTTTTTTTGTTTGATTGATGATAAATCGAATATTATTTTGTTGAAGAATTTTAGCTTGCTCTGAGCGATGTGTTGCAATGCAAGTAAATCCCATCATGGCAAATTGTTTTTCTAAGAGGGCCAAATCTGGTGTTGTAAATTCGAGAAAATCAAAACCTTCTGTGCCTGCTGGATTATGAGTTTGCATGGAAGCCTCCTATTAAATTCAATGGTAGCTAGAATATCGGAAGCTTGTAGGATTTGCAAAGAGGTGAAAAAATAGGCAGCGCCGTCATCGCAGCTGCATGTCCTGGACTGGATCCAGGATCAGCCGTAGCAATCCAAGCTTTAAAACTGGATCGCCACGGCTAATCACTTCGTAGCGCCACGATGACGCCGTACTTACAACATCACACACTTGCCCTGCCGACCTTCCTCTTTCTTTTCTTCAAGCACAGGGGCAGCAATATGCACAAACTGATCCGAGGAATCTGCTTTTTCAGAAGTTGTGCTATTTTTAGGTGCCGACGGCTGAAATAGCATGGGTGATTTCTGCTGAGCATTTTGTTTTGCATAAAGAGGTGCTTCACCTACTTCAACCACTGATTCTGCTTTATGCAATTCATTTTCAATGACAGCACGAATTTGAACGATAGACTCAACATCTCCCTTCACTTCATTGTAGAGAAAGTTTTTGTATTCATTCTCTAGTGTAAATGACGTTGATGGCATGGGAATGTTTGTTAACATCAGTATCGCAAGATTTGCCAATTGCTTTAGAATTGTTTCAGAAACTTTTTCACTGTCTATCGCATACTGTAATTCAGACTTAATATCGTTTAATAACGCAATCTCACTATTCAAGATATGAAGACTATCATGACAAATCTCCAATTTTGCTTTGACTCTTTCCATTTCGGACAAATCTAAATTCGCTGCGATTTTACAAGCCGCATTTAATGTTTCGAATTGTTTCATCAGAGATGCATCTGTTCGATCAATGACTTCACGAATCTCAGATTCTGGCGGCAATATAGATTCTTGAAGAGATCGTAAAATTGTTTTAAATAAAGCTGAGATCTCATTTAAAATAGAATGAGATTCAGGTGAAGGTAATTTAGCTAATTCAGAATGATCGTACATCAACGTCGTTTCGAGCTTCGACCAATCTTTTATTTCATTCTCAATCGCTGTTGAACGTTCATTCAGTTCAGCAATAATACTACTGATATTTTCTCCTAACATTTTACTTGACTCCCTTTTCATCGATTTTTGGAAAGTGAATATAGCCGTTTTCAAACGTTCAATCAACGTTAAATTGCGACGACACACCTACAAATGATGAAACTTTTCCTGTTAGAGATTTTGAATCTCCATAGTGCACGAATCGATAAAGCCCAGGTTCAATATCCTTTGGAATATACCATGTCAATGTTGCTAAGGAATATGCAATACCTTTTCTTTGCCAAAAATATTCTGTGTCCCAATCACGATCAACACGTATAGTTTGCCAATGCTGATTAATGTATTTTTGCACGGCTAAAAAAGTACCTTGTAGACGAAAATTATTTTTCGGATGCGCACTCCAAAAAATCGCTTGCGCCATATCACCCGGATGATAATGTGCCTTCACATTTTGATAAATATCTCCAAAATGTTTGCCGAGTGGAACAGCATCAAATACCACATCGGGTTGCAAATTGATTTGATCATTCGACAAATCAGGCGGAATCGGTCCCGATGCGAGTAGTGTGTTATTTTTTAATGATTCAGCCAAAACTCCAAACCCTTGCTCAAGTGCGGAAAGCTCCCAAGGTCCAAATAAAGTCGAAGCTCCTTCGTAGCGCTGCAATTGATATTCCTCAGGCGTTGCAAGATAACCAGAATAAGCATTCGATAACGCTGAAATCACAATTTCATATTGATCTAAAGGAAAATAACGTGCCACAACATTCCGTAATCGTGAACCCGAAATCGTTGTTACTTCTACTGGTGTTGCAATAATAATTAAATGGCCAATTTTAAAAAGTTGTAGCGGTAAAATGCGCGGTGTCCAGGGATGTGGTTTCATTAAGCCTGTTTGTAACACAATGGGTTTTACGCCTTGACAGGGGGTTGTAACAAGCTTACAGATGAAATTAGGGAATGCATTTTTTAAATCTTTACAACTTACACCTTGCTTACCAAACCCTTCGCCATCTTGAGTACCAGCCAACATTGAAATGCCAATTGCTGCAGGACAAGTATGTTGAGGCTTCCCATCAGTATATAGCGGATCAATAGCAACATCATCCATAGCCACAAACATATGCCGATAATCAACTTCTCCGATTAACATTGTGTCAGCTTGATCAAATAATTGCTTTGCATTTTCATATTGCGGTTGTCCTGCATTTTCAATGGCTAAACGACCTGCTAGCCCGCTACCGCCTTCATGATCAAATAAATTTGGGGACACATCACCCGAATTAGCTTGAGCAAAGGCTGCGACAAATGCATTTTGATCATAGTGGGAATCAAAATCTTTTTCGAAAAGGTATTCTGCATAGCCTTTATTATCGCCATTAATCAAACTATTTTTGTTATTCATCGAGACGCCGTGTAATGGAAACCAATTAATTAATCCTAAAGGTTGACCTTGGATAGAATCAAAACGAATAAGCGTCATACGAGGATCATATCCATTCGGATATTGAGCGCGCTCTGCTTGTGGATCTAATTCAAAAGATTGTGGCGAACGATTATGTGAAAGACCATTTAATTCGTTCGAGGCTATTTTAATCTGTCCCAATTGTAGATTGTGTTGCGCCCTTTCTATTGCTGCGACAATACCATTTGATATAGCCTCAAAATTGTCTCGATTAAAACCTAACGTAGTTAAATTATATAAAGCGTCTGTCGAAAACCCACCTGGACCACTATGCGTATGAATCGCTGTAATTAAAACATTGTCATCAGAATATACATTAGCATATTTTTGTTTTAATTTTTTAATAACAGCTTGCTTAATACCTTGAAAAACCATGCCTAAATCGACATTCACAAAAACAATTCGTTTATGATTACAAGGCGATTCAATAATAAATGCGCGTGCCCAAAGTCGCTGCAAGATACCAGACGTTCGTTGATTCAGCATGGCATAACCCATCATGCCTTCTTCAGCAGCAGGCCCAGTGATATCATAAATACCCGTACCGATATTAAAAGTAGTGTTTTTTTCACATAGATTGGCAGTATGTATTGATTGAGAAACAAAAAAGAGGAAAATCAAAATCCATTTGAAGTATTTCATAAGCACTCCTGGCTGTAGAAACCAAACTAAATCAATAATAATGATTTCCCTATTGTTTTGCGTTGCTCTAAATCACGATGCGCTTCTGCCACATCTGCAAACGCGTAACGTTGGCCCACTGTTATTTTTAATGTATTGGATAAAATCATTTGAAATAATTGATCCGCCATTTCACGCAATGAAGCTTTATCGTATGCATAATGTCCTAATGTGGGTCGTGTTATGTATAATGATTTTTCAGCGAGATGTTTCAATTCGAAAGGTGGAACAGGACCACTTGATTGTCCAAATGAAACCAACATACCACGTAAGGTAAGAGATTTTAAGCTATCTAAAAAAGTCGTCTGACCGACCGAATCGTAAACAACGCTTACACCTTGTTGATCAGTGAGCTTCATCACCGCTTCGAGAAATTTATCCTGCTTATAATTAATCACATGGTCAGCACCGACAGATTGAACGAGTTGCATCTTTTCTGGTGTTGAAACAGTGGTAATGACTCTTGCACCGCGTAATTTTGCCATTTGAATTAAGAGTAAGCCCACCCCACCTGCACCGGCATGAATCAAAGCAATATGATCTGGATTTAATGGGAATGTTAAATGACTTAAATAATACGCTGTTAATCCTTGCAACATCCCAGCAGCAGCTGTTTCAAATGAAAGTGCGGTTGGGATTTTAACGACTTGATCTGCGGGAATTGCAACATATTCAGCATATGTACCAGAGCCTGAGGAACAAAAAGCCACGCGATCACCGACTTCAAGATCACGCACATTCCCACCAACCTCAACCACAATGCCACTTCCTTCTTTTCCCGGAACATAAGGATAGTGTGGCGGAGGATATAAACCAGTGCGAATATAGATATCTATGTAATTGATGCCCACTGCTTTCACTTGCACCAAGACATCTTCCTGGCCGCAGATAGGCACTGAGCACATTTGCATGAGTAACACTGTTGAGTCACCCGGCCGATGAACTTGAATGGCTTGCATAGTTGCGCTCATATCACTTCTCCCATTTTCCCTGATAATGAAACAGAGAAACGACGAAAGCAATATTTCTTTTTGTATTTTTTCAGCACAGGAAAAAGAACCAGAAAGATTTACATCGAATCAAATTTCCGTATAATGAGCGACTCTAATAAGAAGCCATATCCAAAAGGAAATTGATAAATGTTATCACACAACCCCTCTGGTATGTTTTATGTAGACCCCTCTCCGGCTGATATTTATAGCAAAAATAATTTACTACAATATGAATTAGCCACCCAATTTTTACATGAACAGGCAAACTTGCTCGGCACACAACCTGTTCTTGACGTTGGATGCGGCACTGGTGAGTTAACGGCTTACATTGCAAATACATTTCAATGCCCCGTCACAGGCATCGATATTTCATCTGCACGCATCAATTATGCCAATCAACAACCCTGGAAAACTGATTCGATGCAATTTATAAATGACAATATCATTGCATTAGATTCTCAGCGTTCCAGTCAGTATTATCGTGTCGTTTCATTTAATGCGCTACATCATATCCCACAACAAGATCAACTCGCTGCATTCAAAAATATTCATGACATTATGCCTGATGAAGGGATTGCATTATTACTTGTGCCTGCAAGAAGCCCCACCATTCACGATGTTTTGCTTGATACTGCCAATAGCCCCAAATGGGAATATTATTTTTCTGATTTTATATTGGATCAAGCGAGAACATGGGAGGATGAAAGGTATTATAGCGATTTATGTGGCAAGGCTGGATTTGCTTGCTCTGTCGTGACGAGAGAAAAAATCAGCCCTGTTGTATATTCCTACGAAGAGATGAAAAATTTTGTCCGCGGCTGGCTGCCTCATTTGGCGCATATGAAACAACATCATATCAGCGACGATATACAAGAGTTATTCCTTGATGATATCACCAAAAATATTTTCGCCGCGATGAAAACACCATTAGATCAAACCATCACCCCTATCATTATTGTCAATAAAATTATTGCATACAATAATCGCAATAGTTTTTTTAACTCTACTCCAACAACTAACAATTCAATCGACTGTGAGAATGATTCATGTCTAACTACAAATATCTCAGCGTTTTAATCAGCGCCATCTTGATTAGCCTCGGCATTTTTTCCGCTGGATTTTATATTGGTAAAGGATTGCATGGTTTTCGAGATCCCAGTCATTTTGTCACTGTAAAAGGCATAGCCGAACGCAATGTCAAATCAGACCTCGGTGTTTGGCAAATTAATTATCATGAGCTAGGTGATAATTTAATGACTGTCAATCAACAATTACAACATGACCAAACAATTGTCATCCAATTTTTAACAAGTCATGGATTTAAAAATAATGAATTATTCTTACAACCTGCTAAAGTCGAAGACCGACTCACAGGTTATCAATCTAGCGAACAAAAAACAAAAATCCAACGTTATGTAGTCACAAGTGGTATTTTAGTACGTTCCCAGCAAGTTGATTTAATCGATAAAACAAATGCATTAACAGGATTATTATTGCAACAAGGTGTGCCGATCTCATTTAATACCAATCCATATTATTACTTCACGCAACTAGACGCCCTTCGTCCCGCCATGATGGCTGATGCCACGCACAGTGCACGTCTCGTCGCTGAACAATTTGCAAAAGATGCGAGCACACGACTAGGCTCTATTCAACATGCAAGCCAGGGACTTTTTCAATTCATGAGTCGTGATGCCATGAGCACAGAATATGGTGATAGCGCATTATCGTCTATCTATAAAAAAATTCGGTTAGTGACAACGATTGATTATCAATTGAAGAGATAACAAGGAAAAGTTAGCGCATTGTATTGCGCCGAGGTCTTTCTAAACTTTCTAGTTTTTCTTCTTCAGCCACCGATACACTTTTAGAGCGACGAGTTGAGCTTGTGCTGAGACCTGTTAATACGGTACTAAAGATCTTTAATAACATCGATTGAGTTTGTACAACTGGCGTTTCGATTTTTTGATTAGACTTTACATTGCTACTCTGAGATTCTGATAAACGTTTCGTTACAACATTATCAGATGATGTGCGAACAGTTTTCTGAGATTTATTAACAACAGCGCCAGCTGAACGATCATCTGCAGCAGGCGTTTGTTGTGTTTCTTTTTTTGAAAATATTTTTTTCCCTAACGCTGCTACGCCATCAATCACGACATCAGATAATTTTTTTAAGCCATAAGTTACCATTTCAACTTCTGCGATGGGTGGTAAAATCCAAGTAAAAAATATTTTTGCCGACTTCATGATGAGATTAGGATCTTGAAATCCATCTATACCAAATAATTGAGTTCCTATTTTATCAATTCCCAAAGTTATCGCTGAATTCATTGCGCGCACCAAGACAAATGGCCATGCAAAAACATTCAGCACACGAGCACCAATGATGGTTTTAAATGAAGAATCTGGTCTATTCACTACAGATTTATCTGTCGCAGTCTCGCCCTTTATAAAGTCTATTCTCGCACGGTTATTAGAAGTCTCGGTTTTAGACGCAAAAGCTGCAGCCAGTGAGGCCCTTAAAATCATACCAAAACTAAACATCGCCGTATTCTTGCTAATCAAGCGACCTAATGTATTTAAATACGATCGTTTATCTTCGTCAGGCATTAGGTATACTCTCTATATTTAAGCACCTACATTAAGTATAGAGGAGAATCAAGAAACCGCTTGGCATATAATTTATTGAAAAATCGATGATTTTTACAGAGTTACCCATTCTTTATTCGGTAGAAGCGACCCTGATGCATATCACTTTTGTAATATTCCATACCACATTTTTCTAGCACACGAATTGAGCTCGTGTTATTTATATCTGAATAAGCCGTAATATACTCTTTAGATATATTGTTTTTCGCCCACTGCAATAGAATTGTTAATACCTCAGTCGCATATCCTCTTCCCCAAAATTTTTTATGAAGTCCGTAACCAACTTCAATATCCTCACCTTCCCAAACAAAAAACACCGCGCGACCGATAAATTCATCAGTAGCAAGATCAAAAATTAGAAAACAAGGTAATCCCGTTTTTTCATAATCTAAAAGACATTTATCAATCATCCGTTCAGTTTGCTCACGCGTTTTCACACCATTAGGCGTAAAACGTTGCACATCAGGATCAGACTCATAAGGGATAAGAATCTCCACATCTTCCTTTTTTAGAAGGCGCAAGCCTAAGCGGTTTGTGGTGAGGAAGTATTTTTGCATCGACATATGAAATCAATTTTTGCCACAGTTTTACTATAATCGCACAACATAACATAAGGAATAGATATGTCAACATTGTAAAATTTATCTGATACTCTTCGTTGATTATTTTATCTGAAAACCCTATGATCCCTCCCTCACAAATAAAAATGGAGCACAACCATGGGAATCACAATTTTTCATGATCAATGGAAAAACCACCTCGAACAAGCCATGCAAGAACTCGGCTTAAACCCCAAAGACGTCAGCTCATTAAATAAAGGTTATAAACGACTTTTCAAAGTTCTGAAATATTTTATTGATCACAAAATACAATGCAACCAAGAGATGTTTAACAACCTCATGAACGCAAGAGAACACGCAGAGGCCATTCACCGCACACTTATTTTATTTAATAAGCTAGGCAGCTACTTAGATCAAAAGGCAATCAAAGATCTTTTAGCTCAAGGCCAATACGCTGAAAAAATCGCAAAAACAATGCCGATGTTTTATCATGGCATGCACAATAATAAACATGGCAATAGAAACGTAATATTTCATTTCGAACAATCTAAATGGGACGCAATTATCAAATATCCTGAATCTGCAGATTGGGTGATCGAATTACTTGCCTGTTTTAAGCCAGAAACTCGCACTGCAGAAAATTATGAAACACTCGCTAAACTTGCCAAAGTTGACCTCCAACATCAGATTGAAAAGAAAGTCTTGAAAGATGCATTAGAAAAATTAAATAGTATAAAAAAAGAACGAGTAACTTTAACTGATGGAGTTTTATTAACTGTTTTAGGAGTGATTGGAGCTCCTGTAGCAGTCGGATTGAAAGTTTTCGAAGATGCCGTGTTACTTGGCGCTGCTGGGATAGGTATCTCATTAGCATTTCCTGTTTGTTTAGCGTTTGCTATAAAAGATGGAACCACGGCGCTTTTTTTTGATGACGTCACCGACACCATTCATTCTCTTCCGAGTTTTTTATTACCTGGTATAGAAAATATAGAATCAAATAATAAAAGAGTCGAAATTTTCGGTAATAGGCTAGAAGCTATTCTACGCTGGAATTCTAGCGAAGAAAGAGCAGCTGCTAAAGGCCACGCTAAACTCGATCAAAAAGATTTTGATAATCTAGTTGCTGCACTCCGAGAATTTGCAAAAGAAAATAACAAAGAGATTATAGAAAACAAAAATCAATTCTTTCAACAAGCACCAGAGGTAAAAGAAGAAAAAGAAGAAAAAACCAGCGAAATAATGGTTGATCGATTGGCTTATACGCAAACGTAAAATATTTTTTTATTTATTTTGCACGCTACAACTTAAACAACCCTCGACAACTGATTGCGCAAATAAATATAGAAAAAATATTTGCGTAGTTGTAGTGGGTTGTTTAACATCGCGCCAGATATCAAAACGCTACATTTAACAATGACATATTTTATAATGTTACTCTTATTACTGTATTTTAAAAACTCACACCCCGTACTATTCCCAATGGTTCAATCGATCATATCCTATTAGAATTTAAAGATTGCAGTTCTCAGGAGCAGCTATGTTTAAAAAAATTTTAATGATGTTATTGATCTTACTGCCAATAAATATATTTGCTGCACAAACTTCACTCACAAATGTATTGGCGCCACAACCAACTACTTGTATTAGTAGTTCATTTAGCGCTACTGGAGATAATTATTGGAAAACAGTTTCATTAAAATTAACAAACCAATGCGGAAAAGCAGTTGATTTTCAAGATGTTTCTGTCACATTCAAAAGTCTGAGTACTATTAATACTGGATTCTGGGGAAATTTTTCAACCTTACCCTGGCCCTCTGGCTCACTACAAATTACATCACAGACTGATCCAACTGGTGGTTATATAAGCTCATTTAATCTACATTTTCCAACCCAGCAAGGTTCTACCATGCTTGCTGCCGGAAGCAATATTGTCATTATTTATGGTGTTGCAAAAGATAATCATGTGGATGGTTCTACAAAAGTTTATCTTTCCACTCCCGCACAGACTGGAACAGTTAATTTTACCAATCAAACAACGCGCCCTGACACTACAGTGCCAACAACCGCAACTATTCATTTAAAGTCTGGCACTACAACGGTGACAGATGTTGCGCTGCCATGGAAAGGCAGTAAAACAGTCACGGACGTTGCTGCCGGTCTTTCTTATAATGTGACTGCTGACTCTGTCAAAGATAGTTCAGGTGCATCCTGGACTGCCACCATTTCACCTGCTACTTTTACATTGACAGCAGGAGCAACGCAGCAAGTATCAGTGAGTTATGCAAAACAGGCTTCAACAGGCGGATTAATTATTCAATTCCCTACCGTACCTTCTGAAATTTCTGGTTATACAAAAGCGCCCGTTGCAGAAATTAAACTGAATGGTTCTACGACACAAAATGTAACTGGAAGTTGGAATAATTCCGTGACGGTCAATAATCTGGTCGCAGGGAATGTTTATTCATTTTCATCTCCCACGATTGAATATAATAATATGACTTGCGCTACATCATTCAATCCAGCAACATTGACAGCAGTAAGCGGTTCATCCTTGCCGACTACTGCATTAAGTTACACCTGCACACCAGTCAAACAAATCACTGCAACGCTCAATGTCAGCGGAGCACCAACCACGCTCGGCTCTGTAACAGTTTCATTGACACCTTCAGATGGTTCAACACCTGTGACACGCGCTGTCACTTTACAAAATGGTCAGGGAACAGCAACAACATCACTCATTCAAGGAAAAATTTTTCAAGTGTCGATTCCAGCTGTTGATGGATACACTGTTACTTATGCACCACAACCTCTTTCAGCGACAAGCAATGTAACAGAAAATATCACGCTTCAAGCTTCTAGCGGGACACCCGTTTCAATCAATGGACGCCTCAAAGTTTGCGGAACACAATTATGTAATCAGTACAATGTACCAATTCAATTGCGCGGTATGAGTACGCATGGATTGCAGTGGTACTATAACTGTCTTCCGACATCAGCATTTGCTTATCTGGCAAATGATTTCAAGGCAAGTGTTGTCAGAATTTCCATGTATATTCAGGAAGACGGTTATGAAACTGATCCAGCAAAATTTACAGCTGAAGTTAACCACTTAATTGATGAGGTCAGCAAAAAAGGCATGTACGTCATTGTTGATTGGCACATGCTTGAACCTGGAGATCCAAATTATAATCTTGAACGCGCAAAAACATTTTTTACAGCGATTGCAAAAGCAAATGTGAATCGCAACAATATGTTTTATGAAATTGCAAATGAGCCAAGTGGTGTTAGTTGGAATACAGTTAAATCCTATGCGCAACAATTGATACCTGTAATTCGCGCGATAGATCCAGATACCATCATTATTGTGGGCACACCAGCCTGGAGTTCATTTGGAATGTCAGATGGACAAAGTGTCTCAAGCGTAACCAGCAGCCCACTGAATTTTCCAAATATTATGTATACTTTCCATTTCTATGCTGCCTCCCACAAGGATAGCTATTTAAATGGCTTAGATACTGCCTCTAATACGTTACCCGTCTTTGTCACAGAATGGGGCACACAAACTTATACTGGCGATGGGACAAATGACTTTACTATGTCACAGAAATATACTGATTTGATGGCAAAAAAGAAAATCAGTTGGACGAACTGGAATTTTTCTGATGATTTTCGTTCCGGCGCGATCTGGAAAACAGGAACATGTGGAACAGCCAACTGGACAGCCGCTAATCTAAAACCAGCTGGGACATGGATAAGACAGAAAATTATTTCACCTTAAGATGCAATGTCAAGTATCAACATAAAATAGGTTGTTTTTAAGTTGTTTTATGCTGATACTTGACACCACCTAGAGCGTTTTTAATACAATATCATTCAATGCTTTAATATCAATTTGATTATTTTTCGCCATGACAGCTTCAACATCATTTAAAAATTGGTTAATTTTATCATCCATTTTTTTGTTGATGATAAAAACTAATTTAGCATGATTACGAATAACACGAAATTGTCTCGGATAGGCAAAAGTTTCTTCACTTAGCTCAATGTTAATATCTTCTTAAAATTTAAACTTAGAAAATGCTTCTTCTATTCTTTTAGTACGTTCATCTACGTCTAGTGGTTGCTCATATGTCACTGAAACAGTCTCGCCCTCTCTCATTGCCACAGCACTTGAGCTAGGGTCAAAGAACAGCATTGTGTTGCCAGATTTTATCTGAACAATAGGACCTTTATCTTCCTGTTTTTCAGTTTTACATGAAACTATGTGATCATCTCTGTCATAAACTGTCGTGGTAGTTGTACCATCTTTGTGATGTATAATATGTTTTTTCATATACCCTCTCTTAATTTATGATTAAAATATGAATGTGATTGATTTACCTCATGTTTAATAACTATCAGTTATAATGCTATTCTGTTTATAGTTACATAAAGCGGCACAATATAAAATTTTTACACAAAAAAATAGGGGTGTTTTACCCCTACTTTCTTGATGCAACTATCTAACTAGGTTGCTTTATAAAATTAAACGTAATTATTGAAATGCATCCCCATATTCCGCATGCAATCCACAGTGCATCTCCTCCAAAGTATTGCATAACCACGGCTCCGCTTGCAGGGCCCAATAACATACCCAAATTAGAGCAAGTGCTATAGATTCCCATATAACTACCACGTCGTTCAGCAGGTGCAATATCTGCAATATAACTACTCGAGGCAGGATATAAAATCATTTCTCCAATAGTCCAAAGAATTGTAAGAAAAATAATGTGCGCACCAGTTGTTGCAAAAGCCATGCCAAAAAATCCTAAAGCAATAAAAAAAGTGCCGAGAATGAAGTTGACTCGATATGACCAATTGAGCGTAGCAACATTGAGAATTAATTCAAAAAATACAATCATCAATGTATTAATAGTAAATAACCATCCATAAAAACTTAAAGGCAAATGTAAATCTTGCTTAAGGAAAACAGGTAAAGTCGATTCATGTTGAAAAAACACCATTGACACCGGGATCATTGCAATCACAAACAACCGCAAAGCAGGATCGTATTTTAGCCATTTAATACTGATGATTTTTTTGTGATCCTCTGCAGCTCGATAATGCATCCAAGTTGAGCCTAATCCAACGAATAAAATTATCCCTGCCAAGATATTACTTATTCCATTAACAATAAAAATAGCGGGAAATGAATGCACCGCAAGATAACCACCAATTGCAGGACCGATACTCATTCCGAGATTAAGCACTAATCGATAGACAGAAAACGTAATTTTATGCAAGCCAGGCCTGGAAAGATGGGAAACAAGTGTTTGTGAAGCAGGTCGATACGCGCCGTAAAAAAAACCCCAAATTAAACACATGGCAAGTAACATATCATATTGATGAATCAATGGAAAAATTAATAATGTCAAACCATTGGCAAAAACAGCGCCAGACATCATGCGCGCTGCACCAATATAATCAATGAGGCTTCCTGCAACTAAGCCGCTGACCAACATACTGACACTGAACAATGCGAATGCGAGCGACCCCTGCATCAAGGTCCAGCCCAAATGTTGGGTGGTGTAAACTACAAGAAAAACAAAAGCCATGTTGCCAATTTGGTTGATTAATGTTGCTGAAATCACAATCCAAAAAACTGTGGGAAATGATTTGATGTGTGAAAATGTTTCGCGGTATAAATTCATAAATGAAGCCAGCTAATTTTTAATCAATATTATATACTATTTTGTACATTTCCTCGCTGCTGAAAATACAAGTCCTGCTAAAGAGAAGAAATAGGCTGGGCCGAAAAAAGAACAGCAGCAGATACAAGAGCTATACGGATGTGGCGCATTAAAACCTCCATTTAAAAATGCCCATGACCGACAAAGCACTATACGCATGAAATGCAGTTAGAGCAACGCACAGGTACAGCACCAAGTATCAACATATAACAAATTCATTAGCAAATATAATGTTTAATGATTTTACTTGACTCCGTACTCCTCCTCCATATTTCTTCTAGTAATAAGCTCAACCAATTGAAATAGCAAAAATACTGAGGCTAAAACCCCCATGCTTAAAAATAACTTTTCAACACCTAATGTAGCTGAATATTTCGCCACAATTAACCCAGCCACTGGAAGGCTCAATTGATTGATTAATACGATTAGTCCAATCGTTTTACCCATATGCTCCTTAGGTATAATTTTCACTCTTTCTGTACGTATATAAATGTTAAACACGCCATCCATTGTGATAACCAATAAATAGCCCAAAACAAACGTACAAAAACTGATATTGGATCCAATGAAAAATGCACCGAATACAATTAATACGTACGAGATTATTCCTACCATTTTTAACGATAATTTCGTAATTATATTTGGCGCCAGCAATAAAACAACAACACTAAGAACACCTGTCATAGTTTGCATATAACCATACGTTGCCGCATTTTTATTAAAAGCACCAGTTACAATCGCAGCGCTTGTGGCAAGCACAAGCCCCCAAATCAAATTAACAACTACCGTAATGACGCATAACCAGATGAGTCGCTTGCTCTCCGAGAGTATGAGTAACCCCTCGTATATATCACGTAAAATATGTTTTTTACTTGTATTGACTGTCACATGAGATGAAAATCCTTTCAATGCAAACATTCCGATAAATCCAATCGAAAAAACGAGAGATGCAAAAACAAGTAAATATGACATAGGCAAAAAATAAACGAGCACAGAACCTAAAAATGGCCCTAAAATCATAGCAGCCTGTTCAACAGTCTGAATCATAGATTGAGCTTTATGTAGGTTATCAACAGAAACAAGTCGTGGAATTGTTGTTTCCTGCGCAATAAATGCTTGCGCATAAAAAAATGCACACATACCCATTAAGATACTAACAACATAAAAAGTATAATGCGGAAATAGACTAACAAAGCAAAATCCCACAATACACATCAGGGCTCGAACTGAATCAGCGATTAGATATACTTTTCTCCCACCAAATTTGTCACTAAATACGCCTGCGAATGGCAATGAAACAACCCTTGGCATCCATTCAATAAAAAAAGCCAGACCGGACATTGCAACACTATGTGTAGCCGCATAGACAAGCAATGGAACAGCAAATAATAATAATTGGTCGCCCAGTGATGAAAAAAATCTAATGATTAAAAACTTAATTAATTTTGAGTTCATTACGCTACCCTATGTGATTCATGATGACTGTCAGTGATCTTAATAGAGGCAAACATCCTCTGCATAAATTGAATCAGCTCATTTGAATCATCACCACAAATCACGCCTGCAAGCGGTACTTCATTTGGTTGATATGTAATATATGATTTACATTTTTTATCTCGAGGAAGCTCATGCCAATCTATTATAAATTTATGGTTCTTAAATTCTTCACTATTCAACATGCTCGCAACACACGCAGCGAGCTTATGGCCCGGAAAAACAAACCAACCATATTTTTTATTTGATAAATTAGAATCATTCATATGTTGATATTCTGATAGTTGTAATTTTAATTCAGCGGAAGGCAAATGAACGCCTGTCGCTAATTCGAATGTTTTAACGACATCAGCTCCACCGACACGATTAGCAATTTCTAAAAATACCAAGCCATCTGGTGATTTGATGAGCTCGAGATGGAAACTGCCACTATTTATTTTTGCTGCTAAAATACATTTCTGCGCCCAATTTTTTAATAATGAAGTTGTTTCAATTTGAATAGAACCTAATGGAAAGCCATTTGCATAATTGAGACATGTACCAATATACTGACTTGCCAAGCATTTAATGATTCGCCCCTCTTGAACAAGACCATCGATATGAATAATGTCACCCTCAATAAACTCTTCTACCTCATATTGATCAAAACAATCCACACCACCATCTAACTCAGAAACACCTGTATTTCCGTTTTTTAATCTCTTTAATAATTCAATATAATGACTGAATACAACAACATTTTCACTGGACGCACCAGAGATTGGCTTAAGCACTAATTTTCCATTTGAAGAAAAATACTCCTTTTCAATTAAATCAATCATTGAAGTAAATGTCGGCACCCTAATACCATGCTCAGCCATGGATTTTTTCATGAGAAGCTTATTTCTAACAAGCTCAACATCAGACACAAGGGGCCCATCAATATGAAATAATTCACGCAGCTGCGCTGCTGCTAATAATTCATATTCAGACATAGAAATAATTTTATCGAATTTGACAGCAGATAACCTTAAGTATCCTGATACTTCTCGCACAACATCATGAATTCCTGAGCGTATGATTTTTTTACAAAAGACATGAGAAGGAATATTGTTTAAGTTTTCTTTTGTGCCTATATAAAAAACGTTATGTCGCGAATGATCTATGCCGCGATGATATTCAATTTTATAATATGGTATTCTGTGTAATATTAAAATATTCATGCTGCTTCTCCACGCTGTGATTGCACATAAACACTTATATAGTCAAGCCAGCAGTCATTAATCTGATCAAGCAACTGAATGACATCAACCCTGCTATCGTTAAGATAAATGCATATTTGAGCGATAAAATCAGAGTTATCTTTTTGAACTTTCACTACATCATCCCCTGTCTTTTTATTGAGCTGGAACCCAAACCATTCAATTGGAAAAGCTACATGAGAATGTTTTTTAAATTGTTCAATAAATTTTTTAAATAACAGATCTGAATTATTTGACAAATATACAGGCAATTTAAACACACCATCACAAGGAGCACCTAACATACGAATCGCAGACACACCTTTTGCTGGCGGAAGCTTGCTTGGTAATTTTTTAGCGACCACACGATCTATCCAAAGTTGATAAAAATCATATCCAAAAACTTTTTCAGCTAAACTCCATATTTTCATTCCGGCTGGACGTCGATTTGGCTCAATGATTGCAGCTTGATCTTTCTCTAATGACAACTTGATTTCATTATGGAATGGCCCCCTACATTGACCCACTATCATATTTGCTACAGCACCAGCGCGAGCAATAAGTTCAGCTGTACGTGTATCCATTTCGCCTGAAACGATCTGACCATATTCAACTGGATACTTAGACTTTTTACTAAGTTTTTTCGTGATAAATGTTAAATGAGAAATTCCATCGAATGAATACTCTTCCTCAAATTGAATCAATTCCTCACAAATTAAACCATCTTTCAGATACGGCATGATAGATGAAAGAGCCTCATCCAAATTATCTCCTTCTCGCAACAACATCACGCCACGATTATTTCCTTCACAAGCTGGTTTTAAAACGAATCCATTAGGATTATTTTGTGAGAACTCAATCACTTCATCGAGCGTATAAATAACTTTAAAATTAGGAACAAAGATATTTTGCTTATTCCAGAGATTGATATTTTCAGATTCAGCTTGTCGGTATTTGATTTTTGAGTATGCAGATTCAGCCATTAATGCAGAATCTGTCTCAAGCCCCAGAGATTCTAGTAGTTTTGCCCCTGAAAAAACCGCATTATCCGAAAACACCAACCCAGCTTGTATATCATTTGCAAAACTTGACAAGCATCTAATTGCATCTTCAATAAACCCCTCGGATCGAGGATCAAGGTTGATAATATGATCAGCGACTAATTGATCTATTGAAGATGGATTTGGCCTAATTAAAATTGCACGCAAACCGTATTTAGACAATGCATATTCTGCCATCATCTTGACATCGTCGTAACGAGACAAATTATAATCAATAATTAAAATATATTTTTTTAGCTTACTCATACTCTATTTCCATTAATTTATGACTCTCTTCAATTAGCTTGCTCAATTCTTCATTAGACTTCGAGTTCATAGTCCATATTGCCTGAGCAGCAAATACTTCTCGCGATGTGTTATTTATTTTTTGCCCACGTTTTAAAAAAATCTTATATTCACTAGGATTGATAAATAAATCTTTAACAGAAATAGATTTTATTACTCCAAATCTTGTTGCAAAATAAACCCTAAAAAACGTACGCACATCTCGAGAATGAAATTGTTTATTTCTTGTTGATATATTAAATAAATTTTTATGTATTTTTTTTGATTCAGACTCTGAGGAAACTATCAGAGTACTCAACCATAACAATAACAAATCATATCCGCCTGTCAGCAATTCGATACTTTTTGATATATATGCTCCCCCTACCCGCGGATTAATTTCTACAATCTCCCATTTATTTTCATGTAATTTCGCCTCAAGGTGATAGCAACCGCTTTCAAGAGATAGCTTATTGAAAACATCAACAATA
>JANRLY010000038.1:0-43207 GCA_033762075.1 Gammaproteobacteria bacterium
TCGTCCCGCGCTTTATGCGGGGTATCTAGCGAGTTATATTGTGTAGTGGTATTTTTCTGTTGGCCGCGAACGTGTCGCGGCACGACGGCTGGAAAATCAATAAAACGATTAAGAGAGATGAATCATGCATGCAGATCATAAAGATCGAATTTTAATTATAGATTTTGGTTCTCAATATACGCAATTAATTGCTCGACGTGTGCGTGAGATTGGTGTGTATTGTGAAATTGTGCCCTGTACTGTTTCTGAAAAAATAATTCGTGCATTTGCACCTAGCGGGATCATTTTGTCGGGCGGTCCTGAGAGTGTCACGTCGGATTTCAGTGTGCGTGCGCCAGAATGTGTTTTTACTTTAGGGTGTCCTGTATTAGGCATTTGCTATGGGATGCAAACGATGGCTGCACAATTAGGGGGTCGTGTTGCACCAGGTGCGCGTCGTGAATTTGGTTATGCAAAAGTTTCTATTCAATCGCGCTCGCGTTTACTCGACGATATTTCTGATGTCATCACTGAAACAGAAACACCTTTGTTGGATGTGTGGATGAGCCATGGTGATCATGTTGCTGAATTACCCCCTGAATTTACGCGTATTGCTGCCACAGAGAATTGCGCAATTGTAGCTATGGCAAATGAAAATAAAAAATTCTATGCATTGCAATTTCATCCTGAGGTATCTCACACGAGGCAAGGGATGCGCATTTTAGAGCGCTTTGTCAAAGATATTTGTGAATGCGAAGGCACTTGGACAATTCGTAATGTCATAGATGAATCTATTCAATCTATTCAAAAGCAAGTGGGTGATGAGCGCGTTATCTTGGCATTATCTGGTGGCGTTGATTCTTCAGTTTTAGCTGCATTATTACACCGCGCGATTGGGAAGCAATTAATTTGTGTATTAGTCGATACAGGGTTGATGCGTTTAAATGAAATCGAAAATATACAAACATTATTCGAAAAACATTTAGGAATTCATTTAATCACCGTGCGCGCAGAAGAAAGATTTTTACAAGCACTTTCAGGTGTAACAGATCCCGAACAAAAACGTAAAATCATTGGACGTTTATTCATCGAAATTTTTGATGAAGAAGCGGCAAAAATCACAGACGCTGTTTGGTTGGCGCAAGGTACAATTTATCCAGATGTGATTGAGTCAGCTGCCGGCAGTGATCAATCACATGTGATTAAATCGCATCATAATGTGGGTGGATTACCTGAAACAATGAAACTCAAATTGCTCGAACCACTGCGCGAATTATTTAAAGATGAAGTGCGTAAAATGGGGGTGGCTTTAGGATTGCCGTACGAGCTGGTGCAACGTCATCCATTCCCTGGGCCAGGGTTAGCAATTCGTGTGATGGGTGAAGTTTTGCCTGAATTTTTAGAAATTGTTCGCGCAGCCGATGCGATTTTAATCGAGGAATTGCGTCAGCAAAAATTATATGATCGTGTTTCGCAAGCATTTGTGGTTTTCTTGCCAGTCAAATCCGTTGGCGTGCAAGGCGATGCAAGACATTATGATTATGTGCTATCGGTACGTGTGGTCGAGAGCATCGACTTTATGACGGCACACGTCGCTCATTTGCCTCACGAGTTTTTAACGCATGTTGCAAATCGTATCACCAATGAAGTTCGTCATGTGTCGCGCGTTGTCTATGATATCTCCGGAAAGCCTCCTGCAACAATTGAGTGGGAATAATGCGTTCATGAATAGTAAACAGAAGTCATTGCGAGGTGGGCGAAGCCTGTTTCAACGAAGCAATCCAGGTTTTAAAAACTGGATTGCCACGGCCAAACGCTCCGCGGCCTCGCAATGACAGCTTCGATTCAATCAAATTTCTCCGAGATAGATAGCCAATTCATGCAGCGTGCATTAACGCTTGCAAAAACTGCAGCCGAAAAAAACGAGGTACCAATTGGTGCCGTGCTCGTTTTAGAAAATAAAATTATTGGCGAAGGATTTAATGCGCCTATTTCAATGGTAGATCCTACTGCGCATGCAGAAATGATTGCGCTGCGTAATGCTGCCAACCAACACAAAAATTATCGCTTAATAGATTCCACTTTGTACGTCACACTCGAACCTTGCTTGATGTGTGCCGGCGCGATGATTCAGGCGCGTGTTGCGCGAGTTGTATTTGGTGCATCTGATGTTCGCTGGCAGGCAAGACAGCAATGCGGAAATCATACAGTCAAGTATGAAGGTGGATTATTGGCAGAGGAATCGACTGTTTTGTTGAAAGAGTTTTTTAAGAAACGCCGAGATTAACATCGATTGGCCAACTAGCAATGTGGCCTGGTTCAACGAAAGAATTAAGATGTTGAATGATGGGATCAATACGATCAATCGAATCAAAAAATTCGATGGTCATCGGTAAATTTAAAGAAAGATCAACTAATGTGGCAGAATGCATTTGCCCTGATTGACCAAATCCTGTTACACCTCTAAAAACTGTTACGCCGCGTACTTTTGCGACGTCGTGCAAATAGTTCAAAATAGGTTTGAGTTGTTTTTCTGCTTCCATGATGTAAACGCGAACCATCATCATTTTCATTATAATTCTCTCCCTAAAAGTGCACCCAGTGAAACTGCGATCATACATAAACTGAGTTGAAGAAAAATATTCAAACACGCTTTAATGATTTCTCCATTTTCAAATAATTGAAAGGTTTCAATGGAAAACGAAGAAAATGTGGTGAAACCACCCAGAAAACCAATGAGTAATAATGCTCGTAATAAACTAGCTTCACTGTTGTAGCGTTCAATTAAAAAAATGGTGAGTAATCCCATCAAAAAGGAACCAATCACGTTAACAGATAAAGTGCCATAAGGAAAATCACGGCCAAAAAGTGAGTACACACTCAAGGATAGCCAATAGCGAAAGAGTGAACCAATGCCGCCGCCTAAAAAAATATATATTGCATGTGACAACACGGATCAGTTCCTTCTCCTTAGACGGGCTGTAATTTTTTCCCTGTAATTTCTGTTTGGCAGCAACTGCAAACAAAGGGATTTGCTAGTGTATCTTCATTTTCACGATAATCAAAAGTGATTTCTTCACCTTTTTTGATATCGCGTACGGTGATAAAACTGCGCGTTGCGCGATCAACTTTAGCGCTAGGCGAGCAAGCATGATTCACGGCACCAGCAATTTCATCTTCGATGTGTTCGTGCTCACCGATTTGAACGGATGTGCGTGTTGGGTGGTCAAGAATTTCACCGTGCATGGTAAATAAATGTGAATCTTTCAAAAAGTCTCGTTTAGCAAATACACCGATACCTTGAATACCGCGTTTGATTTCAAACTGAGATGCGACGTTATCTTCTTTCATTAAAGGGTACCCCTTGTCATGATGATACGTCCGAACACTTAAAGTATAGCGTATTTTAAAATACATTTGATGTAGGCTCTCTGAGAATGATGGTTTATCTTGATGATTGTATTGAAAAATTAAATGTACTGCTGATAATTCCACATGGAGGGGTTGGCGATTTTTATAGGGGGGTGTAGTATCAATGCGCTTTCAATGTGATAAGCCTGAAAGGAGAAGAAAAATGTTTCAAAGAAAGAAGGAAAGCATAGAACTTCGCAGAATACATTCAACACATAAGGAGACAATTCAAGAAGAATTAAACAGAAAATTACAACATAAAAAAACAATAGAAAAATCTATTGACGATTATGAAAAGCAAATAGAAAAAATACAAAATGTAATAGAGCCTTTGGTTCGCGAAGTAGAAGATATTGACTCTGAAATTGAATTTTTAAAGGAACGCATTGAAGGGATTCAATATAAAGAACATGAGCGTAAAAAACAGGGCTGTTTTGTCATTTCTTCAAATGATGAAAATTTACCTGTCCATTGTCCTGAAGAAATGTATTCGCTCTTTTTAATTATTCAATTGATCAATCAAAAATTTGGCATAGATGAAGTTCTTGGCGAATTTTATTTAGCTGATCCCGAAAAAATGTATATTTATTTTGATGACAATGTATTTGTCTGTTTGCGCGGCGTTGATCAACATGAAGATAAACGACCCATTGATTTTTTGCGCACCTTTAAGGATGTTGTGCTGACTAAAGATCGAAGCAAATATGTTCATTTATCGCATACGATTGTGAAATTCAATACTGCGCTATGCGAAGAAATGATCGCAAAGTTAAATAAACTGCCAGATTTTACTGCATCAGAAATTGATGGGCCGAAAAGGTTTTCGCATTCGTTTTAATAGGAGGAGATTAATAACTCTCTGTATTTATAGTAATTATTGTAAATAATGTGGAAAAAACCAAGATATGCACTAGACTTCAAGTAACGACACAAAAAGGGGAGTGGTTATGCGTATCCAATTCGTTAAACTCGTCTTGGTGTTTTTTCTTTCAACGATCACTTTCATTTACAATGTTACTGCGCAAGCCGCTGAAGCCGCTAAGAAAATTGCAGTCACAGCAGTTGGTGAGGTGGTTAAAATGACAGGCGTTGTAAAAGCAATTAGTTTTGATAAATCAGAACGAACGCTAAAAGAACATTCACCTATTTTTCCTAAGGATACTTTGGTAACCGATAAAAATAGTTATGCAGGGTTGCGTTTCACAGATGGCACGCTTGCAGTGATGCGTCCAAATACAACTATTGAAATGGATGGTTACAATTACACTGTTTCTAAAGAATCTAATGCAAAATTATCTCCTAGCGATCATTTCAAAATAAAATTAGGCACAGGTGGACTTGATGTGAATGCAGGTCGAATTGCGCGTGGTAATCCTGATGCATTTCAAATTGCAACACCAGCAGGTAAAGTCAAATTAAATAAACCGAGTGCGAATATTGCTTATGAAACAAATAAAGGTTTAGCTTTTAAAGGGACAGGGAGTATTAAAAATTCTGCCGGTATGAAAGACATATTAAATAATGCCTATGCGCTTGTCACAAGCTCAAACGTTATTCCAACACTTGTCACCACTGCGCCTGCGTTTTTAATGACAGGCCAAGTCACTTCAGTGGAATACTTACAAGAAGAAATCACAACGTACGGAGAAAGTACTTCTTATGTTGAAACGGCTAGCTATGAAGAGCAAACAACAGAAGAGGCTATTTCAGAAGAAGATTCATCAGATACAGTGGCGACTGATTCGGAAAGTACTTCTTCCGATGCATCTCAACATGAAGCTGTAGATGCAGGCAGTCAAGCGAGCGATGAAAATACAGCAGCAGATTCATCAGGAAGCGATGATGAAGGGGCTGCCGCAGATAATAGCGGTGGAGATGAAGGTAGTGCTGCAGATGAGGGTGGCGACAGTGGCGGTGGTGATGAAGGAGGCGGCGATAGCGGTGACGATGGCGGCGGCGACAGCGGCGGTGATGAATAGTCATGCGTTACTATTTTCTATGGTTGACATTGTGTGTATCAATTATTTTTTCTGCGATGGTTTATGCAAATGAAAATGGAAAGTTTAAATTATATTTTGACACACCTAAGGATGAAGATTATCAAAATATTGAAATTGTCGTTAAAGCCAGTAATCAATTTCAAAATATTATAGAGGGACTCAATCGAGAATTTATTTTACCAGAAGATATTTTTGTTAAATTTTCAATAAAAGATGGACCAGTCTATTACCCGAAAAATAAAACGATTGTAATGAGTTATCCTTTCATTGCTTATCTTTCAGGTCTTTATGTTAATAAGTATCCTAAAGCTAGTAGTCACGCAATGGTGAATTTTTCTATTCGAGCCACAACCTTTTTCTTTTATCACGAAATGGCGCATGCATTGATTAATGTCTTGGACCTTCCTATTGTCAGTAATGAAGAAACTGCGGCAGATAATTTAGCTGTGATTATTGCGCTAGAATATACCAATGATGGGTATGACATTGTGATGGATAGCGCCGAATTATTTGATATTTTAGATCACACGACTCAAACATATGCTGAAGACGACCTGTGGGATGAGCATGCACTCAATTCGCAGCGATTTTACAATATTATTTGTTTAACGTATGGTAGAGATCCAGATAAGGTTTTAGCTGAATTAAAAAACACAAAATTGCTAAAATTTATTAAAGAAAAAAGCGCATTCTGCAAAGACGAGTATGCCAGTCAATTGCAAGCATGGCTTAAATTACTAGATCCATTTTTTCAGAGCCATTAATTTATTTATTGAGACTTTTTTTCTTTAGCTTCAGTATACCAAAGCAAATGCCAATCACAATAATGACTAATCCAATGGCTAATAAAGGTCGCACGACAAACCATGCAATGGCTAATGCACATGTCCATAAGAGTAATCCACCGAGAAAGGCGATGAGTCCAGTCCCAAATCCTACGAGCGATCCTAGAAAGGGAATAAAGTCAGCTAAGATTTTAATGGGATTCATCAATAAGGCAAGCCCAATCATCATCATAATCAAAGACCCAAAACGTAATAACCACATCATCATTGCATTTGCTGATATTGCATTAGCAATCATGACTTGTGGTGTTTGAGTTCCCATTTCAAGTAAACTGACAGACTGACCTGCGGGTGCAATAAATGGTTGTAAAGTATTTCCTGTTTGTTGCGCAATAATACTCACAGTTTGCGGTAAAGATTCTGTCAGCGTTATTTTAAGATCTCCCACTTTAGGTGATTGTGAATCGTCACCCGCATATATATTTTCATTATCGATATGGACAGGTTTATGTAATTTCTTTTGCAACTCAGCTACATTCATTTTTTCTAAATTGATCGGTGTATATCCTTTTATTTCTGTGATTAAATCATGTGGCAACTGAAAGTCACCCACTTTGACATTTTCAGCGTATTGTTTAAAAGATTGAATGGGCATTTGTGTTGGATTTTGATGGCCATTGGGATCTTTAAATTCGCTGCTATCAATGATTTCTGTAGACCAAACGGGTTTGTAAGTATACGTTTTAGTTTCTTGTTCTGAGCCGCCTAATTTTGATTCTGTTTGCGTCTCGACATTTTCTTTCCATTGATACATCTCTACTTTACGATCTAACGAAATGGCATTTTCAGAAAGGGAGAAAAAATTGTCGTGTAAAATATTTTCAGTTGTGGCTTGTCCATTGAAGTAAACCACTTTCATATTGATATTGGGATCAATAGGAGCGTTCGGAACAGAAATTAAAACAGTTTGTGCTTGTTCGAGCGATTGTGCCGTATGCAATCCATGCCCTTCATTCCAGAAAACTAAAACAAAAGCGCCGATCACTAGAGCAATGCCGAAAACCACACCCCATAGTGCCGAAATAATACGAGAACCCCATGATTTCGTTGTGATTTCTTGAACCATGATCGTGCCTCCCTGGCGCGTTAAACCTTTATTTTAGCATTATTTTGATCTATTAAGCGGTTGTGGCTGCCTGCTAGAGTTATAAAAAGTGGTTTTAGGTGAGCGCCTTATTCGGCAAGAAATTCAAATTTACCGTGAACCCTAAGGCTCACGGTAAATCGCTTGTGTCGGTGAATTAATTTGCTTTCTGTTTCAGAAATGCATCTGTCATATCTTGCACGTATTCTGGGCTAGCGATTGGCATTCTCAGTCTGGCTGCATTTTCAGAAAAATCAATTTTAGCCATTGAGACAGCGTGTAATGATAAATCACCATAAGTTCGATAATAAAATATTTTGTTTGTTAAATCTTTAAAATCAACCCATTCTGTCGTTTCACCAGAATAGTTATTATTTGAAGGTTCACGTGCTAATCCCATGGGTATATCGACATTATTGATAACATGTTCTGCTAAGTTCACGGCGCTTTTTGCATCATTGGCGGGTGCAGCAACACTCATGAGCACTGCCATTTTAACAAAACGCGAAGGAGGGCTGATGTCACCTGGCAAGCCTAACATTCCAGCGCCTTGTCCTGTGGCTACAAAAGTAACGCCATCGACAACGACAGGATTAGGATTGGTTGGTTTTAACTGAACATAATTTTTTAAATTGGTGAGGTGCCAATCATAACCGGGTGCGTTAGTCATTACGCCGACTTGGTTATCATAAATATTTAATTTGCCGCCAATATATTCAACAACAATTCCTTTACCGCTTGCATCATAGAATGAAAAATGCAGCGGAAAAATCATATCGCCGAATCCTGGATTTTTTTGTGCAAAAACGAAAATACCAGGAAGCGCTTGACGTACCTCATCAACTGTTTTGAAATTGCTAAGCCCCCAATCGCCAATGTTCATATAGGGCAGTGCTTGACTATCGTGATTTGCTGGAACTGTTTGGTATTCTGCATATCCAGGTAAATAGAGCGCTTCGAATGATAATCCTGCTTCATTCATCCCATCAACGCTAATGTCAACATTCATGGCATCAAGAAAAAGATAACCATACTTTGCTTTCCAGGATAGTCCTGGTTTTCCATCAGGTGCTGTTGTCGTGAAGGTTCTGCCGCGCGGCGAAGTGCGTAATGCTGATTTCATGTCGAGCGCAAATTCCATGCTGCGCGCGATGATGATAGTGCCATCTTTAGCGGTCACGCGGAAAGAGGTGCAGGCCAAGACGCTATTAAAATAAAAAAGCATAGCGCACAGGGTTAAAATTAAACTTAATGAACGACGTTTCATGTGTATATTTCCTTATATATCGAGAAAAGAAGTGAGGTGCTTAAACGCATTGGAGCGTATGCTTTTTACTTTTTTAGGATAGTTTATTCTACTGATTTTTATTGAATGATGATACGGTGTTGACGGGCTGGTAAGGTTTATTGAAAATTTCTTTATTATCAATAGGCTGTATAAGTATGGTCCATTGCCATTGAGTGGTTCTGACGTTAATGTATTAAGATCAGCCTTGCTGAAAAAGAGTTTGTTTCAAACAAGAATGCTTTACTAGTATAAAAAAAACGCTATAATACGCCCTTCAAAAAACTGAATTCGTGGGGTGTAGGAAATGAAAAAAATTATTCTTGGTAGCTTAATAACTGCGTCATTGCTTAGTATTAATGCCTTTGCAGCAATTCCAGACTTAGAAGCTAATTCTCTCATCGCATGTGAAGAGGGTTCGACAGTGTCAGATGCTGTTGCAGAATTAAATGGAACATTAGCTAGTCCGTTTTACAATGTAAAATCAGAATCCACCGATAGTTATTACAAAATCAACAACTATGTTGGCTCTGCACCAGTTATCACAAAACTTGATAATGGCAGAGTATCTGTTTGCGTTACGCTTACCAGAAAAAAGTAAATCACACGTTTCAATTTAATCAATCTAAGAATCATCCCCCCCACCTAGATAGTTTACATAGTACTAGGTGGGCACATCATCCTATGCATGCGGTGTCAAGTAACCCCATGCAACTTTCATTAAGATGTTTAATTAAAATGATTAATGGGGTTACTTGAACACCATGCCAGCTCGCAAGCCATTTGCAATTGTCTCTTTAAGTTCATAAAACCCTCTGGCTTTTGCTCGACAACAGCAAATTTGCGGCTCTTCGATTTCGAAAGCTTGCCACCCATGAATCGCCCAGTTTTGTTTCGTATCTATAAATATAGTGGGGGAGAATTGATTTTACTATGGGCCCACTAGGACTCGAACCTAGGACCAAGAGATTATGAGTCTCCTGCTCTAACCAACTGAGCTATGAGCCCGGATGCTGCTGAACTTCTCTCTTTATTTTCGCCACTGGTTCCCGCGGACAAGCCGCGGGACGACGGCAAAACATTCATTCGCGGACCCTTCGACGATCTCAGGGCCGCGAGATAACTGCGGCGCATTCATTCAACAACGCCGTTTGAAAGAGAGGCCACGAATCTTACCCGATCTATTCAGACTCTTCAAGGAAACTACGCAACTGCTCGGAACGAGAAGGATGACGTAATTTACGCAACGCTTTGGCTTCGATTTGACGAATACGTTCGCGGGTCACATCGAATTGTTTACCGACTTCTTCCAACGTGTGATCGGTATTCATGTTAATCCCAAAACGCATGCGTAACACTTTAGCTTCGCGCGGTGTAAGCGTCGAAAGAATCTTTTGGGTTGCCTCAGATAATCCACTCGTGGTGGCAGCATCAATCGGTGACAAAATATTAATGTCTTCGATGAAGTCACCTAAATGCGAATCTTCATCATCGCCAATGGGTGTTTCCATAGAGATAGGCTCTTTCGCAATTTTAAGGACTTTGCGAATTTTATCTTCGGGCAATTCCATGCGTTTGCTTAATTCTTCAGGCGTTGGCTCAAGTCCTGTTTCCTGCAAAATTTGGCGAGAAATACGATTGAGCTTATTGATGGTTTCAATCATGTGCACAGGAATACGAATGGTGCGCGCTTGATCTGCAATGGAGCGTGTGATCGCTTGACGAATCCACCATGTGGCATAAGTTGAGAATTTGTAGCCGCGTTGATATTCGAATTTATCAACCGCTTTCATCAAACCAATATTGCCTTCTTGAATGAGATCTAAGAATTGTAAGCCGCGATTAGTGTATTTTTTCGCGATAGAAATCACTAAACGTAAATTAGCTTCGACCATTTCTTTTTTAGCACGACGTGCTTTTGCTTCGCCAATCGACATGCGGCGATTCACGTCTTTAATCGTGCTAATCTGCATTTGCATTTGGGTTTGAAGTGCAAGTAATTTTTTCTGCGCGCGTTGAAGATCCGGTAACAATTTTTTAACGGCAGCAAAATATGGCTTGCTCTTATGCGCGGTAGGATTAAACCAGTCTAAATTAGTTTCGTTATTTAAAAATGCTCCAATAAAAGCTTTACGCGGCATTTTGGCTTTGTTGACGCAAAGGTTCATGATGTAACGTTCTTGTAAACGTACTTCATCCAAGAGCGAACGCATTTTGCGGGATAATTTATTGAATTGACGCGGTGCTAATTTAATATCCATGAAACATTGCGATAAAGCTGCGCGGGCTTGAATGGTTTTTTTGTGTTCGAGACCGTGCTTCTTTTCTGCAGCAATAGCTTTTTCATAAAGGTCACGGAGCTCTGCAAAACGAACTTTAGCAACTTCTGGATCTGGGCCGGTTTCTTCCTCAAGAAATTCACCGCCGCCTTCTTCTCCACCTTCTTCGTCTTCTTCGTCTGTGGCTTCTTCGGTTTCTTTAATCGCGACACTATCTGTGGGCTCAATGATAGGTTCGATATAACCGCTGATGATTTCAGCCAGACGGACTTCGCCTTTTTCGATGCGGTCGTAATCGGATAATACTTCAGCAATCATCTGAGGTTGAGATGCTAGTGTCGTCAGCATTTGGTTCATGCCTTCTTCGATACGTTTAGCAATCGCAATTTCCCCTTCGCGGGAAAGCAATTCGACACTCCCCATTTCACGCATATACATGCGGACAGGGTCAGTGGTGCGGCCAACTTCATCAATGGCAGCCAGCGCGCTCGCGACTTCTTCTGCGGCTACTTCATCGGTAGCTTCATTGTCAGCCAGTAAAAGTTCTTCGGTTTCAGGGGCTATTTCGGCGACACGGATACCCATGTCGTTGATCATACTGATAATATCTTCTATTTGCTCGGGGTCGGCAATATCCGCTGGCAAATGGTCATTGACCTCTGCATACGTGAGATAGCCTTGCTCTTTGCCACGGGCAATGAGTTCTTTTAGACGTGAACGTTGCTGTTCTTGATCCATGCTTGAGAGACCTATTTTAGAGGAATGGGTGCAAAGTGACCGGGTATTATACCGATTGTTCGCTATATGAGCTAGTGTTAGAAGGCAGTAATTTTCTCTGAGGCGCTGCACTATGTTTGATTTATTGCTCGCCCTGGCTTTCGCTAATCAATGTCTGAAGGGCTGATTTTTCATCGCCAGTCAGCGGGGTGGTCGCGGCTTTTGCGAGTAGTTTTGAAATATGCTGTTTTTGACTTTGAAGGCGTAAACGAGAGATTGCCCCTTTAAACTCTTCTTCGATGCCCTCCTCAGGGATCATATGTTCAGTCGCTGCCAATTTAACGAGCGAGGCATAATCGGTTTGGTCCCGCCATTGTTCGAGCAAAGCACCCGTCGTAATTTTAGGATTGGATTGGATCCTGTCGAGTAATGTTTTTAAGATGTCTCCGCCACGTTGATCAAAATCTGGGAGAGGGAGTTGAATGTGTTGCGCGAGAGTAGGTTGTTGCAATAATAACATAATGACACGACGTAATTGTGTAGTGGGTCGTGATTGGGTGGGTTGTAAAATATTTTTTTGTTGTGTTTTTTTGGGTTGAAATTGTGTTGTGTTAATGCGCGTACGTTTGGCTAATTCATCCAACATGAATGTTTTAAAAATACCTTCAGGTAATTGTTGAATATGTTCCATTGCTAATTTTGCCAGATGTGCACGTCCATCCAAGTGCGAAAGATCGACTTGCGTCGATAAAGCATGAAAGAAAAATTGTGATAGCGTTTGCGCTTCTTGAATTTTTGTTTCGAAGGTTTCGCGTCCTTGTCTGCGAATAAAACTATCGGGATCATCGCCGTCAGGTAAAAACATAAAACGCATTTGTTTTCCATCTTGTGCAAGCGGAAAAGCAGTTTGTAATGCGCGCCACGCTGCTGTGCGGCCAGCATTGTCACCGTCGAAGCAAAAAATAATTTCGTTGGTATAACGAAATAAACGCTGAATGTGATTCGCTGTGGTCGCGGTGCCCATTGTTGCAACTGCGTAAGTCACGCCATGTTGAAATAAAGCGATGACATCCATGTAACCTTCGACAATTAAAATATATTTTAAAGTGCGATTCGCTTGTTGTGCTTCGTATAAACCATATAATTCACGGCCTTTGTGGAAGAGTGGTGTTTCGGGGGAATTCAAATATTTGGGTTCGCCTTGATGAATCACTCGACCACCAAATCCGATGATGCGTCCACGTCGATCGCGAATGGGAAACATAATGCGGTCCCTGAAGCGATCATGATAATGCTGATCTTCTTTTTGAATAAGCATGCCGACTTCGTGCAAGTGTTGGCGCGAAGCAGTAAAAGCTTTGAGTAAGTTATCCCAGCCATTAGGCGCATATCCGATGCCAAATGTTTTTGCAATTTCACCGGTTAATCCGCGTTTTTTTAAATAATCAATGGCAGGTAAATGTTTGCGTAAAGTTTGTTGGTAAAATCCCGCAATTTTTTCAAGCAAAGTATATAAATCGGGTGCGATGGTTTTTTTCGTTGCATGTGTTTCTGTGTGTGGTACTTCTAGCCCAGCTGTTTTTGCGAGTGCTTCGACAGCTTCAGGAAAGTTGAGTCGATCATATTGCATTAGAAAATCGATGGCATTTCCGTGCGCGCCACAGCCAAAGCAATGATAAAATTGTTTGCTGTGACTCACTGAAAAAGAGGCGGATTTTTCCGTGTGAAAAGGGCAGCACGCAAAAAAATTCTGCGCAGATTTTTTTTGTAAGGGAACGCGCGCATCAATGAGTTCGACGATGTCGATGCGCGTTAAGACTTCTTGAATGAATTCGCGAGGGATAGCCATGCGCGAAAACCTTCTACAATTAAGCCGTTGATAAACGTTCTTTAACTTGATTGCTGACAGCGCCAATATCAGCGCGGCCTTGAATGCGTGGCTTTAAAACACCCATTACTTTACCCATATCGCGCGCTGACGAAGCGCCCGTTTCTTGGATGACGGTATCAATCATTTGATTGATTTCAGCAGCTGATAATTGAGGGGGTAAATAGGCTTTAATGATATCAATTTCAGCGTTTTCTTTATCGACTAAATCAGCGCGATTCGCAGCTTCATATTGAGCAATGGATTCGCGGCGTTGTTTGGTCATTTTGTCGAGTACGGCAAGCACTTGTTCGTCACTGAGCGTAATGCGTTCATCGACTTCACGCTGCTTAATGGCGGCTAAAATCAAACGAATGGTGCCGAGTTTTTCTTTTTCGCCGGCACGCATAGCATTCTTCATGTCTTCTTGAATTTTCTCTTTGAGGCTCTGTGAAGTCATGCGATGACATCTCCTGTGCGTTATTTGCGGCGATCTTTTTCACTCGTGGCTGTTTCACGCATGAGTTTCTTCTGGTAGCGTTTAATCGCTGAAGCTTTTTTACGTTTGCGCTTCCAGGTGGGTTTTTCATAATATTCGTGGCGGCGTAAGTCAGAAAGCACGCTTGCCTTCTCACATAAACGCTTAAACCGACGTAAACTGACTTCAAAATTCTCGTTTTCTTTTACACGTACGCTTGGCATATCTGAGACTAATCTCCGTAAATTTAAGAAAAAAATTGACGATAACCTGCTATAATCCGCGGCTCGTCAAAAAGAACGGAAGATTCTAATCGTTAATTTGGCGAAATGCCAGTCATATTGTTGTTGGATTACGGGTGTTGCTCGTGCGTGTCTTGGGGATTGAAACATCATGCGATGAAACAGGGATCGCCATCTTTGATTCGGCGAAAGGCTTGTTGTCGCATGCATTACATAGCCAAATTAGCCTCCATGCAGGGTTCGGGGGTGTTGTGCCTGAGCTGGCTTCCCGAGACCATATCCAAAAAGCTTTGCCGTTGATTCAGACAGTGCTGACAGAAGCGAACCTTACCCTACAAGATATCGATGCGGTAGCTTATACCGCGGGCCCTGGCTTGGTCGGGGCGTTGTTGGTGGGCGCGATGTTGGGCCGCAGCTTAGCTTTTGCATTGGGTATTCCCGCAGTGGGCGTGCACCATATGGAAGGCCATTTATTGGCGCCAATGCTTGAGCCTGATCCTCCGGCTTTCCCTTTTGTTGCTTTGTTGGTTTCTGGCGGGCATACCCAATTAATCAGTGTTAAAAAAATAGGCGAATATACTGTGATGGGGGATTCCGTCGATGATGCTGTCGGAGAAGCTTTCGATAAAACAGCTAAATTACTGGGATTAGGATATCCGGGTGGCGCGGCACTCGAGCAATTAGCGCAATCAGGCAATCCAGCACGATTTACCTTTCCAAGACCGATGGTGAATCGACCAGGATTGGATTTTAGTTTCAGCGGATTAAAAACATTTGCAGCGAATACCTTGCGTGATGCGCCGCCTGATGCTTCTTTGTATGCGGATATTGCGCGTGCTTTTCAAGAAGCTGTCGTTGAAACTTTAGCAATCAAGTGCCGTCGGGCATTGCAATTGACGGGATGGAAAACACTAGTTGTTGCTGGGGGCGTGAGTGCAAATCAAGCATTGCGTGCAGGATTAACAGATATGATTCAGCGTGTTGGCGGTGATGTGTATTTCCCGCGACCGGCTTTTTGTACAGACAATGGCGCGATGATTGCCTATGCAGGTTGTCAGCGGTTATTGGCGGGTGAAACAACTGATCTTAATGTGAAAGTTTTTCCGCGCTGGCCTCTTTAAAACGAACACTCGGGGTCATGCCTGGCTTATTGGCTTTATGAATGTCAACAAGCCAGGCATGACCCCATTTCCTATACAGGCATGACCCCATTTCCTATTTTTTTCCAATCTTTGCCTCTTCTCCCGCCCATAATTTTTTGATATTTGATTTGTGTCGATAAATGAGTAGGGCGCTCATGAAGGCTGCGATGCAAGCAGCATCGAGATTGACAAAATAGCCAACACAAATAGGTGAAAATAAAGCGGTCACTAATGCTGCGAGGGACGAGTAGCGAAAAATGAATGCGACAGTTAACCAGCACGCAAGCAGTATTGGACCGATGGGCCAGGCTAGGCCGGATAAACTTCCGAATGCTGTTGCGACGCCTTTGCCGCCTTGAAAACGAAAGAACACGGGATAAAGATGTCCGAGGAAAGCGGCGCATGCAATAAGCGCTAATTCTGTCGATGAAAAGCCATAGAGTTTCGCTAAAATGACAGGCAGAAATCCTTTCAGTGCATCACCTAATAAAGTCAAAATAGCGGCTTTTTTCCCACCAATGCGTAAGACATTCGTTGCGCCGGGATTGTTGGAGCCTTGACTGCGCGGATCTGGGAGTTTCATCCAGCGGCAGATTAAAATAGCACTGGACAATGAACCGCATAAGTAGGCTAATAAGACGGCAGTCATGAGACTGAGAGAAAGGTGAGGCATGTCCTACATTCCTGAAAGAAGTTGAAGCGATGATTTTATTCAATCAAGAAAAAATAAGACAGCATCTTATGCGGCAAGATGTGGTGATGCATCTTTTCGATAAGATCGATTCGACTAATCAATTTCTTCATTCTGTACCATTAGACCAAACGACCCATATTTGTTTGGCAGAACAACAAACTGCTGGCCGAGGCCGATTACAGAGAAATTGGCATTCTCCTTTTGGGCAAAATATTTATTTTTCTTGTCGTGTTTTTTTAAAAAATCATTTGGATGCGTTATCTGGCTTGAGTTTGCTCGCTGGTTTATCTGTGGCTGATACATTGCAAGCGCTACATTTGCCAGAAAAAATTTTACTGAAATGGCCAAATGATGTTTTATACGAACGACATAAATTAGCTGGGATTTTAATTGAAATCCAAAATGTCGCAGCAGAAGGATGTTATATCATTATTGGTATTGGCATTAATGTGAATATGGTGGATGATGCGACATCGATTACTCAACACTGGACATCTTTAAAAAAAATGTTGGACGTTGACATCGATCGCAATATGCTATGTGCGCATTTGATCGATCAATTATTACGTGATTTGAAACACTTTGAATCGCATGGTTTAGAGCCTTTTTTGCCAGCATGGGAAGCGCGCGATTATTTGCTACAAAAAGATGTTACCTTACAATCTCCACAAGGTATCATCGAAGGCATTGCGCAAGGCATTGATGGTTTGGGTCGCTTAAAAGTGCATTTAGCAGATGGATCAAACAGATTGATTTCATCAGGGGATACAACGATCGTTAAAAAAGACAACTAATATTGGAGGCCAAGGATGGGCGGAATGATATCGCATCAGATAGAATGTGCCGAATGTGAGTTTTATTATGCGGCGTCTCAAGATGATGTACAGTATGCACGAATTATTTTAGAAAGATTTTCTGATCCTAGTGCCAAAAAAAACATTATCAACTCAAAGCATGTTTTGCATGCGGCAGTGACGCATGGCAGTGAAGCGTTTGTTCGTTTTTTAATTGATGAGGGTGTTGAGTTAAATGAATTAGATAAATCTCTTTCGCCGCGATCGGCATTAAATCTCGCTGTTTTGTATTGCAGAGAATATATCGCATTAATGCTCATTGAAGCAGGCGCCGATATTACGATCGACCCACAGGAACAGATGTTGAATCATGCATTAGCCAGAGGTTTAGAAAGTGTTGCAGTCGCTTTATTGGCAAAAGGGGCGCGTATTCATTGTGAGGGGAGCTTATATATTGCACTCAGACTCCAATTGATCGATGCAATTGTTGCCTTGCGATTAGCATGTCATGATCGTTTATTTGATGAATCTTTTCGAATGAAATTAGTGAATATGAAAAAACATCCTTTACGTATTCGCCAGTTGCTGGCGATGTCGATGACCCAACTAAAAGCTTCGCCTGAAGCAGAATGGCTTATTAATGAATATCCTGCTTTGTTGCATTTGTCAGGCGGTACCCATGCTTCACATTCGGATTCTGATGAAGATGCCATTTGGGCAGAAGCTTTTGAGGGCCATGGCTTTTTTTCATTATCGGCTTCGTCAGAAGAGGAACCGGATGAAGTCAAGTTGGAAGAAACATGGGTGATGGTGCAGTCAGCCTAAGACGTTATATAATCCATTTCACATTCTGAGGTATGGCTTTATTATGAGCACAAATGTAAGCGCGCAACATCTGATTTGGATTGACATGGAAATGACAGGTCTCGATCCAGCATCCGAACGCATCATTGAAATCGCGACAATTGTCACGGATGGCGAGTTAAATATTGTGGCAGAAGGCCCAGTGTTGGCGGTCCATCAATCGGATGCATTACTTGCCAATATGGACAGTTGGAATACCAGCCACCACACTTCATCGGGTTTGGTTGATCGCGTGCGTCGCAGTTCTATTTCTGAAGCTGAGGCTGAAGCACAGACTCTCGCCTTTTTACACCAATATGTTCCAGCCGGAAAATCTCCTTTGTGCGGTAATAGCGTTCATCAAGATCGCCGTTTCCTGCGTCGTTACATGCCGGCACTCGAAGCGTATTTTCACTATCGTATTATTGATGTGAGTACCGTTAAAGAACTGGCATTACGTTGGGCCCCACATTTGTATAATGGATTCCAAAAAGAATCAAAACATCTTGCACGCGATGACGTGCTCGAATCCATCGAAGAATTAAAATATTATCGCGAAAGTTTTTTTATTTTAGAGTCGTAGGTCTGCTAAGATCTGTGTATATAGCCCCTGCTGTGATGGCGCAATGACGAGTTCTAATCGCGGCCAGGTGAGCAATTAGGAATGATGTTGTGCTAACGCCCACTCAACATGCTCACGTACAATTTCTGAAGGATGATTTGATTTTGCTTGTAACGCTTGAGTGATGTTTGGATGACGCGGAGCATTACCGAGAGCAACAGCAATATTTCTCAGCCAACAAACATATCCAATTCTTCGAATGGCTGAACCTTCTGTGTAACGCATAAAATCTTTTTCATCCCAAGCAAACAATTGCAGTAAATCCATTGAGTCGAGTTGATGGCGTGGATGAAAATCTTTTTCATCAGTGGGTTTAGCGAAGCGATTCCAAGGGCAGACTAATTGGCAATCATCACAGCCATAAATGCGATTGCCGATGGCTTTTCTAAATTCAACAGGAATAGAGCCGCGTAATTCTATCGTTAAATAAGAAATGCAACGTCTCGCATCGAGTTGATAAGGCGCAATGATTGCTTGTGTTGGACAAATATCGATGCAAGCTTTGCACGTGCCACAATGATTTTTCACGGGAGTGTCAATCGGTAAAGGAAGGTCAGTAAAAATTTCACCGAGAAAAAACCACGATCCTGCCTCACGATTTAATAAATTGGTATGCTTGCCTATCCAGCCTAATCCTGCTTTTTCAGCGAGTGGTTTTTCTAAGACGGGTGCACTGTCTGTGAAGACGCGATAACCACTAGCAGCATGAATTTTGTGAGCTAACTGTTGTAACCGCTTACGCATGAGTTTGTGGTAATCACGGCCTAGAGCATACCGCGAAATATAGGCTTTCTCTGGATTTTTCAGAATCGCTAAACAATCTTCTTCCTTCGGAAGATAATTCATCCGTGCTGAAATGACTCGAATGGTGCCGGGGACTAACTCATCTGGTCGATAGCGTTTAGACCCATGCGATGCCATATAATGCATTTCGCCATGGAATCGTTGTGACAGCCAGCTTTGAAAATGGGGTTCGTATTGGCTGAGGTCGATGTCTGTCACGCCAAGTTGCTGGAACCCAAGAGCCTGCCCCCAGGCTTTAATATCCGCAATGAGTTGTTGCCAGTCAGTCTGTTCATTCTTCATAATGGCGACATAGTAACCAATTTCTCAAGGAGGGGGAATGCATTCGGTCGGTGATGTTTGGCTGTGGGGCGTTTTTTTCACCCTGTTTTTGATTATATTTGGTGTTGATTTTTTATTTGTCGGTGGGCGCAAGGCTCACGTGATTCAATTACGCGAAGCTTTTCTCTGGGTGACTATATGGGCGATCTGCGCAATCCTCTTTGGTATTTTGATTTGGTATCATTTGTTGCCACAAGGCGCTGAGATAGCACAACAAAAAACGTTAGAGTTTTATACTGGCTACATCATTGAGCAATCTCTTTCTGTCGATAACATGTTCGTTATTTTACTGATCTTCCAATCCTTCGCAGTTCCAGCGCGATGGCAACGTAGAGTGTTGCTGTGGGGTGTGCTGGGCGCGGTGGTGATGCGATTTATATTTATTTTCGCTGGTATTGGATTGGTAACAACCTTTCATTGGATCTTATATTTATTTGGTATTTTTCTCGTTTGGAGTGGAGTTAAATTTTTCTTTACACCAGAAAAGATCGATGACCCTGCAAAAAATCGTTTTGTACAATGGTTGTCGCGGCATATGAGAGTGACTACTCAATTTGAGGGCGAACGTTTTTTTGTGAAGCAAAATCACTTCTGGTATGCAACGCCTCTTTTTTTAGCGCTTATTTTAATTGAGTTTAGTGATCTCATTTTTGCATTGGATAGCATTCCTGCTATTTTTGCGGTGACATTAGATCCCTTTATTGTAGTGTCTTCCAATATCTTTGCCATTATGGGGCTCAGGGCTTTATTTTGTGTTGTGGCGCACTCTGCAGATCGTTTCGTGGGGCTCAAATATGGTGTGGCACTTGTGTTAATCTTAACTGGCAGCAAAATGTTAGTTCAGCATTGGATTACGCTACCCATTTTACCTATGCTGTTACTGATTGTCGTCCTTTTGGTTGGGGCATCATTAATAGGCTGGTTTCTACAAAAGAGGTCTTAACAGTGGAAATACTTCAATATCAAACCATCGCCCATTGGCTAAAGCCGCGTGATAAAAATAGCCATAAAGGAAATTTTGGTCATGTATTAGTAGTGGGCGGAGATGATGGTTATCCCGGCGCAGTTCGATTGGCGGCTGAAGCTGCTTTGCGTGTGGGAGCTGGACTGGTGAGTGTTGCAACAAGGCCACATTATGCAGATCTTTTAAATATCAATCGTCCAGAAATCATGCCACATGCCATTGAGACGCCGGAAGATCTTGAGCCGCTTCTCGCAAAAGCAACGGTGATTGTTGCGGGTCCTGGACTAGGTCGTTCGAGTTGGAGCCATTACTTATGTGAACTGATTTTTCAATCGAGTCAGCCATTAGTTTTGGATGCTGATGGCTTAAATTGGTTAGCTGATTTTCCCAATCGACGCAAAAATTGGATTTTGACACCGCATCCTGGAGAAGCGGGGCGATTACTTAAAAAATCCGCTGAACTCGTGCAAAAAAATCGCGAAGAAACTGTTAAAGCTTTAAGTGATACTTTTGATGCTATTGCTGTTTTAAAAGGGGCTGGCACACTGGTTGCAACGACAAAAGGTGTAGCACGTTGTGAAGCAGGTAATCCAGGCATGGCAAGTGGCGGTATGGGCGATGTGTTGAGCGGTGTGATCGGCGGATTATTTGCGCAAGGATTATCAGCTGAAAAGGCGGCAAAAATGGGTGTCCTTATTCATGCTATGGCGGGAGACCTAGCAAAAAAAGACGGTGAGCGCGGGATGTTGGCATCTGATTTGATGCCGTATTTGCGTCAATTAGTGAATGCTGGAGATTAAGTGGACGTTAAACTGGTTGTAAAAAATGAAACTGCGCTACACAAATTCGCCGCGACGCTTGCTGATGTTTGTCGAACATATTTAGGAACGATTATTTTTTTGCAAGGTGAGCTGGGCGCAGGAAAAACCACATTTGCGCGAGGATTTTTGCATGAATTAGGTCATCAAGGTCATGTGAAGAGCCCGACGTATACTTATGTTGAGTCTTACGAAATTGACGATGTGATTGTGCATCATTTTGATTTATACCGCGTGAAAGATCCGCATGAATTAGAGCAGATGGGTCTTAGAGATTACTTTACTGAGACATCGCTTTGTTTAATTGAATGGCCTGAATACGGTAGACCTTATTTGCCGGTAGCAGATTTAATTTGTCACATTGATTTTGCATCGACAGGACGTGTAGTGCATTTGCTTGCAGCCTCGCCTCGAGGAAAAGAAATCTTAGAGCGGTGTGGATATGGGATTTAATTTGCTTAGTGCCTCATTGCGAGTTTTATCTAAAATTATTTTTTTTGGATTTTTATTGTTGTTCCCATTAATGTCTTTTGCGAGCCCAGGATTAGTCTCTATACAATTTAGCCGTCAAGGTGATACAACACGTATGACGACAACGCTCACACAACCAACAGCTTGTCATGTATTTACTTTGTCACATCCACAACGCATCGTGTTGGATTTTGATAGAACACATCTTAAGGCGAAAAATTTAAAATCGATGTTGCAACGTGCGCGTGTGTTAGCGCCAGCCATTACTAATATTCGTGTCGGTTATCCGCGAAACAAAGTTTTACGTATCGTTTTAGATTTAGATCGCTCTGTGCGTTATCGTTTCATCATGCCAGCGCAGAGTCGAGAAGCAGTTCTTGAATTAATGTCGACAAGTAAAATAGTACAAACACCTGCACAAACAACGACGACAAAACATACGATAGTCGTTGTGATTGATCCGGGTCACGGTGGCAAAGATCCTGGCGCCATTGGGTTATATGGTACGCGAGAAAAAAATGTTGTTTTAGCCATTTCAAAAGCGTTAGCGAATGTGATCAATCAAACACCCAATATGCGAGCAGTGCTGACTCGGCAAGGAGATTATTTTGTTCCATTGCGAGGCCGACTTCGTCTTGCACGTCGCGGTAAGGCAGATTTATTTGTCGCCGTTCACGCAGATTCTTGGCTCAATCGGCGTGCGACTGGGGCGTCGGTGTACGCACTTTCTCAACATGGTGCAACCAGCGAAGCTGCGCGATGGTTGGCAGGTCGGGAAAATATTTCAGAATTAGCCGGTGTTAATTTGCGAGAATTAGATGATCAAAGTTATTTATTGCGCTCGGTTTTGATTGATCTTGAACAAACGGCGACCATTCGAGATAGTCTGCATTTGGGTAGATCTTTGCTGGCTGAGTTAGATGAAGTGACTGATTTACGTTATCGACATGTCGAACAAGCACCTTTCATGGTCTTAAAATCTCCTGATATTCCCTCAGTTTTAATTGAAACAGGATTTTTATCCAATCGAGCAGAAGAATTACGTTTGCGTGATCCCGCATATCAAGGCAAAATAGCTCGCGCAATTTTTGCGGGTTTGCAACGCTATATAAAACAATATCCATCGGTGTAAAAATAATGACTAGAATTACCCGTCTTCAACCCATTCTTGCGAATCAAATCGCCGCTGGCGAAGTGATTGAACGTCCTGCCTCTGTCATCAAAGAGCTTATCGAAAATAGTTTAGATGCTGGAGCTGATAAAATTGATATTTCTATTGAGAAGGGCGGCACTGCATTGATGCAGGTGCGTGACAATGGCTCTGGCATTCATGCTGAAGATTTGGTGCTTGCTTTAGATCGTCATGCTACTAGTAAAATTTCAGAGACTGAAGATCTTGAGCGTATCACGACTTTAGGATTTCGCGGTGAAGCTTTAGCGAGCATCAGTTCTGTTTCAAGAATGACGCTTACTTCTGCGGTTGGGGGTGCAACGGGTTTTCAGGTGTGTGCTGAAGGCGTCAGTGTGCCATTAGAGGTCATGCCTTCTGCGCACCCCACAGGCACAACAGTTGAAGTGCGTGATCTTTTTTTTAATACGCCTGCACGACGTAAATTTTTGCGCACTGAAAAAACTGAATTCGATCACATTGATGAATTAGTCAAGCGTATGGCGCTCTCTGCATTTTCAACTGAATTTATTCTTAAACATAATCAAAAAAATGTGCGTCACTATCGACAAGCCCGATCAATGACAGAACAATCCCAGCGTGTTGCTAGTTTGTGTGGGGAAGCTTTCATTGAAAATGCAGTTCACATCGAAACAGAAGCAGTAGGCTTGACACTTTCAGGCTGGCTTGGTTTGCCAACTTTTTCGCGTGCAGCAGCTGACTTACAATATTTTTTTGTGAATGGTCGCATGGTGCGTGATCGTACTGTGTCACATGCACTGCGTGTTGCATTTCACGATGTGATGTATGGAAATCGTTATCCTGCGTATGTTTTGTTTTTAACAATTCCACCTGATCAAGTGGATGTGAATGTGCATCCTGCGAAATACGAAGTGCGTTTTCGCGAAAGTCGTTTGGTGCATGATTTTATTCAGCGGAGTATTAAAGATATGTTGGCTTCGTTGCGGCCAAACGTTCAGCAAGCAACAGGCGAAATTTTTGTGCCAGAAATGGCAGAGACAGTTGCGATGCCAGCAGTATCAGCATTCAAACCTCAAATGCCGATACCGAATAAACAACAATACTTTTCTTTGCAACACAATGAAAAAACCGCAGCTTATCGAGCGTTACAAACGGAAGTGCCTGTCAGTCAAATCGAAATGACAGGCGAAATTCCACCGTTGGGTTTTGCATTAGCGCAACTCAAGAATATTTATATTCTAGCGGAAAACGCAGCTGGTTTAGTGTTGGTAGATATGCATGCAGCGCATGAGCGCGTGTTGTATGAACAATTAAAACAACAATGGCAAAACACAACAATCATCGCGCAACCTTTATTAATTCCTATCACAGTAGTATTCAGTGAGCGCGAAATAGAATGTCTTTTAGAACATCAAGATATTTTTAAACAGTTAGGCGTCCAAATTGAAGCACTGGATCGTGATCGCATTGTGATACGAACAGTTCCTGCGATTTTACGAGAAGGAAAGCTCGAACAACTCATGCGTGATGTCGTTTCAGATTTGATGGTGCATGAAAAATCTTCTCGCATTGAAGAAACCATTTTGCATCTTTTGGGGACAATGGCCTGTTATGCAGCAGTGCATGCACAAAAACGTTTGACTATCCCAGAAATGAATACACTGTTGCGTGCAATGGAAAATACACCGCATAGTGGTCAGTGTAATCACGGACGTCCTACCTCAAAACAATTATCGCTCGCTGAGTTAGATAAGTTTTTTTTGCGTGGGCGATAACGTGCAACACTCTCCAGTCATTTGTTTAATGGGCCCCACTGCTTCTGGTAAAACTGCCTTAGCTGTGCAATTGGTCCAACAGTTTCCTTGTGAAATTATCAGTGTGGATTCTGCGATGGTCTATCGTGGCATGGATATTGGAACTGCAAAGCCCGATGAAGATACCTTAAAAATTGCGCCGCATTGGTTGATCAATATCCGCGATCCAGCTGAACCTTATTCGGCTGCGCAATTTTGTGAAGATGCCTCTCATGCAATTACAGATATTTTTTCTCGCAATAAAATACCTTTGCTAGTGGGTGGCACGATGCTTTATTTTCGTGCTTTGCAAAAAGGGCTTTCTGAATTGCCCAGTGCAGATGCTGGTATTCGTCAAAAAATTCTTACTGAAGCAGAAGATCTAGGGTGGCCTGCATTACACGATAAACTTTTAAAAAAAGATCCTGCGTCAGCTGCGCGCATTCATCCACATGACAGTCAACGCATTCAGCGCGCCTTAGAAGTGCTTGAGATGACAGGTCAACCGCTGAGCGTGCTTCACCAAGTAAAACAAAAGAAATTTGAAGATCATTCCATTGTCAATATTGCAATCGCACCTAAAGATCGTAGTATTTTGCACGATAGAATTGCAACACGATTTCATCAAATGTTAGCGTTTGGTTTTGTAGATGAAGTGCGCGCACTTTTTGCGCGTGAAGATCTCTCCATCGAAATGCCCGCGATTCGTTCGGCAGGATATCGTCAAGTTTGGTTATATTTACAGGGAAAATTGAATTATTCGGAAATGGAAACTCGTGGAATTATCGCAACACGGCAATTAGCAAAACGACAGCTGACTTGGTTGCGTCACTGGCCGAATGTGATTGGTTTTGATAGCGAAGCAAAGGATTTGTATGACCAAGTTGTAAAATATATCTCACAATTAGCCATGATAAATTAAGTATTCATTCAAAAATGCTTTTAATGTATCTTCATTCGGCTTTTTCGAAAAATAAGCAATATAATTATCTGGTCGGATGATGTAGATAGCGGATGTTTTAAGATGATATCGCGTGTGAATGATGTTGTTTTTGTCTGATATGATGTTGTTTGCTTGAGAAGCCTCTTCTGTTGTGATGAGATATGTGTTGATTTCGTCAGCGTAATTTTCATCCAACCATTGTTGGAGTTGTTCTAATTTTTTTAAATTTTTCTCAGTGCAATGGATGCCTGTGAATAATAAAATTTGATGTTTTGTGTTTTGAAAGTAATGAAACAAACGAGCTGTATTTGATATTTTAACATCTAGAGCGCGCTCACCTTGCTTAGGTGCGCCAGTCGGCGGCTTTTCATGATAATCAATGATGGGACTTTCATTGTACTGAATGTTGAGTTGTGCAAGTTCCATGGAGAGGCTGTGAGCTATTTTTGGTTTGGCAGCATTTTTGCAGAATTTTCTGAGTTTTGTGAAAAAAGACTTATCAAATAACATCATTTTAGTGAGATATTCTGTTTCCTTGACGACATGACTTACAATTGAGTGTCGTTCAAGTGGGAAGCTATCCAGCAGAGCAGGCTTTGCTTTATTTTGTATGATTAAAGCGAGCTTCCAGGCAAGATTAAAAGCATCTTGTAATCCTGAATTCATGCCTTGCCCACCGACAGGAGAGTGAGTGTGGGCAGCATCCCCGACTAAAAATATAGATTGTTCTCGCATCTGATTGACTATTTTGCTGTGTATCCAGAAAGGAGAAATCCAAGATACTTTTTCTACAATATAATTGCCATAGGTGCGTTCAGCGACTAGTTCTTTGACTTCTTGTTCAGTAAAAAATTGTCTTGGATGACTAGAGTAAAGATTTGCGCTTAAGCGATAATCTTTTGTATTCCAAGGAAAGGCAGAAAATAAAGTTCCTTTTTCAGAAAAAATGGTGCCTTTCTCAAAAAAAACATGAATTTCATTGGTGGGAAGAAATGAACGCATAGTTGCATCAGCGACCATGAATTGTTCTTGAATATCCTCACCAGGAAAAGGTATTTGACACTTTTCACGAATGGTACTGTTTGCGCCATCACAAGCTATCACCCAGTGACTCGTGATGTTTTCTGTATCTCCGTTCGCTAATCGAACAATCGAGATGACTGTATTGTTGGTTTGTTTAATATCAATTAATTCAACGGATCGTTCAATACGAATATGGGATTCAGCCAACCTTGCTTGTAGTAATCTTTCTGTTTCACTTTGCGGCAACATTAAAATGAATGGATAATCAGAATCAATTGAGTCAAAAGGAATGCTGACGAGGTGCTTGCTATTTTCATATAAATTAATGGCACCACAACGATGGCCAATTTTGAGAAAGCGATCTGCAATGCCAATCAAATCTAATATTTCAAGCGTTCTTGTTTGAATCCACGTTGCATTGGATCCTTGTGTGGGAGAAGATTTTTTGTCAATGATTCGAAATGGAATATTGTGACGCTCTAATTCGCAAGCCATCATTAATCCAGTAGGGCCGGCGCCAACAATAAGAACAGGGAGATAATGGTTTGTCATAAGTCCGTTTAATGCCTTTTTATGCGAACTCTAATAGTAGCAAAATCACTAAAGACTATAAACAGCTGCTGCTTGTTATTCAATCAACCCGTCAAATTGATCAATAAATATTTAATATTTTTGTATTGCACATGAAGTGCGCTAAAAAATGCTACTTTTTTATACGCAACTAGTCGCATCACGATAAGGTTGATGTATAATTTATCGGTTAAGAGTCATCGTGACATAATTATTTCAGGGAGTTTTATTATGATAGGGATGAAGCGTGCTCGTTTAAGTGCTACGGCATTGGGAGTGACTTTAGGTTTAATGTGCGGTGTCTGGATGTTGGTCGTCGGTTTATTGGCAACTTATTATGATGTTGGATTTGCTAAAGACATGATGACGCGTTGGGAAGGATGGTTTCCGGGTGTGCAAGTCACACTGATAGGCAGTTTAACGGTGGGTGCATGGGGTCTTTTAAAAGGATTTGTAACAGGGCTTGTTTTTGGATGGATCTATAATCTGTGTCTTTGCTGTTGCACACGCTGTTGTCCTTGCTGCAAATGCTCATGTTGTGGTGGAAAATGTAATTGCGGTAGCTCAACATGTAATGTTTGTAACCCGGCACAAAAAATGTAAGTTTTATTTTGAGTTTCAAAAATGCGCCGCAGGTCGGCGCATTTTTTATGTGTGAGAAACGTAGATACAGGCGTCGAAAAACATGAACGCTTTTGATAGAGGTCTTCACCATGAAAAAAATAATTCAAACAACAGAGGCGCCTTTACCTATAGGCTGTTATTCGCAAGCGATTCAAGTGGGTAATATGATCCATATTTCAGGACAAATCGCGCTCGATCCTGCTTCTGGAGAATTAGTGGGAAATAATATTCAACAACAAGTGAAACAAGTTTTTGAAAATATCGATGCGGTCGCGCGCGCTTCCGGTGGAGATATTAATCAAGTTGTTGCATTGACGGTTTATCTCATGAAGTTATCTGATATTGATGCTGTGAATGCAGCAATCACAGATTATTTCAAAGAACCTTGGCCTGCACGAACAACGATTCAAGTTTCGGCTTTGCCGCGACAAGCCTTGGTGGAAATCACGGCGATGATGATTATAGATTAATTCCTCCCCCCCCATCAAAAAGCGATGGAGGAGAGGGGGCTTTCTTAAGCGATGATATAGATCGGAGCGCCCGGTTCTTGTTCCCCGATTTTTACAACAGGAGGTTCCATCTCTACGCGCAGATTTTTTTCTGGTTTGCTGATCCCGCATGAAAATAAGCGTGAGAGGCATCCATTTTTTTCAGCCTGCGGGGCAGGTCCTGCGTCTGGTTTTGTATTGTCTGAAACTTCAATCTGAGGTTGAAAATATTTTTTCACCGCAAACAAACCAGCAGCCAAAAGTGACGCTGCGCCACCAATCATGAAAGAGGTTTGCACTTCTAGTTTGCAGCAATCACAGCAACCGGATGAGCAATCGTCAAGTTCCTTGTCCCAGTTAGTTTCAAATTGGTTGCATCCTTCGGTGGAAAATCCCTGGATAATTGTTTCTGCAACCAGACTGTCGTCGCTAGTATCATCTACTTTTGTTGTACAAAAATCGGTAGAAACTGGGTTAATCGCATTCTCTCCAAGAGTGCTCAGGCTGAGCGTGATCGCGCTTTTAATTTCACTTAGGCCGGTATTACTCAAACATTTAAAATTTTCTGATTCTCCATATGCTTTTTGATCACGGTACTTAAGTGCGCCATTTAAAACGGTCGCACCACTACTGTTGGTGACATAGAAAGGATCACAAAATTGGTAATAGTTTGAGCCAGTACACAATTCTCTATTGGTGCTCTCATGAAAAGTGTAAGCCGTCTGATCGGCAGCCGTTCCCATCTGCGCTAGTAGTGTTGATCCCAAAATAAAATACGCTGACTTTTTTGAGGAAAGTGGTTTTCCTTTTTCGTCATAAAGCTGATTTGTTTTTAAGTTCCGAAGTGTCATTTTGTTTATACCTTTTTATGAGTAGTCGATTATGAGTTCCTGCGCTCGATCATTCAAGGGCGCAGGATTATATGATTTATACCGAGCTTTTAACAAGGACTAAACAATTGGGTTAATTTTTTGAAACAGCAGGTGGCGGTGTGATAAGTGTTGGCACAATATTTGTACCTAGTGTGTGCATGGTTTTGAGAATATCGAATGCTTCATACAGTTGAAAATCAGTGCGTGCTAAATTCAATGAATCAGCTTTAGCATTTTCACTCGCAGTTGCAGGATTTTCTGTGCCGGGTAAGTGTCCTTTCAGTTCAAACTCTCTGATTGGTGTGATTGCTGAATCATCATCTTGTTGTGATTTTTTTGCAATTTCTAAATTATTAACGACGATGTCAGGTGTAATGCCTTTGTTTTGAATCACGCGACCAGAAGGCGTGTGATAAAGAGCGGTTGTTAATTTGATAGCGTGGGTATCATCTAGAGGCAAAACAGTCTGAACGGAGCCTTTACCAAAGCTCGGAATACCTACGATCAGTGCCCGACGATAATCTTGCAGGGCACCGGCAACAATTTCTGATGCAGAAGCAGATCCTTCGTTGACTAAGACAACTAAAGGTGCACCATTTAAGATGTCACCTGCTGTGCCTTTGGATGTGATTTTGCCTGAATATTGTTTGCCGTGTAGGCGTCCTTCGGTATAAACAATTAATTGATTGTAGAGATTGCCAGTTTTTTGTTGGTCGAGAAATTTATCGGAAACATCCACAGCAGTTTCGAGTAAACCGCCTGGATTATTACGCAAATCGAGTACTAAGCCATTTAAGTGTCCACCTGCTTGTTTCTTGAGTGATTCAATCGCGGCAACCATCAAATCTGTTGTAGGTTTGCCAAATTCGCTAATTCTGACGTAACCGTAACCTGGGCTTAACATGCGACTTTTGACGCTGGTGATATGAATTTCATCTCGGACAATGCGAATATTGATCGGTGCTTTTTGATCTTTCCGAATGATGGTGAGCGTAACAGGGGTGCCTTTTTCACCGCGCATGCTTTCAACGGCTTCATTGAGCGTCATGTCGTCTACGAGTTTGTTGTTAATAGCAACAATGTAGTCTCCAGATTTAATGCCTGCTTTGCTTGCTGGAGTGTCATCTATTGGGCTTACCACTTTAAGAACACCAAACTCTCCGGTGACTTCAATGCCGAGTCCGCCGAAAGAGCCATTGGTTGTCATGATCAAGCTTTTGTAAGCATCTTCATCAAGATATTCAGAGTGAGGATCTAAACCGCTAACCATGCCACGAATAGCATCTTCGAGAAGTTTTTTATCGCTAATCGGTTGAACATAGTAATCTTTGATTTGAGAGATAGCATCCGTGAAGCGCGAAATATCGCTTTCTTGTATGTCGCCGTCAGTGCCTTTTGCAATTGGGATAGAAGAGGTTGTATTGCTAGCGTCTTTGAAGGCATAAGTGGAAGTAATAGGAAGTATCGCGATTGTTAAACCGAGCCATCCAGCTAATACTATGGAAAAACGCAGTCTCATTTGAGCGTCCCTTTCAAGTAGATAACCGATTTATATAATTGAAGTATAGCCTATTTTGAGAAATTGCGTTCTCCCTAACGTACTAAATAGTGTAATATTTTTGACCTTTATTGCCAATTTAGGGCTGAAATTACAGTTTGAGCAGTGTTTTACCCGTCATTTCTTCAGGTTTGGGGATACCAAGTAAGTACAGCATCGTCGGAGTAATATCAGCCAAGGTGCCATTCTGATGGGTGACTTTTGCGGGTCTTCCCACATAAAGCAGAGGAACAGGCTCATTGGTATGGGCTGTATGGGGTTGTCCTGTGTCTTCATTGAGTAGCATTTCTGCATTGCCGTGATCTGCTGTAATGAGCGCTTCGCCGCCAACTTCCTTTAAAGCTTGCACAATGCGAGCAAGGCATTTGTCGATTGTTTCGATAGCTTGAATTGTCGCAGGAAGGTTTCCGGTATGACCAACCATGTCAGGGTTAGCAAAATTACAGATAATGACATCGTATTTTTGTTGTTTGATCGCTTCAACAAGTTTGTCCGTCAGGGTATAGGCGCTCATATCAGGTGCTTCATCATATGTTGCCACTTTTGGAGAAGGAATAAGGATTCGATCTTCGCCTGGGAAAGGCGTTTCAATACCTCCGTTGAAAAAAAATGTGACATGTGCGTATTTTTCAGTTTCTGCTATGCGTAATTGTTTCCAACCGAGTTCGCTAAGATATTGCCCTAAAATATTTTTTGGATAGTCAGAGGGAAATGCAACGGGCAAATCAAAGGTTGCATTGTAGTTTGTCAATGTCGTGCAATGCACTTTTGGGAAAATAGGACGCGGGAAGTTTTTAAATGCTGGATCAGTAAGTGCTTGTGTTAACTGACGAACACGATCAGCTCGGAAATTCATAAAGATAATCGAATCTCCTTCCTGAATACATTCAGGCATTGTGTTTTCGGGATGAATACTCGTAGCAGAAACAAACTCATCTGTTTCACCGCGCTCATAGGCTGCCGCCAGTGCACTGAGAGCATCTTTTGCGTGATAAGCTGCTTTCCCTTCGACCATGAGAGCCCACGCTTTTTCTGTACGCTCCCAACGTTTATCGCGATCCATTGCAAAATAACGGCCGATGAGAGAAATTATTTTGCCGCATTTTTTTGCGGCACAATACACTGAAATTTTTTCGAGTGACGCATAAGCACTTTTGGGAGGGGTGTCTCGACCATCAAGAAAAGCATGGATATAAACTTTTTTTGCTCCTTGCTGTGCAGCCAAGTCTATCATTGCTTTGAATTGGTTTTCGTGACTGTGCACACCGCCCGGTGAAAGTAATCCGGCGAGATGGATCGCTTTGTCGTGCGAGATGGCTTGTTGAATTGCAGCAATAAGAATGGGGTTTGAAAAAAACTCACCGGTCGATATCGCATTTTCAATGCGTGTTAGATCTTGATAAATGGTACGACCAGCACCGATGTTTAAATGACCCACTTCTGAATTGCCCATTTGTCCTTCTGGGAGACCGACACATCGACCTGATCCTGAGAGTAATGTGTGAGAATACTGCTGCCAAAGTTGATCCCAGCAGGGTTTATGTGCAGCGGCAATCGCGTTATTTGCAGGGTTTTCTCGATAGCCCCAGCCATCTAAGATGATGAGCGCAAAGGGGCGTGGTCGCTGGATGTGATGAGAGCTTGTCATGAGAGTCCTATATGCTGAGGAGAGGTATAGGGTCTGTCCTCAATTACTTCACTAGCTGCAAAATGAGTAGAATCGGCTAAAATTTCCGCAAACTTTCGTCAAATATAACCTGATATTTTCCTCAAATTTGCGAAAATTTTATCGCGATTCTCTCATTTTTCGCTTTAGCGAAGCAAATGAAGTCAGACGCTAGTATTCGCTGCGGAATTCTCTCAAATTATACATCCCTTCGTCGAGTTCTTTACTGTGAATGAGAAGCTATCCAGGATAAACTATGGCAACTGGATTTCTGAAAGGGATAGTAGTCAATGAGACGTTGTGTTTATAAAAACTTAAACAAGCGTTCAAGCAAGTGGCTTTTATTTATTTGCTTGATGATTTTCACACGGATGGTTTTTGCTGCGGACGAAGATCAATCTTCTACAGCCCCTGTGGACCCCTACGAAAAATTCAACCGTGTGGTTTTTCGTTTTAATGACACGCTCGATAGGCTTATTCTCAAACCTACTGCCATCTTGTATAACAAAATTATTCCAAAACCCATAGTCAAAGGGATCCGTAACTTCTTTTTTAATATTGATACTATTCCCACTGTTGTGAATGATGTTTTGCAATTGAATATATATCAAGCAACGCGCGATACTTGGCGACTTGGCATTAATACTACGATTGGCCTTTTAGGATTTTTTGATTTTGCGAATGATATGGGTCTGGCGCCTAACAGCGAAGATTTTGGCTTAACACTCGCACATTGGGGATATACGCACTCAAACTACCTTGTCATACCTTTCTTTGGTCCAGGGACAACGCGAGATGTGATAGGCTGGCCGATTGATTATTATTTGTTTTCGGTTTATCCCCACATCAAAACACCTCAGCGTTATGAGTTATATGCAGCAAGCGTTGTTTCTTGGCGTGCGGGACTTCTTCGATTTCAAGATGTGATGCAGCAAGCTGCTATTGATCGTTATGTTTTTGTGCGCGAGGCTTATATGCAGCACCGTGCTTTCTTGATTCAACGTAATAAAGAATTAGGTGACCCCTATTTAGAGCATGAGCATCCAGATCAAGCATCATAAAATAAATGATGCATAATACACTCCGGTTTTTGGTATTATCATTTGAGTGACGCAATGCTTAAATCGAGCAAAAAGTATGAATGATCATTTATCAAAAGAAACTGAACTTGAGACTGTGCGGAGTACACTGAAGGAGATTGCAGCCCAGTCCTATCATTTGTCAATGGGATTACAGGGTGTGGTCCCTGCTCAGTCAGGTGGCCCTTCACCTGCCGTTCGTTATTTATTAGAGATTTCGCTTCATTTGAATAAAGTGAGCCAAAATATAGATGAATCAGGGATTGTGCATTTTTCAGAAGATGATAAGCACTCAGGATCAACATGACAATGTCTCATCAAGATCGACATCATAATTTAATTCAACTTATCCGTTCACTGCTACAACAAGATAATGATTTGCGTGAAAAGTACCAAGTCGGAAACCGTTTTATTTTTGTACGCAATGGGTTACAAGCGTTGTTATCCGAATTAGAGGCCTGTCATCCGATTCTTTCTGCTGAGTCAAAAAAAGAAGAAGTGACTTCTACTTCTCAATTAGCAACGGTATATATCTATCTTTACAATGCACAAGGGATACAAGTGCGCACTTGGGCTGCATTATTAACGCCAAAAGCATTGTACGAACATAGCGTGAATCGTCCTGTCTTTTTCGATAAAAAATCAGTCGAAGATGTGTTGCGTTCAAAATCCAATGTAGCGCAACATGCTTATTTAACGATGCATATTGCTGAGGATGATATTATTCCTCCGCTCCCAGAAGAATCTGGCATTCCCGCGATTAAAGTGCGTGAAGGATCATTAAAACTCGAGCAGTTGATCTCTTTAACACATAATGGCCAAGAATATATTTTAGATGTACAGGGTGAGCTTGTTAAAAAAACATGACATGTATTTTTCCTTCATTCAATTGCTTTTTGATGAAGGGTGAATGATGTTATCGCTTTGATTTCGGGCCAAATTGATTATCCATTTCTTTTATGATTTCCTCAGCGTTAATTTTGTCTTCTTTTCCCGGGGCTTTTTGAGCATTTTGTTTTTGTAAAAGTTGTTCTAGAGCACGTTTTTTGGCTGCAGGAGAACTTGCGCCGACAAGATCAAAAAACCTGCGAATGACTTCGTTATTTCGACTGACAAGTCCTGTTTGTGGTGCATCGAGGAAAAAGGATGCGCCTTCAGTCAGTTTATTTTCTTTTCTATCTTTATCTTCTTTTTCTTGTTTTTGAAGTTGTGCTTTTTCTCTAACCGTAACTGTCTCAGAAATGGCTTGTGTCGGTTTTTTTTCTTGTGAGTCTGGTGTCGATTTTGCGCGCGTCGATTTAAGAAAAACATATTCTGTTAAGTGTTTTTTTTCTTCTACTTTTGCTTGAGATTCGCGCTCGCTTTTTGTTGTAAAAATGCCTTCACGTTTTTTGACATCGTGAAGATGATCTTCGGTTTTTTTTTCGAAGAGGCTCTTTTGGGATTTTTCAATCTGAACTTTTTCTTGTGCGCCGATGCGAAAGGAGGTGGTTCTTCTGCTGGCATCTTCATCTTCGGCTTTTTTGGGATTGCGCGCTTGAATGCTTCTGCAAGTTGCACATAAGGTGCCGTAGGTTGTGCCTTTGTCGGTGAGATATAAAAATGCAGCGAGTGGTTTGAGCAAGCCACAGCCCGTGCAAGTGCGTTGTATCGGTTCTTTTTTAGTCATAATAATTGGGGTGTTAGTAAAATAATTAAGAGCAATCCAGTTGGCATTATACAAAAAATAATCAGTTAGGTAAAATTGTTGCCAATCACTTCTTGCCAGCTACTTCTTGCTAGAGTATCCTCTCCGCTCCTATCGGATGTCGATGGATTAACTTATTGTTTACAACAACATAATGGAGAATAACAAGATGACAAGAGGGCCCACACTTCAAGATCCGTTTCTAAATACATTGCGCAGAGAAAAGGTACCTGTTTCTATTTACCTTGTAAATGGAATCAAGTTACAAGGTCTCATTGAATCGTTTGATCAATTTGTTGTGTTACTTAAAAATACAGTGAGCCAAATGGTGTATAAGCACGCGATTTCGACTGTTGTGCCAGCGCGAAATGTTTCTTCGCCCATGGATTACGGGCATGGTCATCAAGGCAATAATGGCAACGGCAATGGCAACGGTAATGGTAACGGTAATGGCAACCCGCCGCCGCACGGTGCTGTTTAGTTAGATACGCATCAGCTGCGAATCTCTACATTTTAGTTGTTAGCTCTTCAATTAGGAGTCAAGCGCCCTTTGCTGATAGGCAGGCGCTTTTGCTTTTTCCTTTGCAAGTTGACTTCTTCAAGCAGTGCGATGACAATTCAACGGCTTCCTTTGGAGGATTTATACCTCTGTGATTAAGAAACGTTTTAAAGATAAACGTAAGATGAGAAGCTAGAAATCCTACAATTCATGTGTGAGAGGTATGTATGCCGTGGAACAAACCCGGGCAAGATAATGACCGTAAGCCCCCTCAAAATCCATGGGGAAATAATGGCCGTAAAAATCCATCTCCACCTGATTTAGATAAAATCTTCATCGAATTTTTCAAAAAAATTCGCGCTATACTGATGGGGAAATCAACATCCACTACATCTTCGCCATCGCAGCAACCTCATTATTCATTAGGTATAGGCATAGCATTTGCTGTAGCCATTGGGTTGTGGTTTTTGTCTGGATTTTTCATTGTGAACCCCGCGGAAGAAGCCGTTATTTTGCGTTTTGGCAAATATACGCAAACACTGCAACCTGGATTACACTGGATTGCGCGCTTTATCGAAAGTAAATATATTATCGATGCACAAAAGGTTTATTCTTTTTCTCTGGAAGGTGATTTTTTGACGAAATCATCCGATCAAGATGATCAAATCAAAAATGCAGCGACGCTGAATGTAAAAGATATTGCATCTGACCAATCTAAAAATCTCGTGAATGTTGAATTAAATGTGATGTATCGCATTAGTGATCCGCGCGCCTATCTTTTTAATTTAATGAATCCCAACGATACGATTAAACAAGTAGCATCGAGTGCACTTTCTGAAGTCGTGGGCACGATGAAGCTCGATGACGTTTTGACTACAGGGCGTGAACTCTTGGCTTCAGGTGTTTTAACACGTATTCGACAAACTTTATCCAATTATAATGTAGGACTTGAAGTAACTACGGTCACTTTAAAAAGAGCGCAAGCGCCAGACAATGAAAAAGTGCGTGATGCATTTAATGATGTCAATCGCGCTGAGCAAGATCGAAAAACATCTATTAATAAAGCTGAAGCGTATGCAAGCGGTATTATTCCGCTTGCACAGGGTACAGCCGCGCGCATACTTGCAGATGCGAATGGTTATAAGCAATTTATTGTGTTGAAAGCGCAAGGTGATGTGGCAAGATATCAAGCGTTACAACATGTCTATGCAACGGCACCAGAAGTCACGAGTGAGCGTATGTACCTTGAGACAATCCAATCCATTTTGCAGAAAACCAGTAAAGTGTTAGTCGATACAAATGCGGGTAATATGATGTATTTGCCGTTGGATCGTCTACCTTCTTTCGCGCGTGCAAAATTACAAACAGAAAGTGCAGTGACAGGAGATCAGAAATGAATTATCTCCCAAGATTGTTTGCCGGGTTTATTGTTGTTTTTTTTCTCGTCGTTGTTTTTTTCAGCGCTTTCGTTGTAAATGAAGGAGAATGCGCATTAGTTCTCAGACTTGGAAAACTTGTCGTTCAAGATAACCAGCCGGATGTTTTGAAACCGGGATTACATTTCAAGTTACCCGTGATTGATACTGTCCACATTTTTAATTTGCGTATGCATCAACTTTCTACATCGCCTCAACAGCCATTGACTGTTGTTACGAAAGAGCAAACGTATCTTGACGTAGAGTATTTTGCTAAATGGCGAATTGTGAATCTCGCGAAATTTTATACGAGTACTGGGGGCGATCTTATTCGGGCATCAGATCTTTTAGAACAGCGCTTGAATGATCTTGTGCGTTCTGAATTTGGCAAGCGTACCAGTGATCAAGCAATTGCTATGGATCGTGCAGCCATGATGTCGGTTATTCAAACACAAGCACAAGATATCGGCAAAGACCTAGGTGTTCGTGTGGTTGATGTCCGCATTCAACAAATTACCTTACCAGAAGCTGTTTTAGACTCGGTGTTTACGCGCATGGCGTCTGAGCGTCGACAATTTGCTGAATCAAAACGTGCACAAGGTATCGAAAAGTCCGAAGAAATTCGTGCGTTAGCAGATCAACAAGTGACGGTCATTAAAGCAAAAGCATCAGCGGATGGTGCAGCACTGCGTGCAGAAGGCGATCAAACAGCGGCGCAAATGTATGCCGCTGCTTATAACGCAAACCGCAATTTTTATGATTTTTACCGGAGTCTTGAAGCGTACCGTGAAAGTTTTTCAAGTAAAAATGATTTGCTTGTCATCAAACCTGACGGACAATTTTTTAAATATTTTCGTGGAACGTCAAGCACTTCGCAGAAATAATAATTAATTCATTGAGGTTGTCATGGGAAAACACATTATCATTTTAGGCGCTCAGTGGGGCGATGAAGGAAAAGGTAAAATTGTTGATTTATTGATGGAGCAAGCCAACGTAGTTGCGCGTTTTCAAGGTGGCCATAACGCCGGACATACGCTGGTGATTAATGGCAAAAAAACAATTTTACGTTTGATTCCTTCAGGGATTTTACATTCGCACGTCATGTGCTTAATTGGTAATGGCGTTGTGGTTTCACCAACGGCACTCATGCAAGAAATTACTGAGCTCGAACAAAAAGGCGTGCCAGTCACAGAGCGATTACGCATCAGTGCATTGTGCCCGTTGATTTTGGCAAGCCATGTCGCATTAGATCAAGCAAGAGAGCAAGCAAAAGGCGCTGATAAAATTGGGACAACTGGGCGCGGCATTGGCCCTGCTTACGAAGATAAAGTTGCGCGTCGTGCAATCCGCTTCAGTGATTTATTCGATGAAAAAATATTTTTAACGAAGCTCGACACATTGCTCGATTATCATAATTTTATTTTAGAAAAATATTATCGCGTTGCGCCGATCGACCGAAGTGAAATTGCAGACACATTACTTTCTCTTGCGCCAAAATTACGACCCATGTGTGCAGATGTTACTGATTTGTTAAAGCAAGCGCGCATCGAAGGACAGCATATTGTTTTTGAAGGTGCGCAAGGGACGTTGCTGGATATTGATCATGGCACTTATCCTTTTGTCACTTCATCAAATACCGTTGCAGGTGCCGCAAGTTCTGGAACGGGATTTGGTTTGCGTCATATTGATTATGTGCTTGGCGTTGTGAAAGCGTATACCACACGTGTCGGTGCAGGGCCTTTTCCGCCAGAATTACATGACGAAATAGGCAAACAAATTGCAGAACGTGGTCATGAATTTGGGTCTGTGACTGGGCGTCCAAGACGTTGTGGTTGGCTTGATATGGTCATGTTGCGTCGCTCAGTCGAGTTAAATAGTCTTTCTGCATTATGCGTCACAAAATTAGATGTGTTAGATCATTTGCCAACGATACGCGTTTGCACAGCATATCGATATCAAGGCACAACATTCACTGAAGTGCCTGCAGATGCAGATGTGCTTGCGCACGCTGAACCCATTTACGAAGAGTTTCCAGGCTGGTCTGAATCGACACTCGGTGTCACAACTTTTTCCGATCTTCCTGCTAATGCACAGCAATATTTATTGCGCATCGAAGAAATGGCAGGTATTCCAATCGATATTATTTCAACAGGCCCTGATCGTAACGAAACGATTATTTTAAGACATCCGTTTAAAGATTTAATTCCATCGTGTGATAGTGAGGTTTTTTAGTTTCATTTAGTTTTCACGCGATGTGTTTTCTCTGCTAAAAATGGAAAGGTAGAAAGACTATTTGAATTAGAGTAACGGCCCGTGTGCGGGCGCGATTTTTTTCAGATCAATTTTATTTTTTTGGCTACGATTACGCTATCTGGAAACGGGCCTTCGTTGCTTCGATAAAAGGTTTTCCATTTTTGGCAGAGAAAATACATCGCGTGAAATGCCAGGCCGGAGGGTGGTGCGAATTACGTGCCGAGGAGAGGACTCGAACCTCCACAGGGTTTCCCCCACAAGTACCTGAAACTTGCGTGTCTACCAGTTTCACCACCTCGGCAAGTGAAGCAGGCACTCTACTGATCTTGATTTTCTTTGTCAATGATTGAAAGAGATGTTGCGATTTTTTTATTTTAAATTCATGATTGTAAATAAATAAAAATGATTTCGCGAACTGAGAACCTAAATGCAAACAACACAAATTCATTCAACATCACGCATGCAACCGATTTCATGTCGACAATTGTCGGGTGTGGGTGAGCGCACCGCAGAACGTCTTGCGCGTTTAGGAATTGTTTACGTCGAAGATTTATTATTTCATTTACCATTGCGTTACGAAGATCGCACGCATGTTCAATTAATTACCCAGGTGAGTATTGGGCAGAGTGCAGTGCTCGATGTCACCATCGATAAAATTCTTTTTCCAACAAAAGGTCGTACGCGTTTACTTTTGCAAGTGAGAGATGAAAGTGGAATGCTCTCGATACGATTTTTTCATCTTACGCCGCAGCAACGTCGTCTATTTCATGTGGGCGCGCGTATGCGTTGTTATGGCGAAATACGTTTAGGGGTGCAAGGTTTAGAGTGTATTCATCCAGAATATCAAATCATTGATGAGAATGCTTCGTTTCCTGTCGATCCTTATTTGACACCGATTTATCCTGTGACAGAAGGGTTGAGTCAAATGACATTTCGGAAGTTGATTCGGCAGGCGCTTACTTTTTTTGAGAAAGGTCTTATTCTTCGAGAATTATTGCCGAAAAATATTTTAGAAAAAATGAATTTTTTACCTCTGCAAGAAGTCTTGCATTTTATTCATCGACCAGATGCAAAAGTACCGATGGATTTACTCAACCAACGGCAGCATGCGGCACAAAAAAGACTGGTCTTTGAAGAATTACTCGCGCATCGTTTAGCATTGTTACAAATTAAAAAAACGTTCAAACAACAAAAAGCACATCCTTTGCCGGCGATTGGCAGTTTGCGTACGCAATTGATTCATCAATTACCGTTTCAATTAACCGAAGCGCAAAAAAAAGTGGTTGCCGAAATTAGCCAAGATTTATCGCTGAATCAACCTATGTTGCGATTATTGCAAGGGGATGTAGGTTCTGGAAAAACAATTGTTGCAGCACTCGCTGTTTTGCAAGCCATCGAAAATGGGGGGCAGGTTGCTATTCTTGCGCCCACAGAATTGTTAGCAGAACAACATTTTCAAAATTTCAATCACTGGTTTCAATCGCTAGGCATTCAAGTGGTTTTATTGTCTGGACAAATGAAAGTATCTGTTCGGCGTGAAGCGTTACAAAATATTGCAGCTGGTAACGTGCAACTTGTGATTGGAACGCATGCTATTTTTCAAGCGGATGTTGCATTTTCGCATTTAGTCTTGTTGGTGATTGATGAACAACATCGTTTTGGTGTGGAGCAACGCGCTTTGTTGCGCGAGAAAGGTATTCAGGGCGATGTGTTTCCCCATCAACTTATTATGACAGCAACGCCTATTCCACGAACGCTGGCGATGAGCTTGTACGCGGATTTTGATTATTCAGTGATAGATGCTTTGCCACCGGGGCGTCAACCTGTGATGACACGTGTGGTTCCCTGTGAAAGACGGCAAGACATTTTAATGCACTTAAAAAATGCTTGTGCGACAGGTTCCCAAGCGTATTGGGTATGTACGCTCATCGAAGAATCTGAAATCTTGCAATGTCAGGCAGCTGAAAATACATTTCAACAATTAGTAACCGCATTGCCGGAATTTAAAGTTGCCTTATTACATGGACGCATGAAGACCTCTGAAAAAGAACAAGTCATGTTAAATTTCAGAAAAGGGGAAATCCATATTCTGGTTGCAACCACAGTCATTGAGGTCGGCGTTGATGTGCCTGCTGCGAATTTAATGATTATCGAAAATGCCGAACGATTGGGATTGGCTCAGCTGCATCAATTACGTGGTCGGGTGGGTCGAGGTGCTTCGAGTAGTTATTGTGTGTTAGTGTATCAATCGCCTTTATCAATGCAAGCAAAAGAACGTTTAGCGGTGATGAGAGAAACAACCGATGGTTTTAAAATTGCGCAACGTGATCTTGAGTTACGTGGCGCAGGGGAAGTCTTAGGTACGCGGCAAACAGGTGATATTTCATTCCGGATTGCGGATTTATTGCGAGACAGTGATTTATTTCCAGCTGTTCAAGCAACTGCGCAAACTCTGTTGACAGATCATCTGCCTCAGGTGGAAGAATTAATTCGTCGTTGGATTGGGGAAAATAAAAAATATGGTCAAGTGTAAGAGGTATATGTATGAAGAAGTCAGTTAAAGAATCTCTCGAACTTATTCGCCGAGGCACGGGAGAGATTCTTCTTGAAGATGAACTCGTCGAAAAACTTTCTACGGGTCGTCCGTTAAAAGTGAAAGCAGGATTCGATCCTACAGCTCCTGATCTTCATTTAGGTCATACAGTATTGCTCAATAAAATGCGGCAATTTCAAACGCTAGGTCATGAAGTGATTTTTTTAATCGGCGATTTTACGGGTATGATTGGTGATCCTTCTGGCAAAAATGAAACGCGTCCGCCGTTAACTTTCGAACAAGTCACAGAAAATGCTGCAACCTATCGCAAACAAGTTTTTAAAGTATTGGATCCAGAAAAAACTAAAATTCAATTTAATTCAGAATGGATGAATGCATTTTCTTCTGTTGATTTGATTAAACTGGCTTCAACTTACACAGTCGCGCGCATGCTCGAACGCGAAGATTTTAAGACGCGTTATCAGAATGAGCAATCGATAGCGATTCATGAATTTTTATATCCGTTGATTCAGGGTTACGATTCTGTTGCCATGAAGGCCGACATCGAATTAGGTGGAACAGATCAAAAATTTAATTTATTAATGGGACGGGAATTGCAGCGCCATTACGGTCAAAAAATGCAAACAGTGATCACAGTGCCATTGCTAGTGGGTCTGGATGGCGTACGCAAAATGTCAAAATCCCTCGGAAATTATATTGGAATTGATGAAGCACCGAATGAAATTTTCGGTAAAGTGATGTCATTGTCAGACGAAACAATGTGGACTTATTTTGAGTTGATCAGCTTCCGTTCTCTTCAAGAAATTGAAAAATTGAAACGCGAAGTACAAGAAGGACTCAATCCGCGCGACGTCAAATTTTTATTAGGCGAAGAAATTGTTGCGCGTTTTCATGATATTTCTGCTGCACAAAAAGCAAAAGAGGATTTTGTTGCACGTTTTCGTGAAGGTGCGATGCCTGATGAGATGCCAGAAATTTCTCTGCCCATTGAAGCAGAAGGTCTACAGTTAGCGAATGTTATTAAGTTGGCAGGGTTAGTTCCTAGCACATCAGAAGCGATTCGTTTGCTGCGACAAGGTGGGGTGCGCATCGATGGTGAGCGTGTAGCTGAAATGGTTTGTCACGTGGGGCAGTCATTTGTACTGCAAGTGGGCAAGCGACGCTTTGCGAAAGTGAATTTAGTTTCAAAAGAAGTCAGTAAGCTGCGTTAATCGAGAATTTTTTGCGCATTCAAAATTTTTTTCATCTTTTTTTCGAAATAGAGTTGACAGGAAATTTGATGGCTGTAGAATGCGCGTCTCTGGCAAAAAAGAGCTGGAGCAGCCGAAAGGCAGATGATCTTTAACAAATAGACAAGCAATAAGTGTGGGCAC
>JANRLY010000039.1:0-15221 GCA_033762075.1 Gammaproteobacteria bacterium
TCGCCTTTGAGCGCTAATAATGCAATTTCAAATTTAGCCGAAGGCGACCACTTCTTTCGAGACATACTTTCCTCCAATGGGAGGGCTATTATCTCTCAAAATTCTCAGTTTGGGTGGTCTAAATTGCGGGGGTCACTATAGAGGAGGGTTAAGGTTCGAATAGCGTAGCATAGTATTTCCCAACGATGTGATGGCAAAAGTAGGCGCATTATGGCTGAAGAAACACTGTAACTCAATGATTTAAAAAGTATTTAATGAGCGAGCATAAATCTCTTTGTCTCCTATACTTTATATAGGAAATATACGAGGAAGCAGTCATGAGAAATTCTCGTCGCAAGAGCACAACAGGAATTATTCCAGAAGTAGGTGAAAGTGTTACTGAAACTGCTTCGGAGATCTCAAATGTATCAGAGGAAATCGCAAAGATGCAGTCACATTCTGCGGAAGCTGTGGATTCAATGGCAGCGGCATCCACTTCTGTTGTAACTGTTATTCCTGTGGTTGGTGACTTTGTTAAAGGTTTAAATCATGGAAATGAAGCCTATCGTGCCTGGCAGGATCCTCATATGCCACAACGAAAAGCAAAAATTGCAACAGGTTTATTTGGTGCCGCTGTTTTCTGTGGATTGGGTATCACTAGTTCTCTGTATCTTGCACATGTGGGTTTGCTCGCAACAATTGGCGCCGCAGTCGCCATGCCGATTGTGCTTGCATCAGCTGCTTTGGGCGTCTATGCGGTGACGGTCGCAAGAGACAGTTATGAAGTGCATCAATCACGTATGGCGATAAAAGAAAAAAAAGATGCAATTAAAAATTTGACAAAAGAATATGAAAAAAATCCGCGGGCGTTTGGTCAAAATCCTCAGCAATGCTATGCACAAATAATAAAAGAACAAACCACTAGCTTAGCGAAATTAAAACAGCGACGTGACAATCAGGCGATTCGTCTTGCATCCAATACAGTTATTCTTGCTGGCGCTGTATTGATTTGTGCTGCTGCTCTGGTTGTCATGACAGGTGGTGCGGCAATTCCTGCGCTTGCAGTAGCAGGTGGTCTGGCTATTGGCATTTCGGCAAGCGCACGTCTGTTGCATACGGGATATCAAAAATGGAGAGAACACTTTAAAAAGCCCACAGAAAAGCCTGATGTTAGACAGACAGAAAATGCTCGTGAATCACATCCCCAAACACCTGAGCATGACAATATACTGCGTGCATCATCTGCACCGTCAAATGATAGAGTGCATTCTGTGGATCATCATTTCTCAACATTATCTATGGCAGAAAAACTGGAGCAGGAATTCGAACATCATGTAGCCGAAAAAAATGAAATAAGTCATTTTCTGAAGGCTGAAAATATTGATGAAGGCGGTATAGCTGAAAACAACCAAAAAAAATCGAACGTTATCCAGTTGAAATCCGCAGATACTACACCACGCAGCAACGTCACAAGAAAATCCGCCAGTGATTCTGGCGATGATTCTGATTCCGATTCCGACTCCGAAGGAGAGTCACATAGGAATACGCTTTGACTCTCATCAAAAACCAGGAAAATTGACAAATTTCTGATTTGATTTGGTACGTGTTAAATAAAAAACATGTCACGTTATGTATATATCCTTACTGACATGTAACTCCATTCAGTGTCATAGATTGAAGTGGATTACTGCCAACCGATAACGGTGTTGCATTTGTAATGAATCCTTCAAGTGTAAAAGTATTTCCCGAAATACTGCCAGTAAATTTTCCTGTCGCATTCGTATACGAAGAAGACATCATGCCGAAATTTCCCCAGAAATTTTGTACGAATGGATCTTTCATCACAATGGTTCCATTGAGTGAAGTAGCGTTTGCAGAAACTCCCTGTACTGTAATAGCGATGACAAATTGATTCACTAAGGTGGGTTGACCCCAATCGGATTGCATAGTGACTTTTGCAGAAGTAATTTTGCAAGACATGCCACTGGTATCTTGATATGCATAAGTGGCAGTGACAGGTGTTTTGACATTTTGCTGAATAGTGACTTGCGTGCTGCTGAGAGTGCTCTTGCAAGTGCCTGTTAAACTAGTGTCTCCTGATGGCAGAGGCAAGGAAACTGATGCTAATGTCAGTGTGTGATCGCCGGTATTTAATGTTGTTGAGACACCATTGCCTACTGTAAATTTCGTGCCGCTGCTACTTCCATCAACATAGAGTGTATCCGATACTTTACTGCAACGTGAATCAGACGAACTCGAGGCACTTACTTGAAGTGTTCCTGTTGTTGGCGCAACCTCTGTGATCGTGAGCGTGGCAGGCACATAGGTGAATGTATATCCTGATTTTGCTGCACCAGAACATGTAATGGGATAAGTGCCTTTAGAGCTGCTCGATGTAGCAGTGGTTGTGCAAGTTGGATTCGTCGTTAATGTGGTGCTTGGGTTGATACTATAAGTTAATGTCGGAATGCTACTGCCTTGTGCCATTGTCTGATTATTTGCCGTAATGATAATCGAATTTTCAGTAGGTGCATTCGCATAATGTGTCAGTGATTCAAAGACTGTCATGTGCGCACCAGAAGATTGTTTGTTGGTGAGTACACCTTTTTGTATCCATTGATACGTATTAGATGTGCCTGCAACACCTGTTGTGCCCGATTGATCTGCCATTCTCGGATCTTTTAAACGATTATGATAATGATTGTAAGCCATGACATAGGTGGAACTTTTTCCCGGAATAATTTTGCCACCGACATCCGTGCAAAAATCTTTGGGTGCAGTAGTCGAACCGGACAGCTCTAAACCTGCATTAACATTGAGTGCGTTAATAATGCGTTCTTGTGCACCACTTGCAGTATACAAATTTGCTGTGAGTGTGCCGCCTTGAATGTAATCGGTTTCTGCAGCATTAATAGCTGCTGAAATGCCGTAGGCAGTGTGACCTAAATCTCGACACGTTTCTTGCGATACACCTGAAGTATGGGTTTTAAAAACAGTTTGTCCATTCCAATTACCTGTTTTTCCAGAGGGAAAGGGTGCGTGTGTTCCGGGATAAAGTGGATTATCTAAATTGTAATTATAAAAATAAGCAGGAATGCGCGCTTTCCACATTTGCTGAGCATAACGCAACAATGGTAAGTCTTCATTAAAAACAGCGATGCCCATCATGGCATCGATCATGGTTAATTCCCAATTACCATTTCCACTTGACCCTTTATAAATAAGCGGTTGATAAATATTTTTTAACATAGCAGAAAACGCTGTAATATCTGCTTGTGCCCAACCTGCGCTACCATTATTTCCATAACGAATAATTTCTGCTGCGCGCGGCCATTTTTCACTATCCCATCCAGCTTGCAGTGGGCCATTTGTACATTGTGAGCTTGCGCCTGGGCAAGGATAGCCTGGTGTATGTCCCGCAAATCCTTTTAGATTACGACTATAGGCATTCATAATTTTAATGGCATTATTCGCATAAGTTTGATCGCCAGTGATATACCACAGTACAGCTTGTAAATACGCTGCATCCGAATCAGATGTCGCCGCGCTGCAACCAAGATCTGGATTAGAATAGGGTCCGCATTGAATGACACCGCCCGTGTAAGGTCCTTTAGGAGTATAGTTTTTTGAGCCATAAGCACTGGCTTGTGCATTTAAAAATTGTTGATAATAAGGTTGCGCTTTTTCACTGACTTTTTGCTTAATAAAATCGAGCTGCGCACGATTTAAAAGTACGCCAGGATGTTGCCAATTTTCTGCGTATGCATTCGAAATAAAAAATAATGAGATTAATACGCAGAAAGCATTCAAAAAATTTCGCAGTACATGTCTCATGTTGATCATCCTCTTCCGTGGAATCTCATTACTTAGACATAACGCTGAAATGTTTCTTATAACTAATAATTACTAGTATATTTTTAAAAAATAAAAATCTGCAACTCGGCTATTCGAGATAAAGTCATAAAATAAATTATTATTGAAGTAGTTAAGAGAGATATATTTTTTTTAATCGATATCGTTGTAAAGAGAACTTGTACATTTATGAAGAAATATATATGTACAAGTTCTCTTTATAGAGTGTTTGATTATTTTTTCGAAAAAGAATTTGTTACCCAGTCATCTACAGAGCTTAAAGCTTCTTTCAATTTTTCTACTTGAGTGCCGCCACCTTCTGCGAGATCAGGGCGTCCTCCACCTTTTCCGCCGAGTATTTCAGCGAGATGTTTGACTAAATCACCCGCTTTGATTTTTGCAGTGAGATTTTTTGTCACACCCGCAACAACACTCGCGCGATTATCTTTAACTGTTGCAAGTACAATAACAGCTTCACCTAATTTATTTTTGAGTTGATCGACTGTATCGCGTAGTGATTTGCTGTCCATGTCATTGACTTCTGCAGTTAATACTTGCACGCCTGCAACATTGCGGGCTTGTGTTGCTAAATCTTGACCAACATTGCTGCTGAGTTTTTGTTTTAATTGCGTGAATTGCTTTTCGAGTTGACGATATTTATCTTCGGATTGTTGCAATTTTTGTTGCGCTTCCTCAGATGATTTTTTAATCCAATCGAGAGCACCTTCGCCGGTCACAGCTTCGATGCGGCGAATGCCTGCGGCAACCCCTGACTCAGAAATGATTTTGAATAAACCAATTTCGCCGGTGTGATGCGCGTGTGTGCCGCCGCATAATTCAACGGAATCTCCAAAACGGACAACGCGAACTGTCTCGCCATATTTTTCGCCGAACAATGCGAGCGCACCTTCAGCTACTGCTTTTTCAGGTGTAGTCGTATGCACATGTGCATCATGATTTGCACGAATATCTGCGTTCACAGCGCGCTCAATCATTTCAATTTCGTGTGCGCTGAGCGGTGCGCCATGTGAAAAATCAAAACGTAAACGATCTGGTGCGACCAATGAACCTTTTTGTAAAACGTGTTCACCTAAAACACGGCGTAACGTGTGATGCAATAAATGTGTTGCGGTGTGATTCAAAACTGTTGCTCTGCGGCGTGCCATGTCAACTTGTGCTGTGATTGTCGCATGTAACTGTAACGAACCTTTTTCCATGTAACCATAGTGAACAAAAGCTTGTCCTTGTTTTTGTGTATCAGTGACATGAAAAATATTATTTTGATGTGATAATGTGCCTTGATCACCAACCTGTCCGCCAGATTCAGCATAAAAAGGTGTGCGATCTAAAATAACGACACCTTGTTGACCCGTGCTTAATTGATTAACTGGCTTGCCTTCGGCAAATAATCCCATGACTTGACTGTGCTCAGTGATTTTTTCGATGAGATGATGTTTGTAGCCTGTGAATTCAGTGGGCGTGTTGTCATGATGCGTAATAAATTGCGAATCAAATTGGCTGGCTTCGCGTGAACGCTCGCGTTGCTCTGACATACATTTTTCAAAACCCGCTTCATCCATTTCTAAATGATGTTCGCGCGCCATGTCTGCGGTTAAATCCGGAGGAAATCCATAGGTGTCATATAATTTAAAAATCAACGCACCTGGAATGACTTTTTCAGTGAGTGTGCGAATCGCTTGATCAAATACTCTGAGACCTTGCGTTAAAGTCAGACTGAATTGTTCTTCTTCGCGTTTTAAAATGATTTGTGCTTCTGCTGCAATTTTTTTTAACTCAGGATATGCGGCTCCCATTTTTTCGACGAGCGGTGAAATTAATTTATAAAAAAATGGATCGTGTAAACCTAACTTTGTACCATGACGTAGTGCGCGACGAATAATGCGACGCAAGACATATCCACGCCCTTCGTTGGAAGGTGTCACTCCATCGGTAATTAAAAATGCTGCTGAACGAATATGATCAGCAATCACGCGTAATGACGTGTGTGTCAAATCTTTTGTTTCAGTTAACTCAGCTGTGAATGCAATCAAGGGTTGAAATAAATCAGTGTCGTAATTATTGTGCACACCTTGCATGACCGCAGTGATGCGCTCTAATCCCATTCCAGTATCGACAGAAGGTTTGGGAAGTGGTGTAAGCTCTCCACTTTCATCACGATTATATTGCATGAAAACGAGATTCCAAATTTCGACATAACGATCACCATCTTCATCGGGTGTGCCGGGCGGTCCACCATAAATTTCTTCACCGTGATCGTAAAAAATTTCAGTGCAAGGCCCGCAAGGCCCTGTTGCGCCCATTGCCCAAAAATTACTATCTTCGCCTAAACGACTAAAGCGTGCGGGATCCACGCCGATTTCTTTTAACCAAATATCTGCAGCTTCATCATCGTCTTGAAAAACGGTAACCCATAATTTTTCTTTCGGTAGTTTTAATTGATTGGTTAAAAAATCCCAGGCATATTGAATCGCATCGCGTTTAAAATAATCGCCGAAACTAAAATTTCCTAACATTTCAAAAAAAGTATGGTGACGTGCTGTATAGCCGACGCGTTCGAGATCATTGTGTTTGCCGCCTGCGCGTACGCAACGTTGAGAACTGACAGCGCGCTGATAAGGACGTTTTTCGGTGCCTAAAAAAACAGATTTAAATTGCACCATGCCCGCATTGACAAAAAGTAAAGTGGGATCGTTATCTGGAATGAGGGAGCTGCTTGCAACAACTTCGTGTTTATTTTTTTTAAAATAATTGATAAAGAGACTGCGAATATCATTGGCACTGTTAAGCATCTTGACTCCGAATTGCAAATTGAATTTGCTCTGATGTAAATCCTCGACTTTGTAAAAAACGCATGTGTTTTGCGCGTTCTTTGAAATCTTTTGGTAATTGATTTTTGAAACGTTTTGCCCAAACTGTTTTGACTTCATTGAGCCATTCAGGGGCGTTAAGTGTGAGATGGTTTTCAATTTCTGAACTTTCAATGCCACGCTCACTTAATTCAGCTTGGATGTGGAGTGGTCCAAAACCTTTTCTTCGTCGAGCAGCAATATAACTTTCAATGAAGCGATCTTTTGAAAGTAAATTTTGATCGGTGAGTTGGTCGAGCGCGTGTTGTATATCGTCAGGTTGAAAACCATGACGCAGTAATTTTTGCAAAAGTTCTTTAGGAGCATGCTCGCGACGCGCCAGCAAATCGAGTGCGACGCGTCGGATTGTTTTTTGAATCTCTTGAGACATTAAGCTTCAGCCTCTTCCAGTTCTGCTTCAGTTTCTTTTTCAGCTGAGCGCGCAGAAGCATTGCTTGGAACGAGCAATTTATCACGCAAACTTTTTTCGATTTGTTCCGCAATTTCAGGATGCTCTTTGAGGAAAGTGCGTGCATTATCTTTACCTTGACCAATGCGTTGTCCTTGATAACTAAACCAAGCCCCAGCTTTATCGACTAAATTGTGTAACACGCCGAGATCGATGATTTCGCCTTCGCGAGAAATACCTTGATTATAAAGAATATCAAAATTAGCTTGGCGGAAGGGTGGTGCGACCTTATTTTTAACGACTTTGACGCGGGTTTCACTGCCAGTAATTTCATCGCCATTTTTAATGTTGCCGGTGCGACGAATATCTAAACGCACAGAAGCATAAAACTTTAATGCATTGCCACCCGTCGTGGTTTCTGGGCTGCCGAACATTACGCCAATTTTCATGCGAATTTGGTTGATGAAAATGACTAATGTGTTGGAACGTTTAATGTTGGCGGTGAGTTTGCGTAAAGCTTGTGACATGAGACGAGCTTGTAATCCCATGTGTTGATCACCCATTTCGCCTTCAATTTCAGCTTTGGGTGTGAGTGCCGCAACCGAATCGATTACAACCACATCGACACCGCCTGAACGTACAAGCATGTCAGCAATTTCTAAAGCTTGCTCGCCTGTGTCGGGTTGTGAAACCAATAATTCATCAACTTTAACCCCCAGTCGTCCAGCATAAGCGGGATCCAGTGCATGTTCAGCATCAACAAACGCAGCAGTGCCGCCATTTTTTTGGCAAGAGGCAATGACTTGTAGAGTCAGGGTAGTTTTGCCGGAAGATTCTGGACCATAAATTTCGACAACGCGGCCCCGGGGTAACCCGCCAATCCCTAATGCAATATCAAGAGATAGTGAACCTGTTGAAACGACATCAATGTCGCGTATGTCTGTAGTATCCCCAAGGCGCATCACAGAACCTTTGCCGAATTGACGTTCAATTTGATTCAGCGCAGCGTCAAGCGCCTTTTTTCTATTTTCTTCCATTGGTCGTTCCTTTTATTGATCAGAGGGAGTTGCGCGGAAAGTTAGAGTATCCGCTTAATTTTATCCTGTTCATTTTGGCAATGGCTCGCTCGCATCTTGCTCGCTGCGCTTTACTTGCCTACATGAACAGACAGCATTAAGCGAATGCTGTGTTACGCTATTCTTCAACAAAAGCGAATAGATTTTCAAGGGCTGTGCGGATTGATTGTTCGCGAATCTGCTGACGAGACCCCGTGAAGTGTTTCAATTGTGTGCGTGTGCCGCGGATTTTGCAAGCCCAAGCAAACCAGACTGTGCCAATGGGTTTCTCGGGCGTGCCGCCATCGGGGCCTGCGATACCTGTGATGGCGATGCTCATATTGCCATAGCTATTTTTTAATGCACCTTCTGCCATGGCGCGTGCCGTTTCTTCGCTCACAGCGCCGTATTGATTAATAATGGCTGGATCAATTTTTAAGCAATCAATTTTTGCTGAATTACTGTACGTCACAAAACCACGCTCAAACCAATCAGAGCTACCAGGAGTTGCGGTGATGGCGTATGCTAAACCGCCGCCAGTGCAAGATTCTGCAGTGACTAATTTGAAGTGGCATTCTTTGAGTCGTTGTCCAAGTTTTTCAGCGAGCTTCTCAAGCATAAGTGACTCCTCAAGTTTCTTCCATTGTTGTTCCGGCAATGGCTCGCTCGCGTCCCGCTCACTGCGCTTTATTTGCCTACACAACACTGGAAGAAACGCATTTATTCAGCGGATTGCTCTCTGTACAATAACCGCAAACAAATAACTGGGCTCGACACTATGACACATGATACGGAAACACTCAAACACACACCAATGATGCAGCAATATTTACGCACAAAAGCAGAATATCCTGACACATTATTATTTTATCGGATGGGAGATTTCTACGAATTATTTTATCAAGATGCAAAAAATGTCGCGCGGATTTTGGACATTACTTTAACGGCGCGTGGTCAATCTGCGGGCCAACCAATTCCAATGGCGGGCGTCCCATATCATGCTGCAGAATCTTATATGGCAAGATTATTGCGCCAAGGATTTTCAATTGCAGTGTGTGAACAAATGGGCGAAGCCACGGGAACAGGTCCCATGAAACGCGAAGTTGTGCGCATTCTCACGCCAGGCACAGTCAGTGACGCTGCATTTCTTGAAGGTAATCGCGATAATTTACTCGCCTCGATTTATCAAGAGGGGAATGCTTTTGGGATTGCCACATTAGATATAGCGGGCGGACGTTTTCAATTATTACAAGTTGAGACTGTTGAAGCATTACAAAGTGAATTAGAACGATTACAACCCGCAGAACTTTTAATTTCTGAAGATATGCGTTTACCCTTTTCATGCAATGGGATTCGCAAGCGTGCACCGTTTGAATTTATTTTCGAAACCGCAGAGCGTTTATTAACGCAACAAATGCAAACCAAAGATTTAAGTGGATTTGATTGTGCGGATATGCCGTTGGCATTATGTGCGGCAGGTGCTTTATTGCATTATGCAAAAGAAACACAGCGTGCCCATTTGCCGCACGTGCGTGCGATTCGTGTTGAGCGACGTGAGGATAGCGTTATTTTAGATGCAGCAACGCGTAAAAATTTAGAATTACTGAATAATTTTTCTGGAGGGACTGAAAATACTTTAATTTCCATTTGGGATAAAACCATTACAGCGATGGGAAGTCGACTGCTTAAACGTTGGATCAGTCGACCACTGCGACATCATGAGACATTGCGTTTACGTCAACACACTGTCAAAGAATTTTTAAATGAACGACATTGGATGATGTTGCAAAAAACATTACAACCGGTGGAAGATCTCGAACGTATTCTGGCGCGTGTCGCTTTAAAAACTGCACGCCCACGTGATTTGACGGGATTACGACGTACGCTCGAAATTTTACCGACTTTACAACAGCAATTAAAAATATTTTCATCACCATTAGCAAAAAAACTATCGACATGGATTCATGAATTTCCAGATGAATTCACGCTTTTACAAAATGCGATTATTGAAAATCCACCCGTTGTGATTCGCGATGGTGGTGTGATTGCGGCAGGATTTGATGCAGAATTAGATGAGCTGCGTGCGCTCAGTGAAAATGCAGGTGAGTTTTTATTAGAACTCGAAGCGCGTGAAAAAGCGCGTACTGGATTGTCAACTTTAAAAGTCGGTTACAATCGTGTGCATGGTTTTTATATTGAAATAAGTCGATTACAAGCTGAGCTTGCACCGCCAGATTATATTCGTCGACAAACATTAAAAAATGTAGAGCGTTTTATCAGTCCTGAATTAAAAGTCTTTGAAGAAAAAGCGTTAAGCAGTCGTGAAAAAGCACTCGCGCGGGAAAAATTATTATATGACAATTTGCTTGAGCGTATTTTGCGATCGTTAGCACCTTTACAAGCTTCTGCGGAAGGGTTGGCGGCATTAGATGTGTTAGTCAATTTTGCTGAGCGCGCAGATACATTAGCATTATCTTGTCCTGAATTAGTCGATGACATTGGTATTGAAATTCGCGGCGGTCGACATCCGGTTGTTGAATCTGTTTTGACAAAACCATTTGTACCGAATGATGCATTATTAAATGCTGAACAACGCATGTTGATGATTACGGGCCCGAACATGGGTGGTAAATCAACTTACATGCGTCAAGTGGCTTTAATTGTTTTATTGGCGCATACCGGCAGTTTTGTGCCGGCGAATTCGACACGCATTGGTCCTATCGATCGTATTTTTACTCGCATTGGCGCAGCAGATGATTTAGCCAGTGGACGTTCAACTTTTATGGTTGAAATGACTGAAACCGCGGCCATTTTGCATCACGCGACAGAAAAAAGTTTAGTGCTTATGGATGAAATTGGTCGTGGTACCAGTACCTTTGATGGATTATCGCTTGCTTATGCGACAGCGCATTATTTAGCGCGTGATATTGGCGCGCTGACTTTATTTGCGACACATTACTTTGAATTAACAACACTCGATCAAGAAATTAACACAATCAAAAATATTCATTTTGATGCGAGCAGTCAGGGCGACAATATTGTTTTTCTGCATGCTGTAAAAGAGGGTCCAGCGAGTCAAAGTTATGGTATTCAGGTCGCGCAATTAGCGGGTGTGCCGCGAAAAGTGATTGAAGCTGCAAAAGAAAAATTGCACACACTTGAGCAACAGTCAGTTGCGCATGTAGATCGTCCTATTTTGAAACCTGTCAAACACACTGAGCATCCTGTGGTCTCTCGTCTCAATCAACTTAATCCTGATCATCTTTCACCGCGTGATGCGTTGGATTTGATTTTTGAGTTGAGAAGTTTGCTAAGCAGAGGGGTCGAGTATGCTTAGAGATTTAAAATATTTTCGATAAAAGCCACGGTCGCGCGTCAGCAATCTTTTGCCTTGTAGGCTGGCGTGCGCTCCAATGAGAAAATCTGCGATAACTCGTTCGCGTTTGCCGCCATTTAACCTATAGTGGTGCCATGCTTTTGCTGCTAATAGAGCAGATTCTTCTGACATCGCGGAAAACTCGATGGATAAGGTGTCCATGCTTTGCTTGAATAATATTGGATTGGGGAAGGCGGTGGCTGTTTCTGCCCATACAATTTCACAGGCGTGTACTGCGCCTTCTTTTAGGCATTTGCGGAGCATTTTACTTGAGGCGTGACCAAACTTAGGGTCTGCGCCAAAAATATCTAATAGAATGTTGGTATCAATCAGTGTGATCACGAGAGCCTCGAAGTTCAGTGATTAAGTGATCAGTATGAAAAGGCTTTTTAAGGCACCCAAAGACGAGGCTGACCGGATCATCCGTCTCTGCCTTGGTCGCGATGAGTTTTCCGTTGTGTATTTTGAAATCAAGAATGACGCCTTGACGAATGCCTAGTTTTTTACGAAGGGCTTGGGGAATCGTGACTTGGCCACGTTCTGCCACTTTAGCTTTCATGATGTCGTCCTCTTTATAGTATGAATTTTATAGTATGTATACATACTATTTAAGTATAGTCCATAGGCCTATGTTTTGCATCTTTTTTTTAAACTCTTAACTCCCAGGTGATTCTTCACGGTAAATAGTGCCGGGATCTAGAAACATATTATTGATGAAGAGTCTGAGAATTCAGCGCCACGGCCAATGAGGTGACTGCTAATCTGAGCTGTGACTATTAGGGAGCGTCCTAACGCTTGCGAAGTTTGCCTCAGAATGCTTTTATCTAGGGTGCGCGGCTCGGATGTAGCTGTGGCTCTTAAGTGGTATTCTCTGGCCCCGACCTGTGTTACCATCCGCAAGTTTTTTGTACATAACAAGTGGGACGCATAAAGCCTATGAAAATCACCAAAGCGATTTTCCCTGTGGCAGGCTTGGGGACACGTTTTTTGCCGGCAACCAAGGCAAATCCCAAGGAAATGTTGCCGATTGTCGATAAACCCTTGATTCAATATGCCGTTGAAGAAGCCGTGGCGGCTGGAATCACGGAATTGATCTTTGTGACCAGTAGCAGTAAGCGGGCCATTGAGGATCACTTTGATTCTAATTTTGAGCTAGAGTCAGCCTTGATTGAGCGCGGCAAAACCGACCTTTTAGAAATTGTCCGCGATATTTTGCCTGATGGCGTTTCGTGCGCATATATTCGGCAAAAATCCCCGCAGGGATTAGGCCACGCTGTTTTATGTGCTAAGCAACTGGTGATGAATGAACCTTTCGCTGTTTTGCTTGCCGATGATTTAATTGACGGCGGCCAAACGCCTTGTTTAAAACAAATGGTACAAGCTTACAATCAAATTCATGCGAGTGTCGTCGCAGTTCAATCCATCCCGAAATCAGAAACTAACCGCTATGGTATCGTTGACGTGCAAAATGCAAATGACACATTAATGGCTATGCGTGGCGTCATCGAAAAACCAGCGCCAGCACATGCGCCTTCTCAGTTGGGTGTTGTTGGGCGCTACATTTTAACGCCAGGGATTTTTCAATTACTTGAAAAAACAGCGCAAGGTACTGGCGGTGAAATTCAACTGACTGATGCGATCGCTGCATTGCTTTCTATTGAACCTGTGCATGCTTTTCGTTTCTCAGGTAAACGTTACGATTGCGGTAGCAAGCTCGGATATCTCGAAGCGACCATTGCCTATGCACTTAAACATCCCGAACTCGCCGATGAATTTCGCGCGTCGTTACAGGAGTTTGTGCATGCGTGATTTTTTGCGCCGACCTGTTGCGCTTTATGGTGTTGCAAGTTTTTTCAGTATTGTATTAACTCTCATCGCTGTGCAACGTACGTGGGTAATTAATCCAGATGGGATGTGTTATCTCCAAATGGCAGAAGCCATTTATCACGGGCTAGACATTTCAAAATTTGGTTGCGCTGAGGCTGGACCATTTTTTTCTATGGTGATGGCAAAAATCGCTCAATTTACCGGGGCGCCTTTTCTTGTTATTGGTAATACCTTGGACGGATTTTTTTCATTACTTTCCGTTTTATTTTTTATCGGTATTGTTCGTCAATTAACATCGGATCATCGCATTCAATGGCTAGCTGTTTTAGTCATTTTAATATCACACGAATTTAATGCGATTCGTTCTGACATTATTCGCGACCATGGATTCTGGGCGTTTTATTTGATCTCAATGTATTTATTTCTGCGTTACATCTCTCTCGAGCAAAATCGAAAACGTATATTCACTGCATTGTCTTTAGGCGCGTCTCTTATCATCGCGGGATTATTTCGTGTTGAGGGGTTCGTATTTTTAATGCTCGTGCCTTTTACGGTTTTAGTTTTACCTGAATCATTTTTCCAGCGTATCACTCGTTTCATTGAAATCAATTTACTGAGTATTATTGCGGGCATATCATTATTTATATGGCTGTTGATGCACCCACACCACCACGCAATAGCTCGGCTACAACAATTGCATGACCATTTAATATATGGTTTTCCGATATTCATTGATGCCTTCCAATCCACCGCAGATAGGCTCGCATTGCAAGTGTTGAGTGTTTACTCCGCACGTGACGCACAATTGATATTATTTTTGATGTTGGTCAGTTGGTATGTTGTTAGTGTGATTGTGAATTTAACATTAGTCTTTAGCGCGCTTGTTATGTACGCTTGGGTTAAAAAATTAGCGCAATGGAAGAAATCGCAGCATATTGTTATTTGGGCGTATGTGTTAATCAATGTGTTGATTACCTTCGTGGTTTTAGCAGAAAATCTTTTTCTCGCGAAACGTTATTTACTTGCACTCTCCCTGACTTTAACAATCTGGGTGCCTTTTGCACTCAATGATGTATTGATCCGCTGGAAAAATCGTCGCGGTTTATTATTTTTGCTGGCTTTATTACTCATCTACACAGCCATGGGCGGTATTTGCCAATTTGGTGCAAATAAAAAATATGTTCGCCTTGCAGGCGATTGGGCTGCGCAACACGTCCCGAATCACGTTAAAATTTTTAGTAATGATTATCAGTTAATGTATTACAGTCATCACACTGATTATGATTTAAAGAGCGGTCTTGAATTTATTCAAGACGGCAAATGGCGAAATTATGATTGGTTAATGTTACATGTGAATCATGATGCAGCTGACGCAGCGATTGTGACCCAAATCACCGAATCGCCAGTCAAAACATTTCATAATCATCGCAATGATCAAATTCTCATTTATCACATTCACCATACAACGAATTGAGGAGCGCTCACTTTGAATATTGCTGTCATTGGTGCAGGCTATGTCGGCCTGGTAACAGGAGCCTGTTTTGCTGAGCTCGGGAATCATGTGACATGTATCGATGTAGATCTCGATAAAATTTCGCGTTTAAAGCAAGGCGTTTTACCTATTTATGAGCCAGGTCTTGATGCGATGGTAGCATCCTCTGTTTCTGAAAATCGTTTACATTTTGCGACGGATCTCACGCAGTTGTCTGAAAAACCACAAGTGATTTTTATCGCCGTGGGTACGCCAGGCGATGAAGATGGTTCTGCGGATATGCGTTATGTATTGAATGCCGCAAAAGCCATCGGCAATTATTTAACTGAAGATTGTGTCATCGTTGATAAATCCACTGTGCCTG
>JANRLY010000040.1:0-114371 GCA_033762075.1 Gammaproteobacteria bacterium
AGAAAAGGTACGACTTGAAAATAAAATGCGTGTTGCTGTTGCGATTAAAGGAAGTGGAAAATGATGGGCGCGAGTTAGCATATAGGGTATCCATTTATAATTAAATTATTTTCGCGCTACATCTTGAAGTATCTCGCAGAAAGGGTCAAGAAGTGTTAGAAGTCTCCTTTTAAGGGGATACCTTACACTGTGAATGTTTAAAGGATGGTGCATGTTTTTTTATTCATTTTATCTCTTGTTTGAATATAACGAATATCGCGTCCAGGTAAGGAGTAATGGTCATGCTCTTTGATGTCACATGGTTTGAAAAAATAATGTTCACTATATTCCGAATTTTTCTTAGGTAAAACTTTCGGTTGAGATTGTTGTGTCATGTTGCTCTCCTTGAAATAGTTAATGTACTGAAAGGTACTTTCTTTTAAAATGCGATCAGAATCCTATACAGGATCTTGTCGCGATGTTAATACAAAGGGGTGGAAAGAAGAAGAGTCAAGTTTCACCTTGTTAAGGCGGCTTGTTTTGTCTGTCTAGGAATTATCATTAATAGAGCATGGTCAGGGGTAAGAAGATTCTTGTGGGGGAATGCTTGGCACTGTTTTTTCCGGTGTTTGAAGATTTTTGTTGTGATTTATTAGGCCATCAGTATACTTGCCGTTTTCCAGTTGCAAATGGAGCTGATGTCTATGAAAATTCCTTACGGTAGTTCCCATCCTTCAACCAATGAGATGGAAATCTTTAAATCAATTGGCTTTGATGGGAAGGTTGAAAAAATAAACGGATGTTATTATCTCAATTTTTTGCAATCGAAAAATATTCGTTGTGATATCGAATGGTTCCGTGATCACAAGGAAAGAAGGGCTTTGAAATATATTGTCATGTATATTCAAACCTTCGCCGCAGGTAATCGATGGGATGGTAATCGCACAGTCCGGTATCCCCTTATTGTTGCTGAACAAACTATTAGAGATAAAAGTTGTTGCTCACTATTTAATGCTTCCCTGTTGAATATAGATTTTGCCATGGATCCAGATGCCATTGAGATTGCAAAAGAAAATAAACCATTTCTTCGTAATTGGCCAAGTGACAGTATTGAAGGTCGAATTGATGAAGTGCTAGATCAACTTTATTCTGTATGTAATGGAATTTCAATTCCAGACGGAGGCAGTTGTAAGATTCACTGGGGAAATGTGATGCAGCAATATGCTCCACAACTTGGACTTGATATTGAAGATCTCAGAAACCATCACTTCGATGATCTTTTAAAATTGAGAGTGGCGTACGATGAAAATTATCCTCATCAGTCAAGTTGGAAAGCGCATCATCTGCGAGGTATCATCAAGGGTATTTATTGTGCTGATAAAAATTTCAACTACGCTTTTCTTGATAATCCAGACCCTAGCCCAGAAAACAGTCCACGCGCCAGAAAAATGCAGTGATTGTGCAAGCAAAAACTGATTAATTCTTTATTTGATATATACAGTTTGTATCGGGGCGGCGGGAATGGAGTTCTCTTTCTAATATATTGATTAAATGTATATTCGATGATTTGATTTTTGCGACATACCCCAAATAATACCCCAGAAAAAACCGTCCTGAAAAATCAATTGAACCCGCGTCCCACACTGTTCGCTGTTCGCGAACAACGAACATTTTACATTCGTGATTCGCGAATTGCGAATGGATTGTATCGCCAAATATGGATAATTTAAGCATTCCATATTCTAGAATCTGGAATGGTTCTAGGAGATTTGAGCATTTTCGGATTTATCCTTTGAAAAGTCCTTTTAACCGCAGGCAAAATTTTGCAATTTGTAGTCCTCTAGCTATGATTTTTACTAGCCAGCCTATAATGCCATTGCCTGATTTGGATAAATTAGCAATACCAATATCGTTACTTTGAATCAGAGTTTTTCCTGCTTGCAGGGTACCGCTATTATTGCCCTGTACTGTTATATTGTTATGCGTATTATAATTATTCACCTTTGTGGTCCTTTCATTTATTATCTGATGCTCAGCATTTTGATTACGCTGCAAGTCAACGCTTGCTTTAAGCATTCTGCTTGCAACGTCTATTCCTAGATGTAGCTGATATGCGCTGCTAACATTGTTGTTAATGACGTTTTGGAAATCTGTGTGACAACTTAAACATAATGCTGTTCCATTAATAGTGGTAAAAGTGTTACGGGAACAATGGCAAAAATTCATAATCATATCCTTAGACTCATTAATCATCTTTACGGGCAGATTATAGATTGTTAATGACGTTAGCGCTAACGCCTTCCAATACAGAAATTGCTTCATCATATGGGAGAGCATTAGTGCTATCGTACACCATTGCTTCAATAAATTCTTCGTACCGCTCTTTCCATAACGGTTTATCTTTTAACAATGCTAAAGATTGCCTGATTTCAGCGCTAGGATCAGCAGCATATTCGGGATGCTGATTTTTAAATTGCTTGCCATCGCTGACAACAATAGTCTTTGCAAATTCAGTGAAGCTAGAGTTTATTTTATTAGCTTCATTAATAGCATTAAGATCATACACGTGACGAATTAATGTCTTATCATCGTCTTCACGGCCACGTTCAATTGCCATTATGCGGCGAGTCAAACTAACCCATTTTTCAATAGCTGTTTCTTCAACAGAGATGCAAGTTGTAAAAAGAGTGGAGAACAATTTTTTTGTATCAAAAGTTTCTTCTATTAGTGTTTTGACAGTTATATTTTCGGTTGGTAATCTGACTTCAGATTGAGTTAACTCTAAAAGAATGTGTGGTCTCAGATTTGTATGTTCGCCAAAGAAGCCGCGAGGATAGCTGATTTCAATTCGTGAATATTTTCCTTCATTCCGTACTATAGGTGCGTTAAAGGATAGACCAGCGTGTTGTAGTTTGCTACTCACAAATTCTCTAAATGCTTTAAGTTCTTTTAATTTTTTAGTATTGCTAAAGTTTTCTAAAGTGAGCTTTGGTTGAATTTTAAAATCGATATCTTCTGACATGCGGTTTACAATTCTATGCGCTTTTGCCAAGCATGTTCCTCCAGCAAAAATCAGCCGAAAAAATTCGTTTTCAATATCTGACAAAGAGTGAATTACTTGAGTGACGTAATAATCTTTTTCTACTAACATTTCATCTATATTGAGAAAATCACTTGTTTCTATGACAAGTCTAGTTACATCACTTAGCATTCGTTCCTTTCTCCATAATTAATTTTCTATTACCGTATGACAGATGACCTCTATAACGACTTTTTAGTTGGACAATAGTGCGGATAGGAATTTGTGTTGATAGGCCAGCGTTATAAGCTTGTTCTGCGCTACCAGGTTCCCATTTAACACCTTTTTTGGTGAGAGCTTCTTTGCAGGCTTGGCTAAACCCGCTTTGGATAACGGGCTTGTTGAGGTTTTCTGATATATAGGCTTTGGCATAAATGCCGTAGCCAATTTTAACTAATTTCCCCATTTGTACAAGGTCTTTAAAGCATCGGCTAACCTGACGTGGGCTTCCCATGCCTTCGATATCATCGCGCAAGATAATACTGCCCCTCATTCGATTAATTCGCGTTAATACTTTGAATTTAAAGCTATTTTTATAATATCTTTTGGTCATAGTGACCCCTTCATGTTAGCCAAATATGGACAATTTTATTTAGTATAGCACAAAAACTATAAACGCCAAAAATGGACAATTCAAGCATTTCAAATTCTAGAATATGAAATATGAGTTTGAGTGACATCTAACCGGTTAAAAATGTAGGGTCATGCCTGGCTTGTTGTATTTAAAAATGTAAAATGAAAATGTAGGGTCATGCCTGGCTTGTTGTATTAAAAAGTCAAGAAGGCAGGCATGACCCCACTTAATGAAATGAGCCTGCATTTTTATAGCAATCCAGAAAAGACAAATCTGCACCAATTTAAATGGCGGGCAGTCATGTGCATCCCAGCAAATTGGAAAGGAGTCATTTAAGATATTAGGGCGGTTATTCATGCGTTATAGCTTATGTCATATTTAATGTTGAAGAATAGGATAATATAGATACAATCACAATATATATGCATTAAAAAGGCTCTTCCCTGAAGCGATCGGTGAGTAGATGTTGCTCATATATAAATGATCAAAATTTAATCAAAACTTTGCCCGTTCAAACTGAAAAACGAATAATTTTATTGAAAAGTAATTTTGTGATCTATACAATCTCAAGGCTCTAGCAACTCTATTTTAAAGAAGAAAAATTATGCGCTTGGAATCATTTTATAATGCAGTTAAATCAGCAATTAGTATAAGAAATGAAGAAGAAATAATTTCTCAGGCTGCCATTAAACAATGCTTGTCTGATTTATCAATTATATTTCAAGATAGTGAAACGGAAGACATTCTTAAAATGACAAGGATGACTATTCTTTTTGAAGGTTTTTATCAGTTTATTCCATCTGATTCAGAACTAAAAAAGGTTCTACTTTTTGTCAGACTGCAGCGTTGGGAAAAACACTTCGGGGTTCCTTCAGTTGCGTTTTTGCTTTCTTATGAGACTCAAATCGAAAATACAAAAGATTATTTCATAAGTAATGCTAACGTCGACATGCCTTGGCTCCAATGTAACCTCAAATCAACAAAAGATAAAATGAATGATGTCATTGTTGATGATAATGCGCTGAATAATGTTGTCATGCCTGAACAGCAAGAAGAAACTGGGAAGTTTCTGAAGACATACAACTTATCAGGTGGATTTACTACAACGCCGTGTGATCCGTATTCTTTGCAATATATTGAGCATGCAAAATCACTTGCAAAAAAAGGCGGTCGTGTGCTCGAGATTGGTGCCGCGTTTGGAGCCGCATCGCTGCAAGTATTAGCGCATGGTGTGGAAATGTTTTGCAATGATATCGAAGCAAAAAATCTTGCGGTTATTAGAAATCGTTATATTCAAGAAATAAAGAACACTGCGACTGGAGATGAGAAAAATTTGGTGCTAGTTCCCGGCGCATTTCCTGATGAACTAACGGCATTACCAAAATCATCATTTGATGCCATTTTAATTTGTCGTGTATTGCATTTTTTCTCAGGAGAAAAGATAGAGCAATCGTTTGCACTCATAAAATCTCTTCTTAAGCCAGGGGGTAAAGTTTATATCATTTGTGAAACACCTTATTTAAAAAATTGGAAAAATTTTATTCCAGAATTTGAAAAACGGGTTGCTGCAAATATTAAATGGCCAGGAGAAATTTCTGACCCTGCTCTTTATGAAAGCAGTGGTCGAGCACCATCTCTTCCCAAGTTTGTTCACTGGATAACTAAAGATGTTATTGATAGTGCACTTAATAGAAATAATTTTAATGTAATCGAGTCATCTTATATTGATCGAAGAGAGCAATTCCCAGATGATTTGCTGTTAGATGGAAGGGAAAGTGTTGGGGTAGTTGCTGGTTTGACACGGTGTTAGTTTCAAATTGGAGAATAAATAATGGCAGTGAAATTTAATTTGGTTAGCTGGCTTAGTTTGATGATTAAGGAGTTTATTAAAGATACAACGTCTAACGAACAAATTAAAATAGTAGACATCTACGAATGCAAAAAAAGCGGTTTTATTAGGGCAGTTATTAAGCTTTCGTCCAGACATACGATTGAAAAAAATATAAGTGATATTATTACTGACAATGCATTATTAGAAGGTCTTGATAAAAAAACTATAAGAACGCTGACATACATGGCGACAGTAGAACGAATGAAACCTGATTACTCAGTCGTAGTGCAGCAACTGCAAAACGAGGTTGATGATTATATTTTAGAGGTCAAGTCAAAAACTGACAAAAGTATTATGAAAATAACACCATCAGAGATATCCAAAGATAAAACATTGCTTGCAAAATTTAGTCCAGTTGATGCAAGCAGAATAGGGTATTTGGCAGGAATAAGAGATACCGTCAAAGATTTTCAATTGAAATCAAATCAACAATAAATGCGATGAAAAATATGTCAAATACCATCGGAGTCTTGCCACATCGAGCATCATATAAATACCCATTTCTTTTGTTGGGATTATATCTAACGTTTTTATTGGCTACAGTTTGCTTGGCAAGTAAATTGACATTAATTGGTGAGCTTTTAGTGCCGGGTGGTATTTTTGTGTTTGGATTTACTTTTAGTATTTGTGAAATAGCTGGAGAGGTTTATGGATATTCATATCCAAGACTATTCATTTGGACCGGGGTGATCGCAGAAACTATTTTTGCATTAATTGTCACCGCTGTTTCTCATCTTTCTTCGCCGGAATATTTCAACCATCCAGAAGCTTACCAGATTGTTTTTGATCCAACGACGAGATATGTAATATCAGGACTCATAGGTTTGATGGTAGGTGAATTTGTAAATGTATATTTGCTTGCAAAGTGGAAAATATCTTGTCAGGGAAAATTCTTTATTGGAAGAAGTATAGTGTCAGCAGGGCTTGGACAAGCCCTTCTAACTATTATTGTTGATATATTAAATTATGTAGGAAAGATGTCTTATAGCGATCTAGCCTGGATGATGATTTGTGGCTATCTATGGAAAATGTGTGCCGCTCTCATCCTGGTTTTTCCAGCCTGGTTGCTCGTGAAATATCTTAAGAAAGTTGAGCGCGTTGATTACTATGATATTAATACAAACTTCAATCCATTTATATTGAGCCTAGAGGGTGAAAAAAGGCAGCCATTATATGAACAATGCAGCTTTTCCAAGATGAAATAAAAATGTTTAAAACTGTAACCTTACTTCAAATAAAGTTGCAATTATTTTATCATTACCTTGTTTTAATTTTGTAAGTTGTGCATTTCCATCTTCCTGATTTTGCTTTATGTAATGTCCTGAGTTATCCACAAACAATCTATTAAATATTACAGCATCATCTTGAGCAAAATGAACAATCACATAATCTCTATCTTTAGGCGTTTTGCTTGGATTGAATAGTAACAGAGATTTCTCAGGAAACAACGGTTCCATATTAGAATCTTCCATGATAATTGCAAAAGAATTCGGATCAACTTTTTTATCTAAAATAATTTCATTAAAATTAGACAATGTTGTATTTTCTTGAGGCCAGTATTTTAGCATATCCCATTCAATAATTGGAACGGTAGTAATTTTTAAACTTTCTTTAAGGGCGTTGGGAATGATGGGTAAGGGGGTAATCCCGATAAGTTGATCAATTGATATTGAAAAAAAATTAGCGAGTGCATCTAGTGCCTTTTTTCTAGGTTTTTTAGTCTCCCCATTTAATATGTGGTGTAACGTTGGTTGAGGTATCTTCGTGCGCTTTGCTAGCTCAAGAATAGAAACTCCGTCATGAAGCTTGATAAGATATCTTAAATTGTCACCTAGAGTTTGTGTGCTCATTGATCTTCCCAGCCATATTTCAATAATATTATTCAATAACAGCTTGACAACTTAAATTTAAAAGGTTTAAATTATTCATATGTGCTGTTTGATAGCGTACTTAATGAATAATATATACCAATGTTAGCATATATTCGCCTGAAATTAAACCTCCAAGGTAGGTTGCAGAGGTAAACTTAAAATTAACAAATGAATATTTAAGGATAAAATATGCGTAATTGTTTTTGGCATTCATATCAAAATATTTTACTGCGAGATTCTAGCGATAATTATGGATCAATGGAAGCCTCGCAAAAACTTAAAACCAGTAATTATTTTTGTCGCGTGTGGAGATGGGTAAGGCCAGAAAGTCAGCCATCTGCAACAGGAGTGATTAATGCAATATGGAAAAAAATATTAAAAAAGAATGATTAATTGGAGAATAAACTTATGTCACAGCATTGTTACGATACCGTCCTCGGGAATGAAAGTATCTCCATCACGATGGGGTGGGAGAATCCACTGCAAGGTTTTTTTATGGTGATTGAAAAATCATCGGATGAAGATGAGCCATTTTGGAGTAACCTCACGCATCATCAACCCCCATTTCTAAAAACCATTGGATTCATTTTTGAGAGTTATAAAAAACTTAAATATTAAGATTCCACAAGAGATGATTGATGAGTTATTGAAAATGTAGGGTCATGCCTGGCTTGTTGTATTAAAAAGTCAAGAAGCCAGGCATGACCCCACTTGATGTGTAAGAGAATATCGGCGGCGAGAATGGACTCGCGCCATCCATGGCGCTTGCCCTTCGGGCGCACAAAAATCGTGCGTCCAAATCGGCAATCCTGCCGATTTGTGAACCCGCTACGCGGGTGATTACTATTCGATGCCACATAAATTCATAAAAAAGGGTTATCTGAAAAACAGATAACCCTTTTTTATGAATTGGGGCGGCGTCTTTCACATTCGTAGCGTAACTATATGAATAAAATATATTATCTCAATGTGGTTTTTCTGTAGGCCCCCAAATAGGCCCCAAAAAATACCGTCCTTGCGCAGGAATTGAACCGAGGTCCTAGCGTAATCTTCTTGGTTGTTGTCTTGAGCGATAAGACGAAATTCTCGGCATAAATTGATTTTGAGTTTCCTGCTTACCTTTGTAGCTCTGCATAAGTTTGATTAATTCATTGAACCAAAAGTCTAACTCTTTGCTTTTTTCTGCCCCATCGCGGTGTAGTGTTATAAAATATTCTTTCGAAAATTTTACTACATATGCATGGCTAACTGAACTATGGGGAAGCAGGTACCAAAGCGTTGCTGTCTCATCAAAATCAAATAAAATAGGCGCAGGACTTCCAGCCCAGTCTCTTAGTAATGCACATTCGTCTAAATAGCCGCTTAATTTTAGCAAAGGAAGCTTCTCAAACACTTGAATACTTTTATTTAATAGCTCCTGAAATTTAGCTTGTGCTCTTTTACTATTCTTGGCATGTACAACCCATATCAATTTTTTGTAAAAATCTTGACGCTCTTTACGTTCTTCTGGGTTAAGGTAAGAATGCTGAAACTCTAGGATGTAATTTTGATCAGTTTTCACGTCAGCAATATGAAGCACGCCGTTGCTGGAGAGATGTCGTATCTCTTGCCAGTCATCAGGAAAATGAGCTTTCCAAGCAAGATGCCAATCAGATTCCGGCTTAAGCCAGGAATCACTTGTGCATTCTCCACGATGGGCCCAGTGTTTGGCTTTAACTGGCCCACACTTCGCAATCATTGGTTGACTGCAGCCTGGGCATAGTCCTTCGAGGCCTTTTTGTGCTTCTTGGCGACTTCCATTAACTAATGCAAATCTCATAATAAATTAACTCCAATCGTGACAACTTGTTTTTAATTACCGTTACCCGCGCACTGGTAAATTTATTAAATTTTCAATCGCTCTTTCAACGTAACTAAATTTTCATATTTATTCGGAACTTCAGCTTGAATAGCACTGTAAATGTCGATGGCTGCATCATTCCTTGGGTCGGAAATTTGTAATACGACTGCAAATGGAGTATCTGTTTCTGAAAGAGTCCATCGTGATTGTTGTTCAATTAGAATTTCCCAATCTCCTGCCGCAACGCCACGGCTAAAGGTTTTGTCATATCTTATTACAGTAGAGTAGCGATCTTTTAGAGCTTCATTGGTTTCGTCAGAGCTAATTGGAATTAATGTGTTGTCTTTGTTTAACTTAGACAATTGAGTTCGTAGATGAGATTTGCAATAACCAGCTTTTAAGGTTCGATTTGTTTCTGGCGAAAAAGCTAATGTGAAACGAATGCGAATGATATCCCCACCTTTTCTGTCAATGAGGGTTTTTGGTACATAGAAAGGAATTTTTATTATCTTTCGGTACCCAATGACACCTTGATAAATATAGTTTTGATTCCATCGATCTGAGGTGAGTAACTTGGTTGTATCAGGCAATCCATTACCCATTAATTTTTGTGCCATTTCTGAATCAAATGATTCTGATTCAGCGAGATTAGCAGAGTGAATTAAAAGCGCCCTAACAAGTTCGGGTGTTGCATTTTCTATATATTCGAAGGTTTTGGCTGCTAACCTTGATATAAGAGGTGCAGCAAAACTTGTTCCATTACCATAAGATAAGTGATCACCGCTACCACCTATGCCTGCTACAGATAGCTCGTCAAATTCTCGCCAGTTGTTTGCAAAGTTGCCGCCTTGAGCAACTACGTCTGGTTTTCTATATGTATTAAAACCAGGTCCTTTTCTTGTAAATGGTGAAGGAGCACTGGATTTAGCCATACTTCCTTCGTTTTCTCTGTCAGCAATTGAGCCTACAGTTAGAGCTAACATTGCTTCGCCTGGTCGTAACATTCTGTTGTCGTCTTTGTGAAAATAATCAGGGTAAGGTTCCGTTGGGGTGTTTGATAGGTTTACTGGATAGTTGCCTGTGGTCAATATGAAAAGCACATTATATTTTCGGCTTAAGCTGTCAATTTCAGCGGCAACACCACCAACGCTATCGTCAGTTACGATAGCTCCTTCTTGTACATTTGGATTAGTTAGGTTCATTGAAATATTGTAAACCTTAATTTTTTGGTGCCATCTTTCAACGGTATCCCGAATAATTTTTAAAAATTCATCGCCTCTTGCTGGGCGCCGGTTTCCAATGTCATCATGAGAAATCATGCAAACACTTAGTACTTTAGTGTCAGGATTAAGCTGTCCTTTTGATATTGCATCTCTTAATGAATTGCCATAGATAATTCGACTGGCAACAAAAGTGCCGTGGTCATTGTTGTGTGGAGGGCCAATAGGTTCTTCATAGCCGATGATGCTGCCCTCTAAAAATCTAGAATTTTTTGTTACACCAGAATCAAAAATACACACGCTGGCTTTAGATTCATTTGACATGACAGTGACTTGGTCTTCAATTTTTTCACCTTTTCTCGATGATTCAATTATCACCTCCTCAATTGGGTCAATGGATTGGATGGAAATGAATTGCTTCGCAAGATCACTGATGCTTTCTGGTTTGGCCTTAACGCGTAATAGTTTTCCTTGGCTGGTATCAACTTCCCCAATAATTTGTCCTTCTTCATGTAGCAAATAGAGATTTATGGATTTTTTTATTCCTTCTTGTTCTTCTCGAGATAGATCTGAGAATAATGTAATTAATATCTCCCCGCTGTATTTTTTATTTTCGATTAGATTTTCAAGCTCTACGCTGATTTTTTCTTTTGCGGGTATTGAGCTAATATTTTCGATCGGGGCGAATTTTGATTTTCCCACGTTAGTATCTGAATCGTTATAAGTTTTAATTTGCTCTAGTAACGCAGAGAAAGAGGTTTCTATTGTGCTGAAATGGCCAATATTTTTTGCAGGCGCTCCAACTAAATTTCCTAAAACGGCATCGCTAATTTTTTTTCCTTCCGATGATGCGAGAATGTTGGTTTCTTCTGGAAGTTCAATTCGGAAGTAGCGCTTTTTTGTTGTTTCATGATCCATGCTTTTTTCGAAAAATTGGCTTAAAATCTGTGCTTCTTTAAATATTTTATTTGCATGTTGTTTGTATTCGGTTCTTTGATAGGTGCCGCCGCCACCGCCAGAAAACGTTCTATCTTCGAGCGGCTTGTGCTCCTTAAGCTTTAAGTGTGGTCTGGACTCATCTGACATTTTCTTTGATTCCATTTAAATTTGAATATTTAAGATGTAGTGTTGATTTGGGGATGCCGCATAAGGACTCTAAGTCTTGAAAAGAAAATAATTTATCGTTAAGCAATTTTAATGTTAATGTTGCTATGATTTTCCTCTCGTCAGTTTTTTTCTCAGATGGGTTTGATGCTGATCGATCAAGGTGCTCGAGAATGGAGAAGCATAAATGCGTCAATATACTCTTGCTGTCATCGATTAATGTTTTTCTTTTTGCATTGTTACATATTTGAAAAATATCTGACCCAGTTAAACCTTCTGATGCCTGAGCTAATGCATCATGGATATTAGATGGTATTTCTTCGTCTAAATATAAGGTGAAAATTGCAATTCTTTCTTTGCGTTTTGGTGGAAGTAGTTCAAGGATTATTTCAAATCTTCTCCATATTGCTGAATCTAACATATGTGCATGATTTGTTCCTGCTAGTAATATGGATTTTCCAGCGGATATATCCAGATTTTGGAGTAAAGTGATAACTACCCGCTTTAATTCGCCAAGCTCATTGCGATCATCACGTTGTTTGGCAATGGCATCTAATTCATCTATGAATAATGCGCACCTATTATTCATAACAAAATCAAAAACTTTTCTTATGTTTGCTCCAGTTTCGCCTAGATAAGAAGAAATGAGATTGTCGAAGCGGATAACAAATAAGCGTAAATTTAAGGTTTTAGCAATGTGGCTCGCCAAATGAGATTTTCCGCACCCAGGTAATCCATGTAACAGAATTGTTCGTCTTGGGGAAATGCCTTTAGCTTTTAATCTTTCTTCATGTCTCCATTCGCCTATTAGCTCATCAACTGAGTTTAATACCTCCTGAGACAAAATAGGTGATGGTTTATCGTCTGTTTTAAATTCGTGAAGAAGCGATGGAATATCTCCAGCGAGTGGTGATAATGGAGAGGCAACAGTGCCTATAGAGTCTTCAATCCCAGTTCTGGAAAGTGCCACTTCTAGTGCTTCGCTAATTTTATGAGCGGCCTGATAGTGTTTTTTTTCCCGCTCATCTGATGCGGCCGCTTTACCAATCTTTTCTATGGCCGACCAGTCTCGACGTGAGATGGCTTCAATCATTTCCAAAAATCGTCCAAGTGATGGCATATGTGATTTTCTCTCATCATTTAAATCTATTAACTTATTGATAATATAACATTAATCTTTTATCCAGAAAATATATAAAAAAACGCATCATTGGACGATCAAAGTATAACTAAAACAAGGGGAAGAGAAACTGATTTTTATAAGTCATATTGCGGCAAAACAGAGGTGTGGTTAAATAATAATCAGCACGAACATTATTTGGCTAGTGCGTCATTTCATTAAGCAATAAACGTTGTTCGGATTTTTTTAGCCGACTAAAGACCTTAATACATTCAGCTAGGTCATCTGATTCAGCATAAAAATAAGCAACAGGTAGTTTAAGAACTTTAGCGATACGTTCAAGCATGGAATAATCAGGGGTGTGTCGACCTTTTTCATAGTGGTTCATGCGTGCGCTAGCAGAAAACTGATCCATGCCAGCTACTATCCCCAGTTGTTTCTGGGATAGGCCCGCAGCCAGTCTGGCTTCCTGTAATCGTTTGCATAGTGGCGATTTGCTCATTAGGCGCTCATAAGCATGTAATCTATATACTTAGAGAATCTAAGTTTTTAAGGTTGCTAGATACTTAGGAATCCTATACATTCCTCTCGAGTGATATATAATGATTGCGGGCTTTGATTGTGAATGAAAAATGCACAAATATTGATACTGCGAATGATCCCAAAAAAATCAGCAGAATTGAGATTATTAGGGAGTGTATTGCTGCGGTTCTCATCATTAGTTTCTTTAGCTACTTCATCTATATGTTCCTTGCCGGAATAGTTCGAGCCCTAATAAAAGTCGCCAATTCGCAGTTTGTAATTGATGGTGGCACTTTGCTTGGCTGGCTATCTGTTAGCGGCACAATAATTGGAGTGATATTTTTTCTCGGCTATAGAGAGCGAATCAAACGGCAGTAGTGTATGCGTTTGTGTCCGCATACTTGCTCAATGGTAGCTTTTCTAGTTGGCCGTCTATCTATGTTGTTTAATGGCTCGTTCGATTTCCTCAAGCTTAAGTCTTAACTCTCCATTTTCGATTAGTCTGCGGTGTGTATCAGCAACGCCTGATAATGTTTTAGCAACCTCTGGTGTAATTTCTCCACTTGCTACTGCAGCAAGTATTTCTCTGCCAAAATCCATTAGGTATTGAATGTTGTTAATTTCCGCTGTATTAAAGCTCAAGTTGACAGATTCATGCGTGGCTTTTGGTACAAGTCGTTCAATGCAGAGCCGCAGGGCATTAACATCACCACCTCGTGCAAGTTCTACAAGTTTTGTGATCAATTCCTCGGCATATGGCTCTAGGAGTTTTATAAGCAGAGTCCTCTTATTTTGGCTGCCGGAAGGCCTGCCGTTGGGATTCCCGCTTTCGCCAGGTTTAAAAGTCATGATACTGCGTCCTTGTATATTTGTTGAAAATTACAATCTAGCTATCTAGTAGATGGCCATTTGCTCCATAGGTGGTCACAGCATTTGTTGGCTGAGTATGGTCTGATTGGGCATCTATGGTAGAGGTTGCCTCTTGTCGCGGTAGCTTCCAGTAAGGCTTGCTGCCGTTTCCAAATCCTTCCCGCCCAACAATTATCTTGAGATTCTTCTTTGCTCTGCGTAGGGTTTTTTCTGATATCATTTCCGCTTCAGCTTGTTCCAATATATCTTTGGAATATCGCGGGCCAAATGTCAGTATTTTCTTAAGAAAAATTTCTGCCTCATGTATTGGCGAATCATCATCTGAATCTGATTTTGTTTTTACACCGATGGCTTCATCTGCTGAAATTGTGATGGGTTTATCCGACCATTTGACGCGTGATGTTTTAATATCATTTTCAACTGTGCATGATTCAATCTGAAATGAAAGTCCAGTCTTGTCCTGGCTAATGTTGTTTTTAATAGGAAGAAAAAGGATGGTATTTGGGTCATCTTTATCTTTGGTTACTAAGAATGCTGCTCGAGCAGCTGCAACAAAGCCAATGCTACCTATCACTCTGAATATGGCTTGTTGATCTGAGTTCTTATTATTGTGTGATACACATACTATCGCTACATTTAACCTTGCGGCTAATTCAGACAATGGCGCCAGTAACGCTCTAATGCTGCCGTTATTGTTATCGTTGGTATTTGCCATGTATGCAGTAATTGGATCGATTATAACAAGCACGACATCTTTTAATGCATTTATCAATTTTTCTAGCTCTAACAAGTTTTTAGAAATATCAATCTGATCGAACTTTGTATTTTTGTCTTTATTGTTTGTAGTTACGAGAATTTCAGCGAATGTGATTTGGCTCAAATCAGTATCGGCTGCCATCAGGCGAGGGATTATTGTATCTTCAACACTATCTTCTGCGCTTAATAATAATGTTCGACCAACTATGCTCTCACTGCCGTCTGGCCATTTGCCTCCTTTTGAAACTGTTGCTGCCATACTCGCAGTTATTTGTGATTTGCCTAGTCCTGGGTTGCCTGCAATTATTGATATCTTCCCGCGAGCGATTCTATCCGGCCATAACCAACTTATTGTGCGTGTTTCAATATGATGAGCATGGCGGTATCTAATGAATGATTCATCTTTATGTGACAGCTCTGCGGCTACTCTTTCTGTTATTTGTTCGCCTTCATTAAAGGTTTGTAATTCATTTGTGATTGCAACTTGTGTTCCATCATTATTCAATTGATCCATGTTAAATCCCTTATGCGTCGTTCTTTGAAATTCTGCAGTAATTAATTTGTTGATCAATCCAATTATTAATTTCAGATTCAATCCACCCAACTGAGCGTTTGCCTAATAAAATTGGAGATGGAAATAGTCTTTGGGATACTTTCAGATAAATCGTGGATCGTGATAAGCCGGTTATCTCAGAGACTTTTGGAAGTCGTAATATTTTTTGGGGCATGTTTGAACCTCTATGTGTCTAATTGGAATAACACCAATTTACACATAAAAGATTCAGTAGTAACTGGAACAAAGGTCGGGGGCTTTGTTCCGTTAATTTAGTTGTTTTTTGGCTTTTCTAATCGCAGACATAACTTCATTTTTGTGACGGTAATAAATTTTCGATACAGTATCAGTTGTTTTGTGATACATGTTTGCTGCTTCATAAATGGCATCTTTAACTTTCATTCTTCTATTCTTTATCCCTAAAATTACTGCAAAAGTAATAATTCTATTTTGGCCATTGTCAGCTTTTCTTTTTGAGCCTTTCTTAAAATTGAATGCTTCGTCAGGGCTTTTGCCGCTGCCGATTTTGAGTAGAAATTCGATCAGGCATGTTTTCAACTCTTTTGGAAACTTTTGATTTTTTAGTAGTATGCCGGCGCATGTGCTTGCAAACTCTTTAATTGAAATTTTTCCTGCATTTCCATTCATCACATCGTATGCAGTTGGGTGAAGTATATTTTCAACGACAACTTCCATTAACTTATCTGAGATAATTCCTTTCATTCTTAATTTCCATTAACCAGTTTTTAGTTGAATGATTTTTCCAGTATCAGATGCTAATCCATCCAAATAATCCGCCCACCACTGCATCATCTTCCTGCGTTCAGGTAGATATTCAGCGTAGTTATATGCTGCGCGAATATTGTTGCGTTCAGCATGGGCTAGCTGTCGTTCAATTGCATCGCGGTTCCAGCCATGCTCATTGAGCAGCGTAGAGGCCATTGAGCGAAAGCCATGGCCTGTCATCTTGTCGCTCTCATAGTCCATGCGTCTTAATGCAGCAAGAATGGTGTTTTCTGACATGGGCTTTTTGGAGCTAGTTCTACTGGGGAATACATATTTTCCGTCGCCTGTGTAAGCGTGTAGTTCTTGCAGTACGGCAATTGCTTGCGTTGATAGCGGAACGAGGTGCTGTTCACGCATCTTCATCTTTTCTGCAGGGATTCGCCATTCTGCGTTTGCAAAATCAAACTCATCCCATTCTGCATGGCGCAGTTCACCTGGCCGCACGAAAAAGAGTGGGGCAAGCTGTAGTGCGCACTTCGTGACGAAATGGCCTTCATAGTTTTCAATTGTTCGCAGTAGCTTTCCAACTTCTGCTGGGTCAGTAATGCTAGCGTGATGCTTCTTTTTGGCTGGTGCTAGCGCGCCTTTTAAAGCAGCTGAAGGGTCACGTTCGGCGCGTCCTGTTCTGACTGCGTAGCGGAATACTTGGCTGCATATTTGTAGTGTTCTGTGCGCTGTTTCAATTGCGCCACGTTTTTCTATTCGAGTTAACGCGGATAAAATTTCTGGTGCGGTTACTTCCGATATAGGACGTCTACCTATCCATGGAAAGATATTCTTTTCGAGCCTGATTAGAATACGCTCGCCATGTGACTTGCCCCATTTAGGGGTGAATTTGGCATGCCATTCGCGGGAAACTGCCTCGAAGCTATTTTCCGCTGCAGCTTTGGCAGAGCGTTTGATAGAGTTTTTCAGCACGCCTGGGTCTATGTTGTTGGTGAGCTGCTTTCTGGCTTCCTCACGCGCATCTCTTGCGTCTGCTAGGCTGACAGTTGGGAAGGCCCCTAAGGATAACTTCTTCTCTATCCCTGCGAATCGATATTTGAGCTTCCAAAGTTTCGAGCCGTTGGGATTTACTAGCAAATATAACCCACGCTCATCCGCCATTTTGTAGGGCTTTTCCTTGGGTTTTGCTGCCTTCACTTGTACCACTGTTAGCGCCATGGGGGCCTCATTATTTATTTGGTGCTATGGGCCCCTATATAAGCCCCACTTGGGGGCTGGCTGTTGGGGGCTTTCCTTGGATTTTGTGGGAAGAAGCATAAACAAAAAACCCCTTATTTTAAAGGGGTTTTGGATGTTTTTGGATGTCTTTGGAAGTGAATTTGGTGGAGGCGGCGGGAATTGAACCCGCGTTCCAATCAGGGAATCATACTGATTTATTTAGCTTTTTTCCAGCGGCCTTTTTTAAAGGGCGAATCAAGGGCGAATTTCAAGTAATTAATGTATTTTTTATGCTTTAACACATTGATTACGCTATACTTCCATTAACTTAGTTTATTGAGATAATGGTATGAGTAACTGTGGCTGCCACCAAACCGCTACAACAGATAATGAAAGAAAAATTTTGCAAATAGCATTAATTCTGAATGCAACTATGTTTGTGGTAGGGCTAATTGCAGGGATATTAGCTCATTCAACAGGTCTTATTGCTGATTCATTAGATATGCTTGCTGATGCATCTGCTTACACCATAGGATTATATGCAATTGGTCGTAGTTTACGGCTTAAAAGTATTGCTGCTACACTTAGTGGCAGTTTGTTATTAGTACTTGGTGTGGGAGTGTTGGTCGAGGTAATCAGGAGAACGTGGTTAGGTAGTGTGCCTGAAAGCACTACTATGATTATAGTGGCTTCTATTTCTTTGCTGGTAAATTCAAATGTACTCCGTTTATTAAGTCAATTTCGTAAGGCTGAGGCTCATTTACGCGCTACTTGGATATTCACTCGAGCAGATGTTATTGTTAATTTGGGCGTAATTATTTCCGGTATATTGGTTGCTCTAACACATTCTCGTTTTCCTGATTTATTGGTGGGATTTGCAATTGGCTTGTATGTTATCAAGGAAGCGTTTGGAATTCTTAAAGACGCTCGTTTGTCAAGCTAACCAGCTACTAATGCAGTAGATGGTAATATAGTAGCCCAATTGTTGACTGTTTTATATCCAGCCTTACTTGATGGGTCTGGTATCCACTTCCCATAGGTTTTTATGACCATCTCTGTGTCGCGATGTCCCATTTGCTTGGCTAACCAGAGCATATTTTCACCGGATGAAAGCATCATGGATGCATAAGTGTGGCGGGTTTGATAAGGATTACGGTAGCGTACACCGGCTTTTTTTAGAATGTATTTCCAACAAGTTTTTCTAATTTGGGCGTGAGTTTCCCACGGCTTTTTTGTGCGTGGATTATGAAAGATGCGCTTATCTTCCAAGAAAGTATAAAATTTTTGTGCTTGTAATGCATCTAAGGCTGGTGGTAGCAACATTACATTACGCTCTCCAGCTTCAGTTTTTGTGCACTTCTCTTGTTTTTCTACCACAGCGCGATTAACGCGTACTAAACCATTAACCCAATCAATGTCACGCCATTCCAATGCGATTAATTCGGAGGGACGCAATCCAGTGAAAAAAGCAAATTTAAAAAGATGGCTTGCTTGACCTTCAGCATGATTTAAAATAGCACTGATTTCATTAATATCAAAAGGATCTGGCGTATAGTCACTCTTGATTGTTTTTTTATTAAGTACTTTTGCTAATTTGACTCGATCTAGAGGATTTCGTTGCAAGATATCATCATTAATTGCTTCGTCTAATACCGCACGCAACGGCGTCAAAATATTACGTACTGTTTTAGCAGTGAGATTTAAATTGCTGATCCACTTGCGGATAAAAGCCGGTGTTAATTCAGTAAGAGGTACTTTACCAAATACCTCAAATAAATGTGCTTGGCAAATTTTTTTATAACCCACTACAGTGCTTGGTTGTAAGGTGCGCTCGGCTTGTTCTATAAAATTATGTAGTAATTCACCTACTGTTATATTGCTAGCAACATGCCCAAACATCCGTCCTTTTTTAGAATCAGGAAAATAATTAGCATAAGAGAAATTGCCGCGCTCAATCGCATTTAAAATTTCGCTGCGTAACCGTTCCGCATATTTAATATTGGAGGGTGTTGCTTCAATGCTAAGAGTTTCACGGCATTCAACACCCTTATAGCTAAAATGGATGCGAATCGTGCTACCTTTGTCCCATCTGCGAATCTCTATACCAAATGGAGTTTTTGTAGCATTTGTTTTCCGCTCTCCACCCATTTTTCTACCTCAATTAAATTGACCCATAAGTTCCCATCAGGGCCTACCTTGCATTGGAGCCCGTCCAGCCAAATTCCTCGTTTTCGTTTAGCATGGACAGCGTCAGAGGTATCTCCTGAAATTTCGCAATATTTCCTAAGTTTTATCCATTTCATGGCGATACATGCTCCGGCGGTGACATTGATAGCTCTGGTTGCGATGAATTGCCAGTCAATTCTGATGGCGGTACATCGGACTTCTGATCAATTTTTGCGCTTCCCTTAAGGTTAGGCGCGATGGCATCTACAAAGTTAATGCGCTTATAAATTTCACGGCAGCGGATAACGTCACCCATGCAGTAAGTCGCTACTTTTTCCACTTCACCACGCTGCACAAAATCCCAAACTTTAGACCCATCAATAACCTCGCCATTCGGCAAATCTGCATCTTTGGTAGGGATGCCAAGCACTTTGCATAAGCGGTCTAAGCTAATTCGTTCTTTGACACCAGCCCACAGAACCATCGTGTCTTGCGCTAGCTCGCTCCACGGTTTGCTATCCTGATATAAGTTTATGAGAGGTTTTACATTTAAAATCACTGCGCGATGAAAAAGAAAACGTAAATCAAATTGCACATTGTGACCGACCCAGCTTGGATTACGTTTATTGAGTTGCTCATAGGCTGCGTTGAAAAACGTTTGTAATAGTACCGCTTCACTTTCATATTGATGACGAAAGCACACCGACGGTTCGCTATCTTCTATGGCCCAGCCAATACAAATAATTTCGCCTTGCTCACCGTGCAGTGCTGTTTTACGCCAAGCATCTTCCAGCGCCGATTCACGTTTTACTAAATCATCCTGATATTTTTGCTGTGCTGCCTCACGCAATTGTGGAAAGGTATTTTCTTGCCAATCACGGATTGTCTCTGCTTTTTTAATATTGCGCGGACACTTTGGATCTTCATACGGCGGGACATCAGAAAGCTGTGCTGCAATTTCTTTTCTTAACTCTAAACGTTGCCCTGGTATGGTTTCAATATCGATAAAAACTTTCATAAACTACTCCTTGTAATCAGAAAGGTATGTCTTGGCTCAAATCATCCATGTCTTGTGGTTGTGCTGCTGGTGCAACAAACGGTGGTTGATATTGCATTGACTGACTTGCAGGCTGCGCCGGTTGAGTATTGGCTATACCACTTAAATTTATTTTCTTACGAATACCCTCTGGCACAGTCATATAAGTGGCATCGGAATATTCATCTAAATCAAAATAAATTTGTGGGTTTACTGCTGGTGGACATGGAACACCTGCGGGCAACCGGCAAATGCTAATTACATCTGACCATTTCTTTTGTGTGTTTTGATTGACTGAATGTTTGGTGGTGATATAGCAGGGAGCGCCCAGGATGGTTGATAGTTTGAAGCCCTTTAATTCATCGGCGCTAAATCCTTTGCCGCGCCACGCTTCCAGTAAGCCGCGTAAATTAGACTTTTCACTGAGGCTGGTGGTGTACGTTTGCATGTGGATGAAGGGTCTGCCATCTGCCATTAGTTTGTCGGTGAACTCCCAGCCGATTAAGACTTTGGGAGAGTGATTGCCGTAGGTTTTATTCAGTTGTTCACCCAGATCAATCAGTGCGTAGCACCGTGCTACATGCAGTCCTTCGGGTGCTAATACAAAACTACCGCCATTATCCTTTGCTGTTAAGCTCATTGCCATTCTCCTGTAAAGTGGTTAAAAATTTAACTATCCTCCAAAACCAGTCGCGTTTTATCTCGAACTGGGCCAGCCTTTCTTTCGGTGTTATTTGATCGACCATAAACATGCCTTTCTCCTTCCTTTGCTGTCCTACGATGTCCTAACTGTACCTAATTATTTGTCCACAAATGTGGACAAATAATTGGTTAGCATGAATGCCAGTGACTTATGAATTGGATAACTGATGGCATTGCAGGGAAGAGAAATGACATGCATCACGAGCAGGTACTATTGACTGCCATCAGGTTTTTTGGATCACAAAGCAAGATGGCTAATGCTCTTAATTTGAAACGCAGCATTGTAAATAACTGGTTAAACCGCGACAGGCGCATTCCATTTGAATACGCCATTGCGATAGAAACCCTAACCAATGGTGCAGTGAATCGTTATGAGATTGCACCTTATGCTAGATGGCTAGAGAACCTGAAGGCACATAGATGAAATGGACAGCGAATAGCCTGGAGATTTTTCATGCAAAAATGGTCTAGTGACGGCACTCGCCTTGAAAGAACTGGTTGGCGTGATGACACGATCAGTTTGCGTCATCGTCTTTGGGGATTTGATTGCCCGTGTACTGACATCGATTTTTTATTGATTGAATATCACATCGCTGAACCGGTGGCGTTAGTTGAATATAAACATTTTCAGGCTGGATTTCCAAATCTGCAACAAACGGGTTATCGCGCATTAAAACGATTAGCAGAAAAAGCAGAATTGCCGCTACTACTTACTTTTTATTGGCCTGAAATCTGGGCATTCCGCGTATTCCCATTGAATGATGCCGCAAAAAGACATTTTCAAAAAAAAGATGATTTATCTGAATACGACTATGTATCGCGCTTGCACCAAATGCGGCGAATCGTATTAACGCAAGAGATGGCTAAAAGCCTTAACACCATTAAACCACCAAAAGATTCTGAGGAATAACGTATGGCACGGTATAGCAAAATTGAACGATGCATTTTGAATGACCAGAAATTTAATAGCTTATCTGACGATGCCAAGCTGGTTTTTTTAATTTTGTTAATTCATCCGCATCTCACTGCTATCGGTGCCATGCGCGCAACACTTCCTGGACTTGCAAGTGAATTAGGTTGGCCTATTGATAGGCTTCGAAAAGCCTTTGCGGAAGCCTTTAGGAAAGACATGGTAAGGCATGATGAAAAGGCTTGTTTAATATGGTTGCCCAACTACCTAAAGCATAACCGACCAGAGTCACCCAACGTGGTGAAATCGTGGGAGCAGTCACTCGATTATTTACCGGAATGTAGTCTTAAAAATGAATTGATCCAACACGTAAAAACCTTTGTAAATGAGCTTTCTACTGCATTTCAGGAAGCCTTACCGGAAGTCTTTCTTAAGCCTTGCGAAAGTCTTCAGGAAGACTTACCTCAATCAGTAACAGTAGCAGTAACAGTAACAGAAGCAGTAGCAATAACAGAAACAGTAACAGGAGCAGAAGAAAAAGACTTTGTCGCGTCACCGCGACATCGTGTGGATGATCACGACAATCTCGTTTCTGTTTTCAATCACTGGAAAACTACACTGCAGCATCCCAATGCTGTGTTGGATGAGAAACGCAAAAAGTTAATTCGCACTGCGCTGAAGATGGGTTACACCGTTGCCCAGATTTGTGATGCCATCACGGGCTGCAGTTACACACCACACAACATCGGCGATAACGACCGTGGCCAACGCTATGACGGTTTGCATGTCATCTTGCGTGATGCAGACCAGATTGATCGGTTTATTCGTAATGCCACTAGCCCGCCACGCCCACCGCATCCGGCTGACAAGCTGATGCAAGCCAACATCACTGCTGGACAAAACTGGTTACGCAAAAAACTTGATGAAACGGAGAACCCTCATGCAGACGAGTGACATGCCAAATTTTTTAAATTTGCTTACGGGTTTGGGCGCGCTGTATGGAAAACCCATCAACGAGCCGTTGGTAGAAATTTACTGGCGGGCGTTGCAGCGATTTGATTTTCCTGCGGTGAAAGAAGCGTTGCAGGCGCATGTCGATAATCCCGACAGTGGCCAATACATGCCAAAGCCTGCTGATGTGGTGCGTTACCTTGAAGGCGGCAGTCGCACTCAAGGGTTGCAAGCTTGGAGCCGTGTCGTCAAGGCAATCGGCAGCATCGGTTGCTATCGCTCACTCGTGTTTGATGATCCGGTTATTCATGCCGTTATTTCGGATATGGGTGGATGGATGCAGCTTTGCAAAGTGACCGAAGATGAATTGCCCTTTAAAGCCAATGAGTTTGAGAAACGTTACGCCGCTTATGTTTTGCATCCACCTGAAACATATCCCAGGCAATTAACCGGTGTGATCGAACACCAAAATAGCGCGCAGGGTCATGAAGCCGAACCACCTGTGTTGATTGGCGACCAACAAAAAGCGCTGTTGGTATACCAAGGTGGCGGTAACGCAGCATTGCCTTACCACCAACCCACTGTCCCTTTGGCGCATTTAGTGAAGCAGCTTCCTGCGCTGATATCCAATCAATCCAATCAAAAGGAACCCACTGCATGAGCACCGATGAAACCCAAGAAATCGCCATTATACCGGCTATTGCTAGAACCCTTAAAACCCTAGCAGATGGCACGGTCAGGCTAAACATTGACGTAGAGCCTGCCTACCGTGAAACCGCCATGCACCTCTTTGGCGAACCAGGTACAGGCATTGCTGTCGCTCGTCTCAGTCTTGAGGCTACCCAGAGCCAATTACGGCAAGAAACGATAGCACCGTACCGGCATGCGGCTAAGTCTTTGAGACTTTCGGCTTTTTTCAGGTCACCCGAGGTTTGGCTGCTGATTGGCACAGACGCCCAATTTTTGGCCTGGGTTCGGCTGCAAAAATGCGCCTATTGTCAGGCCGCACCTTCGGAACATAAGCCCACAGAGGCCGCCCACGTGCGCCGTGTGGCGGAAGGTGCCGGTGTTGCCATTAAGCCCGATTATTGCGCCATCCCACTATGCCATACCCATCATGCACTGCAACATGCTCAGGGCGAAAGCGCCCTTGGCGGGAAGGAGTGGTTTGATAAAAAACGCATTGAATTTGTCACCCAATGGGCATGGGAAAGCTTGAAGCAACAGTTGGGCTATGAATCTTGGGCAGAAGTACCACCCGTTACTCTGCGTATGTGGGCTGTCACCAGGAGCGTTCACACTTATTTACCCTCGGAGTACCGCGATGAAAACTAATCGTAAAAAACTGATTGGAAAATCTATCAAAACACTGGAGCGCATTGAAGCGGTTCAGTTTGATATTGCCTCTTACCAAGAAAGTATCAAGCGGCTTCATGATTTTGCTGAAGGCCGTATAACGCTTAACGGTACGGGTTGTACTTATCGTGCTGTACAGCGTGCGCTGAATCATAAACGCACACAGGAAGATGAGGATCGTATGCAATGGACGCTAAAAAATATTAAAACGCAGATGGCGTTATTGGAACGCGAATTGGAAGTATTACTTGAGTATGGTGCTTAGTATGAATGAACCCTTTGTGAAATACGTTGAAGAACGTTTGCAGCAATGGGCTGAATGGTACAGTCGTGGCAATTTATTTGGCTTAGGGTATCCATCCTGCTCCCTAGAATATCGCCTGATGACAGAAGGTATCATTGTGAAAACGACCGGTGCTAAAACTTTATCTTCAAATGAGGAAGCAGAGGAAATCGAAGCTTTGGTCAGAGAAATGGCGCACCAGAATGAAAAGATAGCATTGGCTTTACGTTGTCAGTATTTTTCATGTGGCACCTTACGTGTGAAAGCTAAAAAGCTTCATATTTCCCATAACCAGTTTAAATATTACGTTGATTTGGGGCATCAGTGGTTAGCGGGCCGATTAAGTGCCAAACGGGTAAAATTGCGTTGGAAATAGTTGAGACTATCGAGGGCTTGTTTTGTAATTACAAAAGTGGTATAAAATTTCTATCATGCGATAGTTGTGTGAAAGACCTGCCAAGTGCAGGTTTTTTTGTTTTTGCGTCCCGTAAAGCCAGGCTTAGTAATAGGTCTGGCTTTTTTTATGCCTAAAATTATTCGGTGAAATTATGTCGGAAACCACATTAATAAAATCACAACTTACGCATCATGATGAACGTATCGCTGACCTGTCCGATGATCTGAATGAATTAAAAGTAACCGTAAGCATTCTTGCAGAAAAGCATCTCATTCTCATTGAAAAACTGGATTCCTTTATTGAAAAAATGACACGTGCTGATAATCGACTACAAAAACTGGAAGAATTTATGATAACTCACTTGGAACGCACAGCATTTATAAAATCACTTTTAAAATTCTGGCCTGTTATTTTAGCGACCTTATTATTTTTCTTCTCAATAGGTGTAATGGTAGACAACCAAAAAGTGGCCGATGAATTTACCAGTAAATTATATTGGAAAAAGTCATGAGTAATTTTGATACCGCCATTCTCACTGTACTGCGTCATGAAGGGTTGTACGTGAATGACCCTCAAGATGCAGGTGGGGCGACCAATTACGGTGTCTCGCTGCGTTGGTTAAAAAGTATTGGTGATTTGAATAGCGATGGATTTTTAGACGGTGATCTTGATCATGATGGCGATGTCGATTTATTTGATGTAAAAAATATGACGCGCGATGATGCAATCAAACTCTATCGTCAATATTGGTGGGATAACTTTCCCTATGAAAAAATTGTTAATCAACTTATTGGCACTAAACTATTTGACTTAGCGGTTAACATGGGCAGTAAGCCCTCCCATAAATGTTTGCAGCGTGCGATACGCGCAGCAAGTGGATTACATCTACTTGAGGATGGAATTCTCGGTACAAAATCGCTTGAAGCAATCAACGCTGCAAACGCAGATACATTACTGGCTGCTTATCGCAGTGAGGCAGCAGGATTTTATCGTTCACTCAACAAACCAAAATATATTGAAGGTTGGTTAAACAGGGCTTACTCATGAGCTTGGAAGCATTAGGTAGTCTTATCGTAAAATCAGCGCCGCTCTTGGGCGGTGTACTAGCAGGGCCAGCAGGTGCAGCGATTGGTTCTGTGATTGCTGCTAAATTTGGCGGTAACATTAACGATACCAGTGATTTGATTAACCGTATTGAGGGTGATCCTAACGCTAAGATAAAGCTGTTGGAAATACAATCTAATAATGAAGTAGAACTACAGCGCATACACATGGTGATGGCTGAGAATGAATTGAAGTACGCTTATTTAGAAATAGAAAGTGATCATCAAGATCGTAGTAGTGCACGACAACGGGAGGCTGCATTAGCTCAAGCAGGACAACGTGACTATACGCCAGCAGCACTTGCCTACCTCCTGACGCTGGGTGTGTTCGTGGCGTTGTACTACCTATTCACTCAAGGCGTGCCGACTGATAACAAAGAGTTGATCGTCAGTATCATCAGCGCAATGACAACGGTGTGGGTAGCAGCAATGGCTTACTATCATGGGTCGTCTGCAGGCTCGCGCAGTAAGGATAAATTGTTGTTGAACACTGATCCAAGAGCATTAGGCTTTCAATCGCATACGCCAGCGGCAGCCTTACATAATCAGACACATGATGATTCGTAGGTACTGTCAGCGATGTCGCTCGACTGCGGGCGAACGAGGCGCAGTATTTAAAAATATTTCATTTCGGCAACTTATCATTTCGTTTCGCTTGGAACCCTATGAAAATACGTAAAATTGCTATAGACAAGGTTATCCCATATGCACGCAACCCTCGAAAAAACGAGAATGCGGTTGCCAAGGTTGCGGCCAGCCTTAAAGAGTTTGGTTGGAAGCAGGCTATTGTCGTTGATAGCGAAATGGTGGTCATCGCAGGCCACACCAGATTGCTGGCAGCAAAAAAACTCAGTATGGATGAAGTACCCATATTGGTGGCAGACGATTTAACACCGGCACAAGTGAAAGCTTACCGGTTAGCCGATAACCGTACCCACGAGGAATCGGAGTGGGATAAGGAAGCGCTCGCCATTGAGTTAGGTGAATTAGGCGATTTGGATTATGACTTACGCTATACCGGTTTTGACCCTGAAGAAATCCAGGGTTTAAAAGCGCTAGCAGAAGCTGTCGAAAATGGATTGAAGGATGAAGATGATTGTCCTGAAATTGCAGAAGAACCAATTAGCCAGTTAGGTGATGTGTGGTTATTAGGGCGTCACCGTGTTCTTTGTGGTGATAGCACGCGTATTGATAACGTAGAAAAATTAGCTGCCGGTGAGTTGGCCGATATGGTCTTTACCGATCCGCCATACAATGTGGACTATGAAGGCTATACCGATGACAAACTTAAAATCACTCACGATAATATGAATGATGATCAATTTAAAAAATTCTTGTTGGATATTTTTGCATCCTACCTTGTCGCTGTAAAAAAAGGTGCTGCGATGTATGTGTGTCACGGTTCTATTTATCAACGTGAGTTTCAAAATGCACTAGAAGCAAATGGTTTTACCGTGCGGAATCAAATCATCTGGGCAAAGAATCATTTTGCTTGGGGACGCGGGCGTTACAAGTTTCAGCACGAGCCTATTTTCTACTGCTATCAGAAAGGTCAATCAGACCCGTGGTATGGCGATAAAACGCAATCCACGTTATGGCAAATAGATAAGCCCAACGCTAATCGACTTCACCCGACTATGAAGCCGGTGGCATTGATTGAGATGGCATTAAAAAATAGCAGCAAAGCGGGTGATATTGTATTGGATTTATTTGGTGGTTCCGGTAGCACGCTGATTGCTTGCGAGAAAACCGCACGTAGTGCATGGCTTATGGAACTCGACCCAAAATATTGTGATGTGATCGTTAAGCGCTGGCAGGATTTCACTGGCCATCAGGCTACCTTGCAAGATGACGGGCGTACCTTTAATGAAATCGCTACTCAGCGCAAGGCTGCTTAGTATTCTATGTCTGCCTTGGTAATTTCTGGTTGCTGATCATGCAACGCAGGTTCGACCTTACTCAAGTAGTGCATCCACTCGCGTGCCAGCGCTTTTCGCTGTGCCGGTGTCGCTTTGTCGTCTTGAATGGCGCGTGCCATTGTGGTGCCGACATAGTGTAAAAAAATGAGGTTTGAGTGGTCTTCTGAAGTCATTTTGAGGTGATATACTTGCTTAGTCATGGCTGCTACCTCCGTAGTAGTTGTGAAAGTAATGGTTAGGTGTTGAAGCACCTTTCCATCGCGTAGGGAGCGGCCAAAACCGCTCCCTTTTTTATTTGTCATGATGATGTTAGCTCTGGCAAATATTAAAGCAAAGTCATTCATCGCTTTATATTTGTACATATTTTGGCCTGATTGGAGGCTTTGAATGTCCGCTGTATCACCGTTATATCCTGCATCGACCATCGCTAAATTATTCAATTTGACCGAGCGGCGAATACAGCAATTGGCAAAAGAGGGGATTATTCCCAAAGCAGAGCGTGGCAAATATGACTTGATTGGCTCGGTTCGCAACTATGTGAAGTATTTGCAGGAACGTGCATTAGGCCGTGACGATGGTGCTTATAAAGACGAGGCCGACATCAAGGTAGAACGCAAACGCCTTATCAAAGCCCAGGCAGATAAAACTGAAAGTGAAACACAAAAATTACGTGGTGAGCTTATCCCGTTTGAATGGGTGGAGGATGTACTTAATGAAGTGGCGGTACTCTACGGCTCAGGCGTTGATGCTCTGCCTGGACGATTAGCCAATGAACTGGCAGGTATCCATGACCCAGCCGAAGTTAAAGCCAGACTCTTTGATGAATGCAGACGCATCCGCATTGCCACTGCCGATTTCCTCCGCCGATTTGCAGAGACTGTCGAACGCGGTGAAGTTGTCAGCATCGATAGTCGACGCAGCGAAAGCGAGGACACCGGATCAGTGGGCGAATGAAAATAGGCATCTACCACCAGGGAGTGCCGAACCTGGCCCGTGGAGAAGCGCGCGCAGCCCTTACATGATTTCGATTGTCCATGCCTGTATTCAACCCAAAAATAAACGGGTGATCGCGGTGATGGGCAGTCAGATGGGTAAAACGGCTGGCCTTTTGAATGTCATTGGCCATCGTTTAGATGATGACCCTGCGCCGATTATTTATGTTGGGCCGACCCGAAATAATATCGATAACGTCATTGAACCTAAGATCATGGACATGATTAAGGGCGTGCCTACTCTTTGGGCAAAAATGGCGAAAGGAAAAAAGGCGACAAAAACGCATAAGCGTATCGCAGGTATATCGTTACGATTAGCCTGGGCGGGATCTCCTACAGAATTAGCCAGTGACAGTGCCGTGTTGGTATTAGTCGATGAGATTGATCGGATGGATGACAATGTTAAAGGTGAAGGTAATGTTTTTGAGTTAGCTGAAGCACGCACCAGTACCTACCCTGACGGGCGTGTGATTGGAACCAGCACGCCTACCATTGGAAATGTTGATACGTTTGTTCATCCGGTCACCGACTTAGAGCATTGGGCAGTGTCTGATACCGTTGCATCACCCATTTGGCGATTGTGGCAAGAAGGCAGCCGTCATGAATGGGCGTGGCCTTGCCCACATTGCAGCGAATATTTTATTCCGCGATTTAAACATTTAGTTTGGCCGGAAAAATCAACGCCGGATGAAGCACGACAAAAAGCAAATCTTGCCTGCCCACGCTGTGGTTCGCTGATTAGCGATGAACACAAAGCAGAAATGAATAAACGCGGGACGTATGTGGCACCAGGACAAACTGTCACAAAAGATGGTGAGGTACTGGGTAATGCGGATACGATAAATAGTGATACGGCATCCTTCTGGGTGAGTGGTATTTGTAGTTTTAGTTCAAAGAAAACGTTTGGATTTTTAGCAAAGAAATTTTTAGCAGCAGTCCGTAGTGGAGAGTCAGAACGTATTCAAGGCGTCATTAATACTGATTTTGGTGAGTTATTTAAAATTGGTGGTGATGCACCTGAGTGGACGGTGGTTGCAGAACGTAAGCGCGGTTACAAACAAGGTGATGTACCACAAGGTGTGAACCTTATCACAGCAGGCGTTGACGTACAGAAAAACCGCCTTGTATATGTGGTACGTGGCTGGGGTTCTCGCTATGAAAGCTGGTTGATTGAGCATGGCGAGCTTTGGGGTGAAACGGATAAGCCAGAAGTATGGCAGGAATTAAGCGAATTAATTTCTACCTCATGGCAAGGGCATCTACTTTCACGTGTGGCCATTGACTCCGGCTATCAAACACAACAGGTTTATCAATTTTGCCGCTTACATAAAAATGCGGCGCTTGCTACAAAGGGTCACGATACGCTGGATAAACCGTTTAAAAAATCAGATATCGATGTCAACGTGCGTGGTAAAACAATTACAAACGGTTTGCAGCTTTGGCATTTTAATACTGACCAAATGAAAAGCTGGGTACATTCTCGTGTGGAATGGCCACATGACCAGCCTGGTGGCTGGTGGTTGCCGGATGATATTAGCGATGATTACTGCAAACAAATCGTCGCAGAACAAAGATCAGTAAAACCCAGCGGCAAAGTTATCTGGGTACAAGTGAAAAAAGATAACCATTACCTTGATGCAGAAGCGTTGGCTTATTTGGCTGCAAAAATTATTACAGCCGGACGTGAGTATGCTATCGAGGGACAGTCACAAGTTATTTCCAAACCTAAACGCCGAATGATTAGTCAAGGAGTGCATCTCTAATGGCAGGTATTACTTTAGAACAAGCAGAAGCACAATTGTCAGCTTGGTTAAGTGCCAGCGCTGCTGTTGCGCAAGGTCAATCTTATACGATCTCAACAGAAAGTGGATCACGATCTCTAAGCCGTGCGAATGCGCGAGAAATTATGTCGCAAATAAAATATTGGGATACGCAAGTGAAGCGTTTAACTCGCGGTGGTATTAATGTACGTGGAGTGACGATTAGCAATGGTTAAGCGTCCGGTGAAGGTTCAGGAAAATTGGATTGATAAAGCGTATCGATATGTTGCGCCTATCAAGGCTGCAGAACGCTATAAAGCACGGATGACGCTTGCATTAGCGGGCAGTTATAACGGTGCCTCTCGCACACGGCGCTCGCTTGCAGATTATTTACCAACAGGTGGCGATGCAGATACGGATTTAATGTTTGACTTGCCGTTGTTACGCAAACGTTCACGCGATTTAGCGCGAAACAACCCACTATCTCTCGGTGCAATTAATACAGTTTGCACCAATGTTGTTGGCACAGGCTTAAAATTACAAGCACGTATTGATCGTGATTTCCTAGGCATGAGCGATGAAGAAGCCGATCAATGGGAATCCAATGTTGAGCGTGAATTTAGATTGTGGGCGGAATCAGCCGATTGTGATGCCGGTAGAACCCTTAATTTTGCAGGCATTCAAGAGTTGGTGTTTCGTTCTACGCTAGAGAATGGCGATTGCTTTGTCTTGATGCCCTTTATCACTCGAGGAAATAATCCTTACTCCCTTTGTTTGCAAATTATAGAAGCAGATCGAGTATGCAATCAAAATAAAATGGCTGATAGCGATACGTTGGTCGGGGGTGTGCGCAAAGATCAATATGGTGCACCGATTGAATATCATATTTTAAAAGGTCATCCAGGAAATATTTATAGTGTTAAAAATCTGGAGTGGTTGGTGGTGCCTGCCTTTGGTGGTCTCACAGGACGCCGGAATGTCATTCATCTCTACAAGATGCTTCGCCCTGGTCAAACACGTGGCGTGCCTTATTTAGCGCCGGTGATTGAGTCATTGAAACAGCTTGGCAATTATACCGATGCAGAAGTGATGGCTGCTGTCATTAGCAGTTACTTTACCGTTTTTATTAAATCACCACAGGGTGATACCGATTTAGCGCCGATGCAGCCTATCAGTGAAGTCGGTGGCAGCCAAGGTGACTCAGACTACAAGCTAGCAAGTGGCGCCATTGTTGGATTGGCAGAAGGTGAGGATATTTCAACCGCTAATCCTGGTCGACCCAATGCACAATTCGATCCATTTGTACAAGCTGTATTAAGACAAATTGGCGTGGCATTGGAATTACCGTTTGAGATATTGATTAAACATTTCACCGCTTCTTATTCTGCTGCACGTGCAGCATTACTCGAAGCATGGCGGTTTTTCACTGCTAAAAGGGAATGGTTAGCGCAGAATTTTTGCCAAGTTGCCTATGAAGCTTGGCTAACAGAGGCTATTGCCACAGGCAGAATCAATGCGCCTGGCTTTATTGGTGGCGATCCTGCTATTCGCAACGCTTATACCGGCACAGAATGGACTGGCCCAGCGCCAGGACAGATTGACCCACTGAAGGAAATTCAGGCAGCAAAAGAAAGAGTCGATTTAGGCGTGAGTACGCTATCGCGTGAAACAGCAGCATTGACAGGTGAAGATTGGCAAAAGACGCATCAGCAATCAGTCAAAGAACATAAAATGCGAGAAGAAGCAGGTCTCCTTCTCCAAAATAATCCTAATAATTCGTTTCCATCCTCAGCTGACAAAACAAATTCATCTGGAGAAAATCCATGAAAGCCTTTGATTTAGCCATTGCCCAGCCGTGGGCTATTTTGCCTGAAATGCTCACAACTATTTTGAGTATCGCAGCGCGTGAAACTGATCCTGAAGCAGTCGCTGCAAAATTAGGACGAACCTTAGAAAACACGTATCACGCTGAGTTTAGAGATGGCGTGGCAATATTGCCAGTCTCCGGCCCTGTCATGCGTTACGCCAATCTTTTTTCTAAAGTATCCGGTGCGACATCGATTGATGTGCTTGCAACGGATTTTACACAAGCATTGGAAAATCCTGACGTCAAAGCCATTGTATTAAATGTTGATAGTCCTGGTGGCACGGTGGCTGGTGTCAATGAATTAGCTGACATGATTTATGCAGCACGCGGTAAAAAACCGATTACAGCTTATGTCTCTGGCATGGGCGCGAGTGCTGCTTATTGGCTGGCCTCAGCAGCGGATGAAATTGTGATTGATGCGACAGCGAGCGTTGGCAGCATTGGCGTGATCTCTGTGCAAAATGATGAGACAGAACGTAAAGCGAAAGCTGGAGTAAAAGAAATTCAAATTGTCAGCAGTCTATCTCCGCGTAAACGTCCTGATCTATCTACAGAAGAAGGTCGTGCGGATATTCAAGCGGTTGTAGATAGCATTGCAAAAGTATTTTTTCAAACTGTCGCGAGAAATCGCGGTGTGACAACGGATACTGTTTTGACCGATTTTGGGCAAGGCGGTTTATTGGTGGGAGCTGATGCGGTTGATGCGGGTATTGCTGATCGTATTGGTTCTTTGGAGCAGGTGATCGCCGGATTGTCCGGTGCTTTTAAAAGAGGAAGGGTTATGACTGAGCAGCTAAAAAGTGAAGCGCAGGATATGACAATGGATACGTTTATCCAACGCTATCCTGCGATGGCAGAAACGTTAAAAATGGAAGGTGCTAAAGGAGAACGTGAGCGCATCCAATCGGTAGAAGATCAATTTATGTCTGGGCATGAATCGCTGATTCAATCTCTGAAATTTGATGGCAAAACAACCGGTGCAGAAGCTGCGATAAAAGTGCTGGCAGCAGAAAAAGAATCGCGCACTAAAATGCTCGCCAATCTAAAGGCGGATGCACCTTCTGCCGTGCCCATGCCAAGTATCCATCAAGCTGATAAAAATGATGTGGTGCCTGATGATGAAGAATTGCCTGCTGAGGAAAAATACGAAGCACAGTGGCGCAAAGACGCAAAACTGCGTGCAGAATTCGGCAGCAAAGAGGCATTCATGGCTTACATGAAAGCGCAATCCAATGGTCAGGTGCGATTGTTAAGACGTGCTGCTGAATAACCCAATATATTTTTAAGCAGCCCGCGCATGCGGGTTTTTTTATGCCTAAAAATCCTATTCACATTTTAGAGGACAATATGTCATGACTACGTTAGCAAAAGATACACCGCGTGATTACGAGCTAGGTCAAATTAATGCGTTTCCTGTGGTTGCCACCGATATTATTTATGAAGGTGCAGCCGTAGGTTTAAATGGTTCGGGATACGCCCGTCCATTGACTGCAGGAGATAAATTTTTAGGGTTCTGCGAACAGCTTGCGGATAACAATACAGGCGCTGCAGGTGATAAAAAAGTACGGGTTGCCGTTGAAGGTAAAGTAAAGCTTAGCATCAGCGGGCTGGCTATTACCGATGTAGGTAAACCGGTTTTTGCATCAGATGATGATACGTTCACGTTAACACAAAGTACCAATTCATTTATTGGACGCGTACACCGTTATGAGTCATCCGGTGTTGGCATCGTAGAATTTGATGCAAACAAAGGTGTGGCAGGTGCATTGACTGAGTTAACCGATAATTCCGGTGGTACAGCTTCTGCAACGATTGCTGTTATCGGAGGCACTTATAGTCAATCGGAAGTAGCTAATGCCATCGCTTCACTTGCTGCGCAAGTTAACGCATTAATCCGCCAAACCAAGTAATTTAGAGGAGTAATACACTATGTCAGCCATAGGTTTAAGTAGTCGTGCGATTATCGGTGAATTTTATCGTCAGTTGGAACAGGACGCAGGTCAAAATTGGATTAATCCAATCTCTATGCTTTTCTCCAGCAACCAAGAAAGTGAAACTTACAAATGGCTAGGCCAAAGCCCTGTCATGCGTGAGTGGATTGGTGGTCGTCAAGCAAAGGGATTCAGAGAAAATGGTATCACCATCGCTAACAAGCACTTTGAAGCAACGCTTGAAGTGTTGATCAGTGAAATGCGTCGAGATAAAACAGGTCAGGTTATGGTTCGGGTGCGTGAGTTAGCAGAACGTACCAATGCACATTGGGCAAGCTTACTCTCAACGCTTATCCTGAATGGCGCTACCTCGGTTTGTTATGACGGCCAATATTTCTTTGATACTGATCACTCGGAAGGGAATAGCGGTACGCAAAGTAATTCTCTCAGTGTAGATATTTCTGGATTGCCTATTCCAGCCGATGAGCAAGGTTCTACAACTGAGCCAAGCGCTAGAGTAATGAAGTCTTGTATTTTAAAGGGTGTACGTCAAATCCTTGGATTTAAGGATGACCAAGGTGAACCCATGAATGAAAATGCAAGAAACTTTCTCATCATGGTTCCTACTGCTTTCATGGATGTAGCGAATGCTGCCATTAATAATTCAGTGTTGAGCGGCGCAGAAACCAATGATCTTGCTTCAACGCGCAACTTCTCAGTGAATTTTGCAGTGAATCCGCGCCTCACTTGGACAGATAAGTTTGCGGTATTTCGTGCAGATGGTTCTGTCTCTCCTTTTATTCGCCAAGAAGAAACACCAGTGCAATTAAATGCGATTGCTGAAGGTTCTGAAGAAGAATTTAAAAATCAACGGCATTTATACGGTGTAGATTGCTGGCGTAATGTGGGTTACGGCTACTGGCAAAAAGCTTGTTTAGTCACCTTAGCTTAAAAAGGAGTGTTGCCATGAATCAATATGAAATTATCAAAGGGCCAATCACACTGCCAGTCGGTGTGATTGTTCACTTAAGTGAAGCGCAAGTGATACCGCGTAAACATGCCTTAAGAAATAAAGAAAATGGCTTTTATGAAGTTATTTCACCGGTGCAATTTAAAAATGGTGAGTTATTGGGTTTTGATGCAACACCTGATAAAACGCTGTTATCTGCTTTTTTGCCGCTTGAAAAAATCAGAGAGCTTCAAGCAGAAAAATTGCAACAAACTAAGCAAGACAAAGCCGTTAAAAAACCACTCAATGAAACAAAAAATAAGGATACGTAAGCTGTGTTTGCTGAAGATTTATCATTATTTTTTAACTCAAGTGATTTTGCGGTGGCTGCTGTTTTTAGAGGAACAACCATTGTTAAAGGCATTCTTGGCAGCGCTTATGTAGAAGTAAATGGCGTTGAATCCTCAAAGCCTGTTTTTACCTGTGCGTTTTCGGATGTCGAGGATGTGATGCGCTCAGATTCATTAGTGATTGAGAGCATCGAATATAAAATTGTGGCTGTAAAGCCCGATGGTACAGGCATTGCCGTGCTTGTTTTGGAGTTGCAGTAATGGAAGTCAATGTTCGTATTGATGTTAAAAATGTAGAAAAAATGTTAGCAGATTTTCCTGCTAATATTATTCCACCCGCCATTGCGCGCGCCCTAAATAAAACCATTCAATCCGCAAAGTCCACTGCTACTAAATCGATTGCTGCCAACATTGGTATTAAGCAACAAGATGTGCGTTCTGTGTTGGATATTGATAAGGCAAATCGCAATAATCTTACCGCTATTTTAAAAGCAAGCAGTAAACGCCGTTTACCAGTCATTAAAATTGATCCTCGTGCAACTCAGGATGAAAGTGGTGTCAGTTACAAAGGTCAGGATGGGCAGATACAACATATTGATCACGCTTTCATTGCAACCATGAGAAGTGGTCATCGCGGCGTTTTTAAAAGAAAACCAGATGCCAAGCGCTTGCCGATTATTGAATTACAAGGGCCAAGCATACAAAAGGTCTTTGTGAATCAGGCTATTCAGGAAGCAATTAAATCCGCCATTGATGCGCGTTGGCAGCCTAATCTTGATCATGAAGTCTGGTTTGAGTTGCAACGCCGAGGTTATACCAAATGACCCACGTGCGCACCAAAATTCGTCAAGCGATTGTCACTGCTTTAGCTGGGCTTACTACTACTGAAGACCGTATCTTCGATACGCAAATTTATCCCTTAGAACGCGCACAACTTCCTGCTATTACTGTGGCAGTTGAAAAAGACAATGTTCTAAGTGATTGGTCAACGATGTTGGAAAGTGGTGTTTTAGCGCAGACATATGAAATGCCAGTGATGATTCGAGGGTACGCTAAAGCGACTGAAACAGTGCAAGATGTTTTAGATGCTATTGCCCTTGAGGTCATTGAGGCACTGAAAGCAGACCGAACATTGGGCGGTCTTTCTAAAGATATCCGCATCGATGATGTACCTGAAATTACGGTATCCGGCACCGGTGAACAGCCAATTGGCATGATTACTTTGGGTTGTATGGTGCTATACCGCATTGCAGACAATGCGCCCGATGTTCCCTTACTTTAATTTTTCAAGGAGTTTAGTTTATGGCAACTCATTTAGGTAAAGATGGTGTAGTCAAAGTATCGACTAATACCGTTGCAGAAGTCCGCACGTGGACACTCAATGAAGCAGCAGATGTGGTAGATGCTAGCGTCATTGGAGATGATTGGAAAGTACAAAAAACCACCCTGAAATCTTGGCACGGTACATTAACGTGTTTTTGGGATGAAACCGACACAACTGGTCAGGCCGCTCTCGCAATTGGAGCTAGTGTGACATTAAATCTCTATCCTGAAGGTAGTGCAGACGGGAGCACCTATTTCACTGGCACCGCTTTGGTAACAGGCGTTGATGTAAGTGCTGCTCACAACGGATTAGTAGAAGCTAATATTGTTTTCCAAGGAACTGGTGCTTTAACCATATCAACTGTTGATCTCTAGAGGATAAGTCATGACAAATATTTTAGAAAAAGCTAAACAGCATTTTAGAGACGTTATTAACGGTGAAGGACTGCGTTATATTGAAATAGCTGAGTGGGGAGAGGTCAACCAACCCGTCAAAATTTATTTTAAACCGCTTGCGGCTTTACCTGTGAAAATCTATAGCAAATTTATTGAATTAGGAACACAGCAAACCGTAGAAGCTTTTGTCGATATGTTGATACTACGTTGTCTTGATCAAGAAGGTAAGCCACTTTTTAAACCTGTTGATAGAACTGAAATGCTTCGTCAGATTTCACCTGTAGTCGTCTGCGATATCATTAGGAAAATGAGTGATAAAGAAAAAGACGAGCATATTGATGCTGAGATAGCCGAAAAAAACTCCTAGCCGACACTGATCTTTATTGCGTATATGCACTTGCTGACCGTTTGCATAAAACCGTCGGTGAAATACTCGCTATACCAGTGTCGGAATTTATCGGTTGGCTTGCCTATTTAAAAATCACTCAAGAGAAGCGCCCATAATTATGTCCGCAACTGCAACCGTCATACTTACTGCTGAAGATAGGACAAAGGCTGCTTTTGCGTCATTAAAAAGTAACGTCGGTGGTGTTACCAGTTATTTAGGTGGTTTAAAAACTCAATTATTAGCCTTAGCAGGTGTTGCTGGTTTTGGTGCCCTAGTGGTGAGTGCTATTCGTGCAGGTGATGAAGTAGCAAAATTATCGCAGAAATTAGGTGCATCGACTGAGGCGCTATCACAGTATCGTCACGTGGCTGAGTTATCCAATGTTGCCTTTGAGTCGTTGACTAAAGGCTGGCAATTGATGGAGAAAAATGTATCGCTAGCCACGCAGGGTATTGGCCCAGCTAAAGATGCGTTAAAAGAATTAGGATTATCTGCAAGTGATTTAAAAAAATTAAAACCAGAAGCACAATTTGAAATATTAGCAGATGCAATGGAACAAGTAAAAAATCCTGCTGATAAAGTGCGTCTGGCTATGCAGGTTTTTGGCAAAGCCGGTGCAGATTTAATTCCTGTTATGCAGGGTGGATCTGCTGCTATTCGTGCGGCGCGTGAGGAAGCGGATCGATTGGGTCTTACCTTAGATCAAGCAGCAGCACGTGATATGGAAGAAGCAAACGATGCTATGATGCGTCTTAAGAGTGCTTTTCTAGGTGTGGCGAATACGTTGGCTGTACAATTTGGCCCAGCGCTTGCTACCATCGCTGAATGGCTTAGTCAAAACTTACCGGCTGCCGTCAATGTTACTGTCAAAGCGTTTATTCGATTAAAAGAAATCGTTGCATTAGCGCTTTCAACGATCTTCTCTGCTATGGGAACCTTGTTTAGTCTGTTAGCAAAGCTGCCAGGCGATGTTGGTCAGACATTTAAAGATGGTGCGGACGCTGCTGATCAATTTACAAAAAAAATGTTTGATACTGTTTCTGGATATGAAAAACAGCTTGATGACATGAATATCAAAGAAAAACAGCATTACACTGCCGTTCAGCAGACGAGCAAAACTTACACGGAACTATATAATCCCGCATTGCAGGCAATGACAGAACAAAAAAAGAAAGCACGTGAACATACCGCTAAATTAACAGATACAGAAAAAGCTTATAAAAAAGAGCTAGAGGATGGTAAGCAGCTTACAGAAGACCTGCGTACGCCACAGGAGACTTACGCGGATAACATTCAAAAAATTAATAAACTTTTAGCTGATGGTGTCATTACTCAAGAAACCTACAATCGCGCATTGCTCAAGTATCAAAAAGATTTAAGTGATTCCTCTGGTGTGACCAAAGCGTTAGAAGATCAAAAGAAAATAACCGAAGATCATGTTAAACAAATGGCAGATATTTTTAAAAATGGTTTCTTTGCCCTCATGAATGATGGTTTTGATGGCATGGTAAAAAGTTTTGAAAATGCACTGGCATCAATGGCTGCTGATGCAGCATCCAATGAAATTAGTCAAATGCTGTTTGGTGGCGTGGGAAGTAGCGCAGGTAAAGGTGAGTCGAGTCTTTTTAGCGATATTTTTGGTGGCATTGGCAGTTTCTTTGGCTTTGGCGGATTCAAAGCTGCGGGTGGGCCGGTATTGGCAGGCAAAGGCTATATTGTGGGTGAAAATGGCCCTGAATATTTTCTGCCAAAACAAAGCGGCAATATTATCCCGAATGATCAAATGACTCAAAAAAATTCTGGTTCAACGATTGTCATGAATATTAGCACACCTGATGCCAACTCTTTTAGACGCTCAAGTGGTCAAATTATTTCTGAAATGGGTGTTGCCATACAACGTGCTGTGAGGAGAAATACATGAGTTTTTTAGAATCACCACGTTTCCCTGACAATATTGGAATGAATTCTTCTGGTGGCCCACAATACAATACTGAAGTGGTTATTTTACGCAGCGGATTTGAACAGCGTAATGCACGGTGGACTTATCCACTGCATACATATGATGTGGCATCGGGTGTCAAAACAGATACTGATTTAGGAAATATCATCCAGTTTTTTAATAGTGTTCGCGGACGATTAATTGGTTTCCGTTATAAAGATTGGACGGATTATCAATCTGCACCCATAGGCGATGCGATTACACCCACCGATCAAACCATTGGAACCGGCGATGGAACTATTACTGATTTTCAATTAATCAAAACCTATGCGGCGGGTTCTGTTACCCAAGATCGCCTTATTAATAAACCTGTGCCTGGCTCGACTGTCGTGGCTATTGGCGGTGTAGCGGACAATAATTTTGTTGTCGATAACACAACAGGCGTTGTGTCTTTTGCCTCTGATAATGCATTAACAATTACAGATATTACGCAAGCCACGCATGGAAAAATTACTACTGCTGAAGATCACAATTTATCAGTAGGCAATACCGTATTTTTTAGCGGTATTGATGGAATGACGCAGCTAAATAATATTCGCGGTAAAATTTCGTCTATTGTTTCAGACACAGAATTTGAAGTGCTTATTAATACCAATTTGTTTGATGAATATGAAAGTGGCGGCCAAATCAATACCGTTCCTCAGTCGGGCGAAATTGTATCAGCAGGTTTTGAGTTTGATGTACCATGCCGCTTTGATGCCGATAAACTATCCATAGGCATGCTGCATCACAGTGTTGGCACCTACACTATTCCTATTGTAGAAATGCGCTTAGCCAATGCACCTGGTGGTGGGCCGTATGTCACCTATGCTGTAGATTTTAATTATATACTGCCTGATTACATCCCAACCTATTTAAAACGCAATCAAAATTTAGTGTCTGTCACCAATGGCTATCAGGGTATATTTTCAGGCTGGTTCCGCTTTGATGAGTATGAATTTAACCAAAATAATTTACTCGATAATCAAAACGGCACAGGGTTTTTAACAATTCACCGCAACGACAATGACAATATCCGCTTTGATTTTTATGATGCAGATGGCAATGCATATTTTGGATTTGAAAGTAATAGTAGTTTCGATGACGATTCTGAATGGCATCATATTTTATGTTCATGGGATACTAATTTTGAATCCGGTAGCAAAGTGGCGCATCTGTATATCGATGGAGAAGATGAACTTAATATTACGGATGATGATTCTGATGCTTTTGAGATTGCGTATGAATCAACCAATTGGTTTATAGGCACGGATGCGTATGAATCCTATCCTTTCATCGGCTGCATGACAGAGTTTTATTTTGCACCGAATCAGTTTCTTGATTTTAGCATTGCCTCAAATCGCCTTAAATTCCGCAATACATTTGGCAAGCCTGTATTGCTGGGTGCAGATGGTTCCTACCCAACAGGTATTACGCCCGCCATTTACCTTAAAAATTTAGTGCTGACCTTTGCTAATAACTTAGGTTCGGGCGGTAACTTTAGCATCAACGGACAACTAACCGGCTGCTCAAGTTCGCCTACGGATGATGTATGACGAAGCCATTAAGTTATGCATTACTCGATCATTATCAAAAAGAAAATCAAACGATCACGCGCTGCGTTCGCATTGAGCGTAGAGATGGTGTTGTCATTGGGTTAACAGATCATGATGCGGATTTAGTTGTTCAGGGAATTTTGTATAAAAGTGCGGTAGGTTATACGCCGACTGCTATTCAAGCCAATGATAATTTATCTGTTAATAACATTGATGTGGAAGGCATATTAGCGGTTGCAGGTGTTGGCCGTGATGATATTGCTGGCGGATTATTTGATTACGCTCGCGTGTATGTGTTTGAGGTCAATTATAAGAAGCCAACTTATGACATTATGCCGCTTGTTACAGGATTTTGGGGGGAATCAAAATTACAAGAGAACAAATATACCACCGAATTTCGCAGCCTCTCTCAAGCATTGCAGCAAAAACTAGGTGAGCTTTATTCTATTACGTGTAGAGCCAATTTAGGAGACTCTCGTTGTAAAGCGAATCTCGCTTCTTTTACCGTAAGCGGCACAGTCAACGATGTTACCAATAAAGCTATTTTCAGTGCGTCCACCTTTGCTCAAGACAGCGGATATTTTCAATTCGGCCTACTCACATGGACTACCGGTAACAATACAAGCTATTCAATGGAAGTCAAAGTATTCACCACCGGCGGTGGCTTTCAGTTAGTCCAGCCCATGCCAAATACCATTGAGGTGGGTGATACCTTTCATGTCTATGCGGGATGTAACAAAGCCATCGCTACCTGCAAAGCCAAATTTAATAACGTGGTGAATTTTCGTGGCGAGCCGTTCGTTCCTGGAATCGACAAAATGCTGAGTTATCCCAATGCCAAATAGAACCGATATTATTGCTGAAGCAAAAACATGGTTGGGTACGCCTTTTAAACATCAAGGCCGCGTAAAAGGCCGTGGTGTGGATTGCGTAGGGATTGTGATTGGCATTGCGCATCACTTTAACTTGACCGATTTTGACTACGTGGAATATAGCCACTTGCCAGATGGCGTGACCATGCGGAAATTGCTGGATGAAAATTTAACACCTATTCTGATTGATCAAGCCCAACCTGGTGATGTCTATCTCATGCGCTTTGAATATCAGCCACAGCATGTCGCCATTGTGACGGAATACGGCATGATTCACGCCTATGCACAGGTACGCCGTTGTGTTGAACATAGAATTGATGATGTGTGGCGCTCTCGTATTGTCACTGCTTATGCCTTCAAAGGGATTGACGAGTAATGGCAACCGTTGCATTAGGATTAGTCGGCGCTGCTGTTGGCGGTGCATTTGGTATGCCTGGCTTAGGTTTTACCATTGGCTCTGCTATTGGGCGCGCATTTTTTACCGGTGCCACCCAGCAATATCAAACGATGCAGATGCCTGGCCAAGAAGGGCCACGTCTCAGCGATCTTAAAGTTCAGTCATCCACCTATGGAACGTCCATCCCTCTGATTTACGGTACTTATCGTGTATCGGGAAATATGATCTGGGCTACTGATATCGTGGAGCGCAGTACCACAACGACAACAACTTCTACTTCTACCAGTTCAAGTAGCGGTGGAGGCGGTGGCGGTAAAGGTGGTGGAGGCGGCGGAGGTGGCGGTAGTGCCCGTACTACCACAACCATCACTCAGACTACCACGACCTATTCCTATTACGGGAACTTTGCCATAGGTCTCTGTGCTGGGCCGATATTGGGCATTCGGCGTATTTGGGCGGACGGTAAGCCGATTTATAACACCAGTGCAAATGCCTCAACCCAAACCGTTATGGCCAGTAGTACGCATGGATTTATTCGTGTCTACAATGGCGATGAAGGTCAATTGCCCGATCCGCTATTAGAGGCACACCAGGGCGCAGGTAACGTGCCAGCTTTTCGTGGATTGGCTTATATTGTCTTTGAAAATTTTGCACTGGCAGATTTTGGCAATCATGTTCCAAACATTACAGTGGAAGTAGTACAGGTCGGTTCCCAAAATGTGACTCTGAATAATTTAGTAACAAGTGTCAGCCGTTCAATAGGAAATCCGGTGGGACAAGCCTACGATTTTGATGGTGGCGTTATTCATACCAAAATTGGTGGTGATGAGTGGGGGCATGAATTTCCACCTCCTGCTGGCCCTCAGCGCATCGATTTAGATTTAAACTTGAATGTCGTACAACGTATTGTCGGTGCTAATTTAGAATCTAATCAGGCATATCATCAAAATATAAAATATATGCCGAACTTGTTCGTGACGTTTAATATCAATTACCCATACAAATGGTATGACGTCTCTACCAGCCAGCATTATACATTAAAGGGTGATGGTCACCAGCCGCAAATGGGTGCGTATGCGAATGGATTTGTTTTTTTGGCGACTGCCATCGAACAGCAAATTTATAATAATTCCATTATCAAGTATCCAGTCGCAGGAAAGTTTTCTGTTCCTGATAATTTTTCTCAGGTCGTTAATTTTTACGGATACTTTACCAGCAATGTCGGTTACATCGTTGACATGGATATCAAGAATAGTTATCTCTTTGTGTCCACATTAGAGTCCAGTGGCCCAAAAATTTTAGCCATTGATCCGAATAGTTTAGCGATAGTTAAAAAGTGGAATGTATCGCTGGGTGGAAATGTTAGTTACAATATTTCAGTGAACAGCAGCGGAACGCAGGCGCTTCTTACCAAAATTGAATTTAATAACACAAACGCCTATTTAGTGAATCTTGATTTTAACGCCAGTACGATTTCCACTTACACGGATTTAACGTCGCACTCTGGCGGTAACGGCGCATTTTTCTTTTTAAATGACCATTTCGCGTATGCAGGTGGTCTTACTACGTTTGGTTCTACCTCGTATGCCTCACTTCAAGGTGTTAATACAGTTGAACCAGAAACGCCACTACTTGCTGCTATTGTCCAGGATATTTGTTTAAAGGCTGGTTTAGGGTTAAATGATATTGATGTGTCGCTGCTGGGTAATAACATTGTAGGTTATGCTATTTCTCAACAGTCATCTGCTAGAGACAGTTTAACGCCTCTGCAAAGTGCTTACTTTTTTGATGTGGTTGAATCAGGGTTTAAATTAAAGTTTGTGCCACGTGGATTAGCAAGTCCCGTTATCATTCCAGAAGATGATTTATCTGCGCGCGAATATGGTCAAGAAGAAGTACCCGATCTTACTACCACTCGCGCTCAAGAATTAGATTTACCTCGTCGTATGAATGTCTTGTTCACGAACATCAATGCGGATTATCAGCAGGGAAACCAAATTGCACAGCGCATTATTACGCAAGCAACCACAGAACAAAAAATAGAGCTATCCATTGCAATGGCTGATGCTGATGCAGCCAAGATAGCGGATGTCTTACTCTACGATGCCTGGACGCAACGCACTCAATTTGAATTTTCTCTTTCACGCAAATATGCCTACCTTGATCCAACCGATGTCGTTATTGTGCATGGTCATGTGATGCGATTGATTAATGTAGATTACGGTGATCCAGGATTATTAAAACTTAAAGCAGTGATGGAAGATGAAACGGTTTATACCTCACTTGCCACGGGTGATGATGTCACCACCCAAAGCGCGCCAGAGTTGCCATTGCCATCACCTGCAAGGCTCTTTTTAATGGATATGCCAATCTTGCAGGATATTGATGATGACTACGGTTTTTATGCCTGTGCCTCCGGTGTCTTGCAAAACTGGCCTGGTGCAGTAGTCACTAAATCGATTGATGGCGGTGATACTTATTCTGAAGTTTACAGCAACAATACGCCTGGCGTTTATGGGATGGTGTTAACGCAATTACCGGATCACAAAACTACTGTCTTTGATGAAACTAGCCAAGTTTACGTGAAGCTGACCTCCGGTGAACTATCCAGTACGACTGAGTTAAATATTTTAAACGGTGCAAATGCCTGTGTGATGGGTTTAGAAGTTCTGCAATTTCAGTATGCTGAATTGCAGCCGGACGGCAGTTATTTGTTAAGTCGGTTCTTGCGTGGTAGACGTGGAACAGAATTAGCAACTGACCTGCATGTTGAAGGTGAAGCATTCATATTAATTGATGCAGCAACGTGGAAGCGCGTTCATAGCTCGGAATCTGAAATAGGTATTGAGCGAGTCTATAAGGCCATTACCTATGGCCGTACATTGCAAGAATCCTATGCGCAAGCTTTCACTAACACCGCTATAGGAAAAAAACCATATAGTCCAGTGGGTATTCGCGGCTCACGTGATAGTGATGATTTAACCATTACATGGATTCGCCGCTCGCGCGTGGGTGGTTCTTGGCGTGATTATGTGGATGCCACCATTGATCCTGAAATTACAGGGTATGAAGTGGATGTCTATGACGGTGATGACGTTATCAGGACACTTGATGCAGAGGATGAAGAAGTAGTTTATACCGCTGCTGATCAAACAACTGATTTTGGTTCACCACAAAGTGAAATTACTATCAAAATATACGCTATAGGCCAAACGGTAGGCCGAGGCTTTCCTAGAGAGGCAATCCTATGACAACTACACCTAATTTGGGTTTAACCCACATTGAAGCCAACCAAGGGCAAAAGGAAGTGACTGCCAATACCTTTGCAGATGGTTTGGATAATGCTATCGCGGGGTTTATTAGCATTGACGTGGCGGGTGACAGTGATTTTACGCTGGATGAAACCCAAGCACCGTTAGCGCTATTGGAATTTACTGGTGTATTGACAGGCAATATCAGTGTGATTATTCCAACGGAAGAAGCGAATAAAAAATTTATCATTCATAACACTACCACCGGTGAATATACGCTGACTGTTAAACATGATGGTAGTGATGGTTTTATTGTCAAACAAGGTGAGCGCCGATGGGTCTACTCTGATGGAGCGGAAATTTATCCACTTATCCAGTACCCACGAATAAAGACAGTCGAGTTTGCTGACCCGCTTGTATTGGACTGGTCAGATGCGGAGACTATTTTTGTGCAGCTGACGGATGATACGACAGTGGAACATACCAGTGCTGTGCCAGGACAGAGACTCAATTTGGTTTTGCAGCAAGATTCTACAGGCGCTCGTTTAATCATCTGGGGCAGCGAAGTACGGTTTGGAACCGATATCCCTAGTGTCACCTTAACCACTGATCCAGACAAGCAAGACAAAATAGGTTTTATTTATAATGATGATGGCGCAGAGTTTTATGATGTAATATCGGTGGTAAAAGGATTTTAAATGCTTATTGCATCGCTGTATTTGAATAGACAATAAATAGCATCAAGCTTAACTTTTTATTAAAAATTAACTGTTACTGTCCCAAGTAAATGATTTCCCCTAAGTGCTGGGTCATCCACTGACCTACCGTTTGTTCCAGTCCACTGAAGTGCCAAATTATAAATGCCGATGGTTTTGTTTATTTGTAGACTGTAATCGTTATAACTTCTCAAATCCGCGCTTCGTGGCAAGCTAAAATGACCTATGCTTCCTTTAACATTTACATCATTAAAATTAAAAATATATTTAGGAGGAATGCCGTAATTGAAGCCAATATTGTAATATGTTCCGCTTTTGTCAGTATTAAAAACATTGTTAGAGTAATCTAATTCCGCTGTCAAAAAATAATAGCTCCATTTAGTAAGTAGCTCATTATAGTTCACTCCTGATGCCTTCGGATAATTATATCGTGCGATGCTAATATCGTAACCAAAGTGTTCTCCAATTTTATTTGCAATCCCTCCAACAGTATCTATTTCAACAGTAGCAGTTCCATCTTCAGCATCTGGAAAGTTAACATTTGAACCCCACATATTGAGATAGATTCCTGTTGTCAAAAATGTGTAGGTTAGCCCACCTTGAAATGCTGGTAAATTGTTAGATAAACTTACTCCACGCCATACATAATTACTAGTTATATCAAAATTTCCGCTTATTGGTGATTCTGCTTCGTCAGTGGATGTAGTTGAGGCTAAATTATTTGGTTTTTCCTGTGTTAATTTTTCAGCTGTTTTCTTATTAGGGTATACATCTGCTTGTGCTATGGGGCATAATGATAGCGATAAGAGTAAAATGACAATAAATTTTTTCATTAAGCAGAACTCCATGAAATATAAGTTTTCCTTTAAGTTTCTTGAAACAATATAACCTCTTACGGTGCAAAAATACTAGGGAAAATTAAATTTTTATTATATGATAAGTGATGATTTGCTTCTATTGGGATGTTTTTTAATAAGGATGGTTAATATGAAAAAGTTTAAAGGTTATTTTTTTGTGCCATTATTGGGCTTTTTGGCGGGAGGTTGCGCTGAAGTTAGTCAAAACTTAGGCCAAAATATCGCTATGATATCAGAAGCGCCAAAAAATAATTGTACTTCACTAGGTGAGCTTTCTTCTAGTGTAGGATCTGGGCCATATCAACTCAAAGAACTTAAAAACAGGGCTGCGCAAAAAGGCGCCAATACTATTTTGGTTAAATCACAAAAATTACATTTCCGTAAGCAGATTAGTAGTATGGAAACAACTACCATTATAGAAGCTTATCGTTGTCCATAGATTAGACTTTTTAGGGTGGGTGAATTAAAACGCAACAATCTTAATCCATTAAAAACCACTAATAAACTTGCACCCATATCAGCAAATACTGCCATCCAGAGTGTTGCAAATCCAAATAGGGCTAAAACAAAAAATATTGCTTTAATTCCTATAGATAAACTTATATTTTCAACCAGCTTACGCCAGGTACGACGACTCAGTGCAATGAAAAAAGGTAGCTTGGTAAGATTATCTTCCATCAAAGCCACATCTGCAGTTTCAAGTGCAACATCTGTTCCTGCATGACCCATTGCAAAACCAATGGATGCTTTTGCAAGTGCAGGAGCATCGTTAATTCCATCACCCACCATACCTACTGCATCATATTTTTTTAAGAGTATATCCATTGCAGCTAATTTATCTTGAGGTAATAAATTAGCTTGCACATCATCAATACCGACCATTTTCGCAATTGCTTTAGCCGTAGTTGGATTGTCTCCCGTTATCATGGCCGTTGTAATGCCAAGCTTATGAAGCCAGTTAACGGCTTCTGCACTTGTTTCTCGCAATGTATCAGTTACGCCCAATATGCCTAATACTTTTTCTTGATTGCCCAATACAATGGTTGTTTTACCTTCTTGTTCTAATTGTTTTAAAGTTGATTCTATTTTAGCGTTACAAACGTTTTTTTCTTCAGCAAAACGATGGTTACCTAAAAAATAGAGGTAACCATCAATATTGCCTATAATTCCTCGACCTGGAATAGTTTCAAATTTCTCTACCCGCAATAAATTTTCTTTTGCTGATAAATTTTTCCATTTATTTAAAATTGCTTCTGCTACTGGATGTTCTGAATGGGACTCAAGGCTAGCGGTAAGGTGTAATAAAGTATTTTCTGAAATATCTGATATTTTCACAATGTCTGTAACTATGGGTTTACCAATAGTTAATGTCCCTGTTTTATCGAAGGCAATAGCTTTAATTTTATGACCCAATTCTAAATAAGTTCCGCCTTTAATTAAAACACCATGCTTGGCACCAGCTGCTAGACCGCTAACAATTGTAACCGGCGTTGAAATAACTAAGGCACATGGGCAAGCAATAACAAGAAGCACTAAAGCTTTATAGAACCATGGGTAAAATGGAGCACTGAATAAAAGTGACGGCATGGTAGCTACCAATATGGCTAATATAACCATAATCGGGGTATAGTATTTAGCAAATTGATCAACAAATCGTTGTGTAGGTGCTCGTTCAGACTGGGCTTGTTGTACTGCTTTTATGATTTTTGAGATAAGTGTTTCATTGATTTCTGCAGTTACTTTAAATTCAAATGACCCACGCTCGTTAATTGATCCTGCAAACACAGAATCACCTTCCGTTTTTTCTACAGGGATAGATTCGCCTGTAATTGGGGCTTGATTGACGCTGGACTGCCCTTTGGTAACAATACCATCTATAGGGATTCGCTCACCTGGTTTTACCCATATCACATTATTTAGTTGAATTTCATTAACTGCTTTAACTTGCCAAGCTCCTTCTGATGTTTTTACTGTTGCAACATCAGGAGTAATTTCCATTAATTGGCGAATTGCATGACGCGCCTTATCTAAAGAATAACTTTCGATCATTTCAGCTAGGGCAAAAAGAAAGGTTACCATTGCTGCTTCTGGCCATTCACCAATAATCATTGCACCAATGATGGCTATCGTCATTAAAAAATTCATATTGAGAGTAAAATAGCGTACCGCTTTAATTCCCTTAATGACGGTACTCCGACCACCTATTAAAATTGAGGATAAAGCTAACATAATAATTAAAGGTGAATTTTCAGCATGAGTGATATAAGCAAATACTTCTGCAACAATGGCCAGTACGCCGGAAATACCCAAAATGATCCAATCTCGGTAATTCACGTTCGATTGCAGTAACTCCAGGCTTTTGGCGGTATAAGCTCCATTTTTGATTTCAGCCTTCATTCCTATAGAAGTAAGCGCCTTCTGAATAGCAGCTATTTCTACATCTTGATAGGTAACTTTCAATTCTTGTTGGATAAGATTGAAGTCTAACTCTAAAATTCCTGGCAAAGAATTTAGGTGATTTTTAATCATTTTTTCTTCTGTTGGGCAATCCATTTGCGGGATATGGAAAATAACGGTAGCCATAATTATTACTCTCAAAGTTAGTTATCAATCAATGCCTTAGATTCATGCTATCATCATAAGCATAGCATTGATTTCTCGATAGATGGAGCCGCAAATATAACATCTAAATCAATCAAATGCTTAGAAAGAGGTCAAAAAATGTCTTACAGCAAGCAGCCTGTTTAGATAGGGGATTTAATAATGAGTGTTGAGCATAATCATTCAAACTTAAAGGCTAGCAAGGAACGCCCTCTGTTATTTGCTTTAATACTAACATCCACTTTTTTGGTTGCAGAAGTGGTGGGTGGTCTTGTTACCGGAAGTCTTGCATTAATTTCCGATGCTGCGCACATGTTAACTGATGTTACTGCGTTAGGCATTGCTCTTGTTGCTATAAAGATTGCACGTCGACCAGCAGATGTCATTAGAACATTTGGTTATTATCGATTTGAAATTTTGGCTGCAGCATTTAATACAATACTCTTATTTGTGGTGGCAATTTATATTTTATATGAAGCCTACCAAAGACTAAGTCATCCACCTGAAATATCTTCCATAGGCATGTTAGTTATCGCTTCTATTGGGTTGGTGGTCAACCTAGTGTCAATGAAATTGTTAACTGCTGGTAAAGATAAAAGTCTTAACATGAAAAGTGCCTATCTCGAAGTATGGAGTGATATGTTAGGATCAATGGGTGTGATTATTGGTGCTTTAATCATTCGCTTTACAGGATGGGCGTGGGTTGATTCGCTTATCGCAGTGCTGATTGGTTTATGGGTTTTGCCTCGTACTTGGACTTTACTTAAAGAGAGTATTAACGTACTACTGGAAGGTGTGCCAGAGGGTATTGATTTAAAAAAACTGAAGGAATCAGCTTACCAAGTTGAAGGTGTGTTAGATATTCATGAGCTACATGTTTGGGCAATTACCAGTGATAGAATCAGTCTAACAGCTCATATAGTAATTGAACAAAAATATGATTGTGAAAGCGTTTTATTTAACCTTAAAAAGCTTTTAGCATCACAATTCGGTATTTCGCATACGACCCTACAGCATGAGCGAAAAAAATGTTTTGAGGGAGACGAGGTTTGTAATTTCGTTTCTCCCTAATTTAACTTAATATTTTTGCCTATTTGTTACCTGGTGCTCGGGCAATAATATGCCATACCAACCATGCTGTGTGTATTTACTTTAATATCTTTATTTCCAATTTTTCCCATTTGGAACGACTTTTTTTCTTGAGATGAAACATGATTTGTTAAAACAACCACATTTGCACCAAGAGCCAAGGATTTATTTTTTAATAATGTGATATTCATGTCATGTAAAGTGGCGGCAGAGTCAAAAGATTCCTTAGCGACATCATTCGTATTTATTTCACCAAGATTTTTGCAACGTTTATTTGGAGCGCCTAAAATTTTTATTTTTTCTGAGCCAGGTGTAGGGGAGACTGTAGTTGCACAACCTACAATAAAGTGACAACAGAGCACAATAGCACTGGTTTTTAAGCCTATCCATTCTTTCATAATTGATCTCCTATGTGAATATTTAGTAAGAATAATGTGTGCCAATTGTATTACGTTGTAACTGCCATCTAATATCAGATGAACAAGAATAAGCTCCGCCTTTTATATCGTGAGAGCTTTCAGTATAATAATGCTTCTTAGGAGTAGCTGATGTATGTGGAGTGTCTATTACCTGATGTTGGCAAAAGGTAACTACATTAGCGCCTAGTTTTCTTCCTGCATTTCTAAGGAAGTTAATGTCATCTTTCTCTAGGTTGTCTTTTGATGAAAAATAAGTGCTTTCGCCATGAATATTATTCCCATTTATCTGTCCTAGGTATTTACACTCTTTTACCGTCTCATTATCTGGAACAACATAAACACCCTCTGCGTTAGGGTCAAGTATGCGTGGAACGCAGCCACTTATAATTAAAACACCAAAACAAGCAGCAAAATAGAAGCATAACTTATTCATATCATTTTCCTTTAAATTGAAATTTCTTCCAGTTGATGCGGGATTTAAGAGTAATGAGATGTCCTTTTAACCAGCGTAAAACGAGCCATAATTGCACTTTAATATGAGTGTTCCTATAATCACCATTCCCATTATGCCCGTTCCTAAAAAAATGAGCATACAGAACCGGCAACACCAATAAGGTAAGTGCTGTTGAAGAAATTAAGCCACCGACAACTACAGTGGCCAGAGGACGTTGTATTTCAGCGCCAATACCTCGTGCTAGTAACATAGGAATCAGCCCAAGTGCGGTAATAAAAGCGGTCATTAAAACAGGGCGAAGTCTTGAAACTGCGCCAATAAAGACAGCTTCATCTATTTGCATGCCTTCTTGTTTGTTTTGATTAATGGCGTTAACTAATACAACACCATTTAAAACGGCAATACCAAAAAGTGCAATAAATCCAATTGAGCCAGGAACGGAAAGATACTGCCCAGAAATGAACAGCGCTATAATGCCTCCTATTAGCGCAAGTGGTACATTGATCATGACTAGAAGGGCTTGGCTTGCAGAAGAAAAAGCAAAATATAAAAGTAAGAAGATAAGGGCAAGAGAAATAGGAACAACAATCATTAATCTAGCTTGGGCGCGCTGTTGATTTTTAAATTGTCCACCATAGGTCACGGAATAGCCAGTTGGCAATTTAATTTGCTTGTCAATTTTTTGCTGAATTTCTGATACAACACTACCCATATCACGGCCTTCAACGTTGGCTTGAATGACTACGCGTCGTTGTACAACATCACGACGAATTTGCGGAGGAGCTGATTCAAGTTTTACCGTCGCTATATCATTCAGGCGAACCCACGCACCTTTAGGAGAGAGTAGGATAAGATTGCCAATTGCTTCCATACTATCCCGATAAGACTTGCCTAAACGAACATAAATATCATATCGCTCATTACCATTAATGACTTGGCCCGCCACTTTCCCACCAATGGCATCTGTAATTAATGACATAACTTGGCCTATTGAAATGCCATAGCGCATTAGAGCCTCTCTGTTTGGCTTAATCACAAGCTGTGCTTCGCCTGTAATCTGCTCCATCGCAACATCACGTGTCCCTTTGACAGCCTTGACTGTCTCTTCAATCTCTCGGCCTTTTTCAGCAAGAATAGATAAATCGGGGCCAAATAATTTTATTGCTAACTGGGCGCGAACACCGGAAAGCAATTCATCGACACGACTAGCGATCGGTTGAGAGAAAGCAAAAAGAAGTCCTGGATAAATTGACATTTTCTTTTCCATAAGAGCTTGCAATTCCGGACGATTATTTGCAGAAGTCCATTGCTTTATAGGCTTTAAACCAACGTAAAGCTCAATATTAGAAACAGGTTCAGGATCACCACCTAGCTCAGGTCTACCTATGCGGCTTGAAACATAAGAAACCTCAGGAAAAGTCATGACTTCTTGCTCTAATTTGTTAGCAACATTAAGAGCAGTTTCTAAACTAGCTGAAGGCGCGAGCGTAGCGCGAACGTTGATTGTTCCCTCTTCAAGTTCGGGAACAAATTCTGTTCCTAAAAATGGTAAAAGCAAAAGAGATATAAGAAATAAACTAACTACACCAATAATAATAGGTTTGGGGCGCGCTAATGATTTTTTAAGTATTTCTTTGTAATGATGCATAATAGGTCGTAAGACAGGACTTTCACGATGCCTAATCCCTGATTTAAAGAGATAGGTAGATAATGCAGGAACAACAATCATAGCAACCACAAGAGAAGCAAACATCGATAAAACAATACTGATTGCCATTGGATGGAATAACTTTCCTTCAACACCCTGCAGACTAAATAAAGGTGTAAACACCACCATAATAATTAGTACAGCATAAAAAACCGGTCTTGCTACTTCACGGGCTGCCTCTTGAATACGAATAGGAATAGCATGATTGCTTTCAACAATGGCATCATCAAGATCTTCATCAAGGTTGTTTTGTTCTACATAAGAATGATTAGAACCAGGTTGACTTAAATGTTTAAAAATATTTTCCATCATCACAACCGATCCATCTACCATCATTCCGATTGCAATAGCTAAACCACCAAGAGACATTAGATTTGCAGAAAGTCCCCAATAGGCCATTGCCATTAGTGCAAGTCCTACTGAAATCGGAACAGATATAAGTACCAGTAAGGTAGCGCGCAAATTCATAAGAAAAAGAAGTAATACAACAAAAATTAAAACAAATGCTTCTATTAATGCTTTCACAACAGTATGAACAGCCTGTTGAATCAAATCAGCTTGGTCATAGACTGGTTCCAGTTGTACACCTTGGGGTAATGCTTTCTGGATAAGAGGTAAGGCTTCTTTAATTCCATCAATCGTCGCTTTTGTATTTGCACCAATACGTTTTAGTACAACGCCTGCTACCACTTCACCTAAAGAGTTTGGCTTCCCTTCAACATTGCGTTCAGTCATTGTGACTGCGCCTTGGCGGATTTCACTTCCATAAGCTACCTGTGCCACATTACGAACCCGCACAACTATGCCATCTTTATCTTTTATAGAAATATTAGCGATATCTTTTAATCCATCGTCTCCACTGCGTACCCACCCAAATCCACGAATAGTTAATTGTTCAGACCCGCGATCCAAATACCATCCACCGGCATTACGGTTATTCGCTTCAATAGCGTTAACTAAATCTTCAATATTGAGGCGATAAGCAAGCAATCTTGCAGGATCAACTTGTACCTGATATTGACGAACTCGCCCGCCATAAGAGAGAACATCAGTTACGCCATCAACGGGTGCTAATAAAAGTTTAACAACCCAATCGTTTAATCCTCGTAAAGCCATTGCATCATATTTTTTAGGGTTGTCAGTACGTAAAATGTATTGAAATACTTGACCAAGTCCGGATGTATTTGGGCCCATTTCAGGCACACCAACGCCAGGTGGAATTTTTTCGCGTGCAGCTTGTAGACGTTCAAATACTTGTTGACGAGCAAAATAGATATCAACATTATCTTTGAAAACAACTGTAACGACAGACAAGCCAACTTTAGAAATAGAGCGGACTTCTTCAACGTCAGGTAATGAGTACATAACAGCTTCAACAGGATAAGAAAGTAATTGTTCTACTTCTTCAGCAGCTAATCCTGGTGCCTCTGTATTAATAACTACTTGGACATTGGTTACATCAGGAAACGCATCTAGGTTAAGCTGCGGCAGCACCATCGCACCAGCAATCATTGTAGCTAATAATGCGAGTAAAACTAATAAGCGGTTATTGACAGCAAAATCAATTAATTTATCTAACATAATTGTCCTTAACTCCTATTAGTGTCCGTGAGAATCAAACCCTTGTTTATTTAATTCCGCATGGACAAAGAAAGCACCTTTTGTAACCACTCGTGTTCCTGGCGCAAGACCTTCTATAATGACTTGGTTATCAATTACTTCTCCCATTTTCACTTCAACTTGCTGAAATTTTCCGGGTTGTTTTTCGATATAAACTGCCCAATCGCCATCAGCAGTCCGTAGAACTGCATCTACGGGGAGTGCCAATATTGGTTTTGTTTGTCCTGATTCAATTTGGCAATTAACATATTGTCCAGGGTGTAGAAGGTCATCTAAATTTGGAACTTCCAAACGTATTGAGCGTGTGCGCGTTGCTTCATCCAATTGATGGTGCACTTGAATAACACTTCCGGTAAGAGTACGCCCATTTACTATCATACGTGCAGCATCACCAACCTTGATCGGACGTACAAGGTCGGATGGTAACTTTGCATCTACCCACACAGTTGATTCTTCAACAACTTGTAGAAGTACACGTCCCGTCTCAACCAACTCACCCTCTGTAAAATTAATATTAAAAATGGTGCCATCACGAGGAGCAAGTAATTTAAATGTACCTTTGGCATTTGATGGTTTCTGAGTAGTTACTATTGAATTAATTTCTGCTTCTGTCATTCCGTAAGCTAAGGCGGTGGAGTATGCATGTTGGTAGGCAACTTGAGCTTCTGAATAGCGTTTTGCTGATATAGCATCTTTACCTAAGCTTTTAACACGCTCCCATTCTTGTCCTGCTAGTAGCAAATCGCCTTGGGTTTTAGCCATATCAACACTTGATAAATCAACCAATGGTTGGCCCGTTTTTACATGTTGTCCTTCTTGTACGTACCGTTGTATGACTTGAGCAGGAACACGTGTTGTTACTTTTGTTGTAAGATTGGCGTTTGGGATAACTTCACCAGGCGCAGGAATTAAATAGGCCAATACACGCGGTTGCAAAATTGTAACTTGGATATCAGCTATTTTGAGTGCAGCGGGATCAAGTACAATAACGTTTTTTTCTGTGGAGGAGGTTTCTTTGCTAGTACTAGCATAGCTGTTAGAAATAGAAAACGTTAATCCTGTCACAATAATCATTAGAAGATATTTGCCTTTTATTTTTCCCATGATTGTTCTCCTGATGATAATGGTTTTAATTGCAGCCAACTGTCCACTTGGCCTGATGCTCTTAGCCATTCTGCCCAAGCTTGCCATGCACGGCCTTTTAATTCGACGCCCGCAATTTGACTATCGATACGTTGTTTTAACTGGACTATATAGTCGGTTGAGTTTATCTCTCCTGCTTGCCACAAACGCTCAATTAATGTCATGCCATCGCCTAATGGTTTCCCAGCAGCTTGTTGCCACTGCTGTGTAGCACGGTAAAGTGTTTGGTACCGTTCGGCGCTGCTTCTAATTTCAGCTCTAGCTTGGCGTACAATATCAGCGCGTTTTCCGTCTGCTTCCATGGCGTCGTAGTTAGCGGCGTCTACTTCTGCTCTATAGGGATTACGCACAAATAATGGAATACTGAGTGTGACACCTACTAATCGTTTCTTCTCGCCTTCACTTGACGATTGCCCACCTTGAATTCCAATAGTTGGGTCAGGGTAACGTTCACGTTCTGCTGCCCTTATGCGTGCTCGTGCAGTTTGGTATTGTTGATTGAGTACTAAAACAGCAGGTAATTTACTCATCAAACTATCAACATCGATATCGTGTGCTGCTAATAAAGGTAAAGGAGAAGCTAAACGTGGCCAGTTCATCTGAGTAAAGCCAGTTGTTGCCCTGAGTGTCTGTAATGCTTGGTTTACACTGACCTCAGTATCAGCTTGTTGAGCTAGTGCTTCGGAAAGTGCTAATTGCGCCAAGTCCAAATCAACTCGCGCAATATCGCCACTTTTGTATCGCTTTTTTGTAAGATCGACAAATTTCTGTAATAAAGAAGTACGTTCTTTTGCTAGGGTAGCAGCCTGTTGCTCTGCTTGATATTTTGCTAAGGCACCCAAAACTTGTACGGCAAGTTGTTGCCTTAAATCGGCCAATTGTGCTTTTGCTACGCGTGCATTTGCCATGCCTACTTGTTCACGAGCGCCACGCTTGTTAGCCCAATCAATCGTTTGATCAATTTCAACATATGATTGGTTTTCTAGTGCATTTTGTTGTTGTGCACTCAATGAAGGATTATAGATAGGATAACCTGATGCACGCTCACGTGCTTTAGCAGCAGCCACATTTGATTCGGCAGCTTGGATAGCCGGATTGTTCTCTATTACTTGTTGGAGAAACAAGCTAAGCGATGAGTCTGCATAAGCAGGCAAGGCTAAGCAACAAATAAATAATGTAGCTATTTGAATGATACGTTTCATTTTTTCAATATATCCTTATCTGCATCCATTTAATTAGGAAGCTTATATTGCTTCCATAGCAAGTAAACCGCAGGAATAACAATTAATGTTAAAAGCGTTGCACTTATCATTCCACCAACCATAGGGGCTGCAATACGGCGCATTACTTCAGAACCTGTCCCACCTAAAAACATTATTGGTAATAAGCCACCAATAATAGCTGAGACTGTCATCATAATAGGTCGTACCCGCAACAAAGCTCCATTGACAATGGCTTCACGAATATCTTTTTTCGTCAAAGAGCGTTTTTCTTGTGTCGCAATTTGTTGCTGTTTTTCCATTGCATGATTGAGATACACTAACATCACTACACCTATCTCAACGGCTACACCTGCGAGGGCTATGAAGCCGACCCCTACCGCAACAGATAAATGATACCCTAGCAAATATAAAAGCCAGATACCACCCACTAGAGCAAACGGCAGGGTAGTAAGAATAATAATAACTTCGGAAAATCGTCGAAAATTTAAGAATAATAACAAAACGATAATGGCGAGTGTGAATGGTGCAACTACGCCTAATCGTTCTTTTGCACGCTCCAGGTATTCATATTGCCCTGACCATGCAATGGAATAACCCGCTGGTAATTTGATTTGCTGATTAACAGTCTGTTGTGCTTCTTTGACATAAGAACCCAAGTCACGGCCAGTAATGTCGACATAAACCCAACCATTTAGTCGCGCATTTTCGCTGCGAATCATGTCTGGCCCTTCAGTAATTTCTACACTAGCAATTTCACTAAGTGGGATAACAGCACCGGACATGGTAACAATTGGTAGCAGGCGTAATTTTTCTAATGAGTCTCTAATTTCACGAGGGTAACGTAAATTTACCGGATAACGTTCACGTCCTTCTACGGTTTGGGTGACGTTCATACCACCGACTGCTGTTTCAATAATTTCTTGAATGTCTTCAATATTCAATCCATATCGTGCTGCTTTTAAGCGATTAATATCAACGGTGACATATCGGCTACTAGCAACACGTTCAGCAAATACTGAAGTTGTGCCTGGAACTTGCTTTAATACCGTTTCAATTTGTTGGCCAAGGGATTGAAGTACATTTAAATCGGTGCCAGCAATTTTTATACCAACAGGTGTTTTAATTCCAGTCGCTAACATATCTATTCGAGTGCGAATAGGCATGACCCATGCATTAGATAATCCAGGTAGTTTGACGAGAGATTCTAGTTCAGCGCGAAGTTTTGTCATATTCATGCCAGAACGCCATTTGCTCTTTGGTTTAAATTGAATAGTGGTTTCAACCATTGAAAGCGGTGCAGGGTCAGTCGCACTTTCTGCTCGTCCAATTTTCCCAAATACACTTTTTACTTCAGGAACTGTACTAATTAGTTTATCGGTTTGTTGCAAAACTTGCTGGGCTTTACCAATTGAAATGCCTGGAAAAGTGGTAGGCATATATAGTAAATCGCCTTCATCTAATTCTGGCATAAACTCACCGCCTAATCGTGAGATAGGCCAGAAACCAATAAGCACAACGATCAAAGTGATGATCAGTACCTTTCCTGGTGTTTTTAAGATGGCATTAATGGCTGGCTTATAAGTTTTTAATAATAATCGGTTCAAAGGGTTTTCTTGTTCCGGTCTAATTTTTCCTCGAATAAGATAACCCATCAAAACAGGAACTAGAGTGATGGAAAGAATTGCCGCTGCCGCCATTGCATACGTTTTAGTGTAGGCCAAAGGTGAAAACAGACGACCTTCTTGTGCTTGTAAAGAGAAAATAGGTAAAAAACTAAATGTAATTATTAGCAGTGAAAAAAATAAAGGTGGCCCGACTTCCAGTGAAGCTTGTTTTATGATCTCCCAATGATCTTGACCCTCATGATTTTGTTCTAAATGTTTATGCACGTTCTCGATCATGACGATTGCAGCATCCACCATCGCACCAATCGCAATTGCAATGCCACCCAGTGACATGATATTGGCATTAATTCCTTGGAGGTGCATGACTATCAAGGCCATCAAAATACCAATGGGTAAACTAATAATAATGACGAGCGAAGAGCGGAGATGGAAAAGAAATGCAATACAAATTAATGAAACCAGTATGAATTCTTCCACTAATTTATCTTTCAATGTATCGATCGCACTTTTTATCAAAGTAGAGCGATCATAAGTTGTAATGATCTCTACACCTTTAGGTAAGCTAGGCTGTAATTGTTTTAATTTTTCTTTTACCGCAGCAATAGTTTGCATGGCGTTTTGGCCATATCGCATCACAATAATGCCACCAACTACTTCGCCCTGACCATTTAATTCAGTTATGCCTCGACGCATTTGTGGGCCTAACTGCACATCAGAGACATCTTTTAGTAAAATAGGAATGCCATTTTTTCCTAATCCAATGGGTATTTGTTCGATATCTTGAATCGATTTTATGTAGCCTTTAGCGCGTACCATGTATTCTGCTTCACCCATTTCAATAGCAGAACCACCCGCTTCACGATTTCCTCTTTGAATTGCCAATTTCACTTGATCTAATGTTAATCCATAAGCGCGTAATCTGTTTGGGTCTAAGGTGATTTGGTATTGCTTAACCATCCCACCTGCTGTTGCGACTTCAGCCACGCCTGGTACTTTTTGTAATTCATATTTGAGAAACCAATTCTGTAAACTAGTAAGCTGTGCAAGATCATGTTGTCCTGTTTTATCTATCAAGGCATATTCATAAACCCAACCTACGCCGGTTGCATCTGGGCCTAACGCTGTTTGTGCACCAGGTGGTAATCGATTTGCAATTTGACTTAAGTATTCTAATACACGTGAGCGTGCCCAATAGAGGTCAGTTCCATCTTTAAAAATAATGTAGACATAGGACACACCAAAACCTGATTCTCCACGCACAGTCACTGCACCAGGCACAGCTAACATCGCTGTGGTAAGTGGATAAGTCACTTGATCTTCGACTACTTGAGGTGCTTGACCAGGATAATCCGTTTTAATAATCACTTGTACATCAGATAAATCAGGAATAGCATCAACTGCAGTATTTTTTATCGTGTAAAAACTCCATAAAACAAGCAATACAGTTGCCAGAAGAATCAGAAATCGATTCTGTATCGACCAACGAATAATGCTTGTAACCATGGTTTTCCCTCTGTTTAAGGAGCTAATTTTTTCATATCTGTAATAACATATTTATTGTCTTTGGCTTTCTTAAGCGTAAATTTAACGTGATCACCTATTTTAAATTGGTTTAGATTGACTTCTTTTTCAACCGAGAAATCCATTGTCATTTCCGGCCAACTCAATACAGGAATGGGTTCATGCTGTAATGTTAAGGAGTCTTGAGAAACATTCAGAGCTGTAATGATTCCCTTTCCTTCTATAACGATGTTTGACCATGCAACCGTAGAAGTTTCGGAATTTTTAGGTTGAGAAGGTGTTTCTACTCTCTCTAATCCAGCTTTTAAATTGGCTTCCGAGTCAATGAGGAATTGCCCAGAGGCAACAACACGTTCACCGGCCTGTAATCCAGAAAGAATTTCCACTTGATCACCCGATTCCATGCCGGTGGTGACAGGGCGTACCTGAAAACGATTGCCTAATGAAACAATGACACGATCTCCCTGTGAGCTTCGGATGAGCGCTTCAAGAGGAATACTTAGTACATTTGATTTTGCTTCCGCAAACAAGGAAATATTTGCATACATATTAGGTTTTAAAATGTTATCAGGATTGTTGAACCGAATTCTTACTTTTAGAGTGCGGGTGGTAGGATCAACTTGCGGATATATATATTCTACTTCACCTTTCCATATTTTATCTGGAAATGCAGATAATTTTGCTTCTGCAAGCTCGCCAATCTTCACCCAGTTAGCTTGGTCTTCAAAAACTTGAACGATCATCCAAATGCTGGATAAATCAACTAAGCTTATCATTTCTAGTTCAGGCGTAATTTTCATGCCTTCTCGTACATTTAATGCGGTTACTACACCGTCTTGCGGTGATTCAATATCAATTAGCTGACTTGATTTTTTTGTATTTTTTAATTGCTGGATTTGTTTTTCAGAAATATGAAGAGCTTGTAGTTTTTTAATAGATGCATTAGCTAAATCTTGATCTCTGCTACCTAATGCAATCAAGTATTCTTCTTGAGCGTTAATCAATATTGGCGAATATAATTGTAGCAGTACTTGGCCTGCTTTGACAGGTGCACCTACAGTATTTACAAAAAGTTTTTTTACCCACCCATCCGCATAAGAATGGATATGGCTAATTTTATTTTCATTGGGTTCAACGTAACCAACAGCCTCAATGCGTCTTGCAAGTGTTCCTTGCATAACGGGTGCAGTGCGAACGCCAAGGTTATTGATGACGGTCGGTGAAATACGAACACCTGATTGATCGCCTTCTTGTCCTTCAGGGTAAACAGGAACAAGTTCCATACCCATGCGCGATTTTCCAGGCCCAGAATAATGAACCGTTGGCTCCATAGTGTCGACCCAATATAAGGGTTTTTTTTCATCAGATGTTGAATGCCCAGAATATCGCCCAATTACAATACCCATAATGAGGACGAGCACAAGCACACCGATAATGACAAGTATTGGGCCTTTTTTCATTTACCTACTCCTTAGCGGGCGGTACTTTACCGTCTTTGTTATCAGTTTTTTTCTGTGGCTCAGAATAAACAGGGACTAAGTCCATGCCCATGCGTGATTTTCCAGGTGCTGAGTAATGAACATCAGGTTCCATTGTATCCACCCAATACAAAGGTTTCTTTTCCGTGCTCGTAGTTTGTTGATTGGTCGTTGAAGTATTTCCTTTCGAATATCCAATCAACGGAGTAGCAAGTACAGTTAATAATAAGATAACTAATAATTTCTTCTTCATTGTGTTACTCCTTCTAAGTAAAGTAGGGCTGCTCGTGCTTTAGCGTGTTCAACTTCGATCTGAATTTGCTCCAGACGAACTGTTAAATTATTGCTATAAGCCCGTAGCACGGTGGAAAAATCTGTCGTTGAATTTTTATAAGCGAGCAATGCAGCTTTAGAATTTTGAGTTGCTTCTGGGCGTAAATGTTGACGATATACACTTTCGCGTTTAGATAGGCTTTGCCAGATAGCATATTGGGCAGTTAATTCCTTTAATAAGTCTTTGTAATGAACATCTCGATCAAACATGGTCGCTTCTAATTGATGTGCACTTGCACTTAATCGTTTATCTTGGCGGTTGCCTGTGAAGAAGGGTAAATCAACGGTTACTTGCGCGCCGACAAAATTAGAACGTGTCTTGCCGGAACCATCCATATAAGTGCCTTGCCGTATGCCATAACCCACATCAACTGTCCAACCAGGTTTATATTGCTCTTTCGCAAAAGCTACTTCATCATAAGCCGCTTCAATATTTGCTGTATCAACTTTTAACATAGGATGCTGCATTAATCGAGATTGTAAAATGTCGAATGGCGGTGGGTTTGACCAGTGAGGTAATGAATTAACTAAAGGACGATTTGCTTCATCAGCACCAATCCAGCGACCTAACTGTGCTTGCAATACATCTATCCTTTGTTCAGCTTGAACACTTTGGTCATTGAGCCGTGAAAGCTCGAGACGTAATTGTAATACATCGGATTGACTACTTCTGCCAGCGCTATATTCTGATTCGTTTGTTTTTAGTAACTGCTTATATAAGGAGCGGTTTTCCCTGAGAATGGTGGCTGCTTGATTCCAATAATAAAGGTCAAGCCATGTCTCCCTTACATTTCGTAACAACATAGCAGCCTGTTCTTGAATCTTTTGTTGTTCAGCTTTGGCTAAGGCGCTTGTTTTTTTGGATTTCATGGCAAGAGAATGACCTGGCGCAAACGTTTGCTGTAGACCAACTTGTACCATTGTCATATCATCTTGAGTGAAGCTATATGAATTTGTGGGGACATTAGCGGCTCCAGCTATTAACTGCGGATCAGCCCATTGCCCATCAGCAACAGCTTGTTCTCTTAGGGAATCAGCATTAGCTTGGAGTTGTTTCAATTCTGGCGCACTGGCAATTGCTATATGCTCAGCTTCTGATAGGTTTAGTTGTTGTCTAGATGAGATAGCAAAACTAGTAGACGAAGAGGCGAGGATGGCTAATAGTATAATCCTCTGTAAAGCATTCGCCCTCGTCATTCTTGAGTACCTCCCTGTTCAATGAATAGTCCATGAAAGCCTAAATCGCAAGTCGGCCACGATATAGTTTATAACATTCCTATTGAAACAAAGAACTAAATTATCATCAAGTTAAGAAAAAAAACCTCTATTGCTTAAATTAAGTTCAATCAAAGGGCGAAATGCGGGCGAATTTAACGACAATCTTAGCCAATAAAAGACAATCTACCTTGTTAGGTAGATTGCTTAAAGTTGGTGTAAGTGTTTGATAATTTAAGGTCTTTCGTGGTCTTTGATGGTGTTTCGTTTTTATTCATTTGGTGGAGGCGGCGGGAATTGAACCCGCGTCCGCAAGCCCTCGACCTTTGGGAACTACATGTGTAGCCATGTCTTTTTTATTTAGCTCTCCAATGCCTGACTGGCACGTCATTTGGATCGCGATCCCTCAAACTTTAGCAGCTCGTCTCGGGCAGATTTCGCTGCGAGCTTGTATAATATGACTCCCCATGCCTAACTTACGTTAGACCCCACTGTACAAGCACGGTGGGTGGGAAGCTCACGGCTGGTTTTTAAGCAGCAGCTGCAAATACTTCGTTAGAAGCATCTGCAAAATGAGTATCGTTAACTGCGTTTGCAATTAAGGTTTTGTAACGTATTTTACGAGGTGAGTTACGTCCTCGACATGCCCCTCTAGTTCCGCGACCCCCGTCGAAGCCAAGTCGCCCCCAAAGATAAGTATAATGCAATCTACACGAAAGACGGGATTCTAACTCAAATCTTCTATAGAAAACAATCAGTTCAACGATTAGCCGTTTCTTGTAACATTGCCTTTAACGCCGCATTCACCCGATGATTGTCTGGATTTGAGGCTTCCTCTTTTAACATTTGATAATGTTTCGCCAAATCAGAATTCGGGTCACCCGCATCAATAATCATATTCCCCATCAACTTGTAAATCTCAGGATTTTTTTCCCAAGTGCTCGTACCGTGACAAAAGAGAGAATCTCCATATAATGCTTTTAATTTTTCTAATCCGGCTTCATCTGATCCATGCATGAAATCCAAATTATATTTACTGGTAATGGGATCAGCATCTATTCCGCGAGGACAACGGAATAAAACTTTTCCGTTTAACACCAGCGTATTAAAACTATTAGGACCCTCGTAAATAGTCGGTAAAACATTTTCATTACTATATCCATATAATCCATCAAACACATATTTAGGTAATGGACCCAGCCATAAAATTAAAATATGATCTGGCTGTAAATTTTGAATACGTTCGGAGGCGCCAGGATCTGCAATACTGATCGCTTCGACTTTGCCGATCATACCTAATTCATGGATAGCATTTCGCATAATGACCGCAGCTTTATTTTCATCTTTATCCCAATGATCCGCATGCAATAAATGCAAAATACGTGCAGCTTCTTCATGGTAATCATAAAACACTGTCACAATCAGTGGCTTTTTAAAATTCGCTGGACCATTTAACTGTGCATAGCGTGCACTCGTTAATATTTGAAAAATATTATCTATTCCTTTAATAGTAAATCCATACACCGGCATGACATTGAATTTTTTTTGCAATAATCCTTCAATGTATGCATTGAGCGCTGGCTTTTCTCGTAAGATTTTTTTGCCCTCAGCATCTTGATGTAAAAAATAATTCACATCATTGAGCGAAGCAGGTGGAGTGGGAAAATATTTTTCTGTCGTATTTTTAAGCTCATTGGATGGTTTACCCTCGGGATCATTATCGTTAAAATATTCATCGCTGGATGGCGCATAATAAAATGCCGGTATCCTCAGAAAAGTTTTGACATTTAATAAATTCGCCCTATTTTGATAACAGTAAACAGAAACTTGATCTGTACTGTCCTCTACATCGCCAACCATCTTAAAGCCATCGGCCGTAAATTCAAGTTCACAAGGAAAACGATCCCCTGCACCCGTGAACGCAAATGGAAGCTGCGGCAAAGTATTCGATTTTTTCCGTTTGAGAAATTCTTTTAATTTTATAAAATGCGTGTTGCTCTTTGCATCAAAATAATCATCTGGTAGTGCGAGGGGCAAACCAAATAAAATTTTAATTCTATCCGCGGTTTGATTTCTATAAATGACTTCAAATGTGCCTTTAAAACCTAGCTCACGGAAGAGCGCCATGATCGACATGCTCGTTGCCTGATTACCAAAACCAGGCGTATTGTCCATGGCAACACGTATGGTTTTTTGCGACTGGAGAAAGTGCTCGATGCTCTCTGGTGTTTCGGCCGCAACATTGAAAGAAAGAAGTCCGAGCAAAAGGAGGGTAAATAATTTTTTCATAGCAGCGTCCACATTATTCTTTAGGGCGCATATTATACAAAGTTGTTTAAATAATATCTAATCAACTATAAGTTTTTAGTTATTCTCTGTTTTTGTCTCTGCCAATCCCTTTCTTTTTCCGTCGCTCGTTTATCGTGCGCTTTTTTCCCTTTAGCTAGCCCAATTTGTAACTTGACTCGATTATTTTTCCAATACAACGATAAAGGAACTAATGTGTACCCTTTACGTTCAATGTTGCCAATTAAACGATTCAACTCTATCTTATGCATCAATAACTTACGTGAGCGGGTCGGATCTGTCTCTTTATGCGTCGAGGCTGTTATAAGTGGCGTAATTTGTGCGCCAAAAAGCCAAGCTTCGCCATTCTTAATCAAGACATAACTTTGATCCAATTGAATGCGACCCGCTCTGAGGCTTTTCACTTCCCATCCTTCGAGCGCTAACCCTGCCTCAAATCGCTCTTCAATTGAGTAATCATGAGACGCTCGGCGATTTTGGGCGATTGAATTGTCTGTTCGCGTTTTTTTATTCATAGTCGCGCAGTATAAATCTTCGCCTGAACGATTGACAACAAATTGTGTATAATCCCTTTCTTTTCTAGGGAACATCGAATCAATGACGACGGTCATTCAACGCAGCGCTTTAGTTGCATATCCAGCTCGGCAAATGTTTGAGCTCGTCAATGCAATCGAAGAATATCCACGCTTTTTGCCGTGGTGCCGCTCTACAAAAATCAATGCAACATCGGAGCACGCGATCGAAGCCTCAATAGAAATTGCCTGGTCTGGCATTCACAAAAGTTTTTCGACACGCAATACATTAACGCCATATGAAAAAATTCATATGCAATTACTGAGTGGACCCTTTCGTCGTTTAGAGGGAACTTGGACGTTTATCCCCGTTGATGAGCACGGCTGTCGCGTGTCGCTAGATTTAGAATTTGAATTATCAGGTCATTGGATGAGTAAATTATTTCAACCTGTTTTTCATCGCATCGCAGATTCACTTGTCGATGCTTTTTGCAAACGGGCCGTCGAAGTGTACGGTATTCAAGGCAACCCATGATTCACATTGAAATCGCCTACGCAGATCAAGATCATCAAGAACTTTTATCGTTACAAGTTCCACAAGGTGCGACAGTTGAAACAGCAATCGAACGTTCCGGCATCCTTGAACAATTTCCCGCGATTGATTTAATGCGTCATAAAGTGGGAATTTTTAGCAAAGTTGTTTCGCTGAACACGTTACTGCAGGAAGGCGACAGAATTGAAATTTATCGCCCTCTACAAATTGATCCAAAAGAAGCGCGTCGCAGACGTGCGATTACCGCACAGCAGGCAAACCAGGTAAAGCAAGGTTCCCGTCAATCCTCTTAAGACGTTCCTTTTCAAAAGCTAACGAAATATATTTCACAGTGGTTGAACCGCGCCCTGGATGAAACGTATAAACATAATCTAACTGATTTTTATTAAAACCATGTTTGAGAATAGGGGTGCCTAAAACTTCTTTCACTTGCTCAGCAGACATGCCTGCATGAATCTGCTTAAGTGTGTCCTTCGTGATGACATTGCCTTGTTCGACATCCGTTTTGTGTACACAGCCAGAGAGTGCAAGTGAGAATATCAGGATTTTAATGCCTCTTTGTATCATTGGATTACCTGTTAAATCTGAAAATAGCCGGTTATGATACCTGATTTTGACGGTTTTAGGCACATTTTCTGGTAGAATCGACCAGCAGACAGTTTATTTTAGGAGCTCATTTGGACAACGCTCATCTCAAAAAAGCAGGCCTTAAAGTCACTTTACCACGCGTTCGGGTCTTGCAAATCCTTGAAAGTACGCCAGATCATCATCTTAGCGCTGAGGATGTTTATCGCGTTTTAGTGGAGGCGGGAGAAGAAATCGGTTTGGCAACTATTTACCGTGTCTTGACCCAATTCGAAGAAGCAGGCTTGGTTGTGCGCCATCATTTCGAGGGCGGGCATTCTGTTTTTGAATTGGATCATGGTATGCACCATGATCATTTAGTTTGTGTAAAATGTAATAAGGTCGAAGAATTTGTCGACGAAGTCATTGAGGCTCGTCAACGCCATGTTGCAGAACAAGCGGGTTATAAAATGACAGACCATAGTTTGAATATTTACGGCTTCTGTAAAAACTGTCGTTGAAGGATCATGCAAAGGAGTGTAATGAATGGATCAAACAATTCATGTCCGCGAAGAATCTCGCAAAGTCTTATCCTCTCTTTTAAAACATGTTTACATGCAAGGCCATCTTGCAATAGCAACATCATTGTTTTGCGCAGTGATTGTTTTTGCGGGCCTTTTCCATTTTCATCATAGTAATATTCCCTTATACCTGTGGTCCCTTATTTATTTGATCATTGCAGCATTTAGAATGATGATATTTAGTTCGTATAAAATAAATCATCAGATGTTCAAATTAAAAACCTGGTATTACTTATATATTCTTGGGTCTTTTCTGGGCGGCCTCTCATGGGGCATTGTGGGAATGTTTCTTTTTTCAGATGCGACGACGGTGCAGCAAACGTTGATTATTTTAATGATAGCGGGCGTGACTGCAGGTGCTGTACCCTTATCTGCTGCTATTCCATCTGCGGCTATTTTATTTTTATTAGCTGCTATTGTGCCGATGATATATACGATTGCTCAAGTCGACAATAGGGCTTACTTTTTATTTGATATCGCAGTGCCAATTTATTTAGGCTATAACATCATTCTTGTCACGAGGACACATCAGCTCATTAAAAATTCAATTCTATTAAAATTTGAAAATGATACCTTGCTAAATAATCTTGAAATCAGTAATAAAAAATTATCACGCGCGGCGACGCATGATCCTTTAACTCATGTGGCTAATCGCAGATTATTTGAAAAAACACTCATAAAATCGATTCGAGATGCTCGTATACAACAAGCAAAATTGACATTATTTTATATCGATTTAGATAATTTTAAATTCATTAATGATCACTACGGCCATCATGCGGGTGATCATGTCTTGTTAGTTGTGATAGGGCGTCTGAAAAACTTTTTTCGTAAAAATGATGTCATTGCACGTATTGGAGGAGATGAGCTTGCAGTGATTATTGGTAGTGCAAATGAAACTAACGAAATTAAATCTATCGCAGGCAGAATTTGTCAGCTGATTGGGATGCCAATTGAATTTAACCAAGTCAAATTAACAGTGACGTCAAGTATAGGTATTGCCATTTATCCAAATGATGGTGAGGATGAGAATGTATTACTGAATGCTGCAGATAGGCGTATGTATATCGCCAAAGAACAAGGAGGAAATAGTTTTTATTACGAAGAAACTACACCGCCACCCATGTCTCCCAAGCAGGCACCATTGGAAAATAGAGACCACAATGAATAGGTCTTTCTTCTAATGCGCGGAAAGCCATAGCATATTGTTGTAATTGTTTTTCATATTTTTTTCTTTCATACGGGATAAATTTTTCGAGTGATTCCGTCGCAATCGACGTTTTAAAATCAATAATCCAACGCACACCTTTTTCATCGATAAAAGTTCTATCCACAATGCATTGCATCGGTTGCTGATCGATGAAGGTGCTTAAGCGATATTCTGATTGGGCACATTGATGCGGAGAAATAATCCAGCGCCCAATTTTATCATTTAATATATTTTGAATGGCGATAAAAATTTTCTTAATCATTTCTTTCCTCTGAAGCGAAGAAATACCTAAATGAATAAAAGAATTTTCTAACCATTGGTGCTTGATGGTGTCAGCTTGTTGAGTCCACCAATCTGTGCCTTGTTGACATAATTGTTGAATGATTTGATGTGTGAGAGTCCCTAGGTGCCGGGCAGTCATATCTGGCAACATAAAACCCGTGTTGGATTGATGAAAAGCCGCTTCTTGATTGTTATACACGGCAGTGACAGGATTTTTCCATTCAATTGATAATCTTTGTAAGGGATGCTTTTCAGTTTCAGAAGAAATATTGATCTCTTCATTGTGAATCGGTGTCTGAAACACAGCTGAATGATTGATTGCGGGCCAGAGTTTACTGAGTAAGCTACCATTGGCAACTTTGCCTTCCGAGGGTTGATCAAATAAAACAATGAGATTTTTTTTGGCGCGCGTCACTGCTACATAAAGCAAGCGAGATTTTTCATGCTCACTGCGGCACTCATTTTGTTTGCGAATATACTCATAAACTGAATCAGGCTCAGCGTCACTCGCTTGAATCGGTGCCATCATAAATGCGCTTTCTTTGTCGAGTGTTGTGCGTTCCATCCAAGCAAGTAATTCTCGGTCATTGCGTGTAGTTTGTTTTTCTAAATGCGGCAGAATAACAGTATCGAATTCTAATCCTTTTGAATTATGGATTGTCATAATTTGCAAACGTTCATCTGCGTCTGTGTGTGGTGCAGCATAGAGGGTTGTCATCCACTGCTCGAGAAGGTCTGCATTAATTCGCTGAGTAGAAAGTAATTTTTTCCGTAAAAAGTGAAAATAGGTTTTGCTATCCTGCAAATCATTGTACGCTGCAACACATGCGGGTCCACCTAATAGGTGCCAAGTATTTTCAACAAGATCAGCAAGCGGTGCACGATCGCGTAATGAAAGTGCGTGAGATAAAATTGGCATCACACGTTGTACACGTTTTTTTGCATCAAGACTCAGTGTAGAAACAACGCTATCAGATTGTAATGGCTGCCAAAGCGGTGCGCGCGCATTTTTGGCTGCAATTTTTAATAAATCTGCAAGTAACAGTCCGCACCAGGGTGCACGTAAAATAGCGAGCCACGCAATACGATCGGCTGGGTCCAAGATTGCGCGTGTGAGCGCAAGTAAATCTTGAATTACGGGCCGTTCACTTAATGGATCAATATCAATTGCTCGATAAGACAATCCCGCTTGACGTAAAGCAGGGATAATGTCATTAAGATGCGTGCGTGAACGCACTAAAATGGCAATGATTTCCTCAGGATTTTTCTCGCGATATTCGCGAATGATTTCAACAATTCTTTGACCCTGCCAAGCATTTTTCTCAGGCTGCTCTGAAATTAATGTGACTGCAGAATTTGTTGTTGCTGTTTGATTGGCAGCATAACTAGGGCTGTAAGAAATTGCAGCATTGGCGATCTGATCTTCAGTGGGAAAAATAGTAGGGAAGTGTGCATTCACCCAATCAATAATAGGTAGTGTTGATCTAAAGTTGACGGCCAATACTAAGGATTCTAATTTAAGGTGGCCAATTCCTTGTTGTTTCGCGCGAATAAACAATCCTACTTCAGCTTCGCGAAATAAATAAATAGACTGCATAGGGTCGCCGACTAAAAAAAGCGTTCGACCATCATTTTTTTCCCAACCGGTGATTAATTTTTCGAGCAAACGAAATTGACTGTTTGAGGTATCTTGAAATTCATCAACTAATAGATGTTTAATTTGGTGGTCTAATGCTAATGTTAAATCAGTGGGTGCATCTTCAGTGCCTAATGCATTCAGAGCAGCCAACGCATTTTCAGTATAATCCATTTTACCTTGTTCAGAAAATGTCATTTTAAGTTGTGCGACAGTGATTCTGAGAATTTTATGCAATGCCGAAAGTAATTCCCATTGTTGATCTGAATATGTCGGTTCAGGCGCTTGTCTGAGTTCAATTAAAGCGTGAAAAAAATTGTCGTAGCGAGAGATATCATCCATCCATGCAAGCATGCGTTGTTTCATCTCAGCATGAGTTTTATCTGCAGGAAATCCCGTATTCTTATCGAATCGTTTTCGCCAACTATCACTCATGGTTAAGACTAACTCAGCGATAGCAAGCCAAATTGTTTTATCTGCTAATTGCGTGCCGGGAAGCGTCGTTAGTGTGGCGCACCGTGTGATCGGAGAACTGGATTGCATCAATGACAATTGCTCAGCTGCAAATCGTGCCAATGTGATAAATTCTTCGGAAAGATCTTTAGGAAAAGAATGATGCAGTTTGTTCAACACATCTAAGTTGATTTCTTTAAGCTGTTGCTCGCAGTGTTGTCTGAGATGGGGATTGTTTGCGTTTCGAATTAAATCGGGTAGCCATTGATCACGTCGAGCTAACAAACTTTTTAATAATGAAGTGACTTTTTCAAGATCGTTGTCGCGATGTATTAATAAAGTGGCAATAGCATCTGACCAAGCTAAATCTTCTTCGAGATGCGATAGCATTTCACACACTGCGGCATGGTAAAGCGTGTCTGCTTCATCAGTGAGTTCAGGGGATGCGCCAAATTGCGAGAGAATGGGTAGTTGACGTGTCAAACTATTATTGAAAGCATCGATTGTTTGAATGCGTAAGCGATTCGGGTTGGCGAGTAATTGCCAATGATATTTATCATCTTGTGCTAGCACGCGACGTGCTAAATCCCATGTGGTTTGCGCATGCGATAACTCAGGTTTAGGAAAATCGCGAGCTTGTTTTAATGCATTAATGATGCGTGCGCGCATTTCTGCTGCTGCTTTGCGTGTGAAGGTCATTGCTAAAATTTCTTCGGGTTGCTTCACAATTCCTAGTAATAACAAAAATCGTTGCGTGAGTAATTCAGTTTTGCCTGACCCTGCTGGGGCTTGCACAATGAAAGATCCTCTGGGATCTAATGCGCGTGCGCGTTGATTGGCGTCATTTAAATGTGTGCTCATGTTACTCTCTCATGAATTCTGCAGAGCGATTGCAATTGACAAGTTTGGCATGTTTGCTGTCCGTATTTGGGATTGATACTCGCTATCCCCGTATAAAATTGATCAGCTAATTGTGTGAGCGTTTGTTGCCAAAAAGCGATTTGATTTTCCCAGGTGACAGTACCTTTCGTGATGGCATTTAGTGATTGAATGCCGGTAATCATAAAATCTTCTTTGCTGATACCGGTATAGCCAATCATCTCAGCATTTAATTTTGCAAAGGCAATCGCAGCAATGCGTGTGTCGCCACTGATTGCATATAAAGGTAATTGTGGCTCGTCAGGTCGCTCACCTAGCCAATTTTGCAGGCTATGATTTTTTCCAGTTTTATAATCAATGATCATCTGGGCTTGATCTTCAATTTCATCGATCCGATCGATGCGTAATTTGACGGGTATATTTCCTATCGTAGTTTGTAATTCTTTTTCGTAAGCTACAACTCGAAATGAAGGTCTATTTTTTTCGATTACAATATAACGATGCATTAAGTGGCTCAAACGTTGACATTCGAGTTGTAAATAACGCTCATGATTGACATCACGCTCAGTACAGAACAATATTGCTTTTTGAGTGCACTCTTTAATGAATTGATTCAAGTGTTCTTCACTTAAGCTCAATAACGTTTGAGAGTCTTGAATTTTTTGCCAAAAATATTCGAGTGCTTTATGTAAAATATTACCGCGATCCATCGCGCGTAATCCAATGCTAGGCATACTGACAGGCATTACATTGAGACGAATTTCAGCGAAGGCGCGAAAAGGACAAGCAGCTTGTTGTTTGAAAATGCGTGTACCGCCATGAATGGTTTCATCTGATGTGATAGGTGGTGCCATTTCATCATCGATACATTCGATGGCTTGGGATTGAAAAATCATCGCATCTGTATCAACCTTATTCTGTAGCTGAAGTTCAGAGATTGAAAGAGAGGGAAGTGCCTCTAAAAAAACAGCGGGTCGTAGTATTTCATCTTCACGCTGTGTAGCGTGGCTAAAAATAACATGTTTCCCTGAATGTTTCAGTTGCATAAAAAGCTGCTGACAATATTCTAATTCACGTTCGGCAGAGGCGTGCGGCATTTTATATTTTTTTTGTATTTTAATAGGAATGAATGGATTAGGGCGTGGCGGGAAAGGCCATTGTGTGTCATCTAGGCCCATCACCCAAAGATGCGTAAACGGTAAGCCTGCAGCTTCAAAAATGCCTGAAATTTGAATAGGTGCGTCAGGTGTTTTCGGTTGGAAAATTGCTTTTTCTGCCAAGTGCGTGAGATATTTTAAGGCTTCGTTTTGTGTAACCGCATCCAATATGCAATCGAACGTGGTCAACTCTGTGAGTAATTCTAACCAACGTTGTGTGATTTGATATTCTTCGCTGTTTAAACTTCGCTCCCCAGGCCAGCCCCATGTTTGTAATTGCTCTGCAAAAAAATGTGCCCAATCATGAAATGACATCGTGCGTTGCTGGGGTAATATGCATTGAACCACATTTTGTAATGTTTGAAATAATTTAGGGCAGGTTTTTTGTAAATCATATTTTCGATGCGATTGAGATAATTTCTCTAAGGAGATAGAAGAAATATTTGCATCACGTAGAGACATTGAAAACGCAGCACGGGATAATTTTTCTCGTTCGGCGCTGGCTAAAAAAGGGGAGAAGAGTAATGTTTGTAATAGCTCAGCGGAAAGACTATTGCTCTGAAAACGTAATAATTGTAATGCGACACGAATGAGCGGTAATGTCGCAAGTGATCTTCCGGCAGAAATATTAAATGGTAAATGGATATGATCCATCGTGGTTGTGCCGGGCTCGCTAAAAGTTTCCCGAAAAATGCGTAAGACCATTTCACGGGAATGCTCAAGCGTTGGGATTACGCAGCCGATGAAGCTATTTTGTTTTTTTTCTTTTTCGTAAATGGATTTTGCCCAGGCAGCCATGGTGCGAATTTCAGATTCATCATCTTGGCAACGGAGTTGATAGGTAGAGACATTCGTTTGATGCGCATCTTGTAAAACCACGTTACATTTTTGTTGGATTAAATCAAATAAAAATTGCTGCTGCGGTGAAATCTCAGTAAAACCATACAGAATGATTTTATCTGGCAATGGAATCAATTGTTGCTGAATTTTTTCTGCGAGTTGATCAGGGAGGCTCGCTGCGTCTATCCAATGATTTTCAGTTAATTGTTGTTGAAAAGTAAATGCCCATCGTTGAAATGCTTGGCAATCCTCTGTGACATTCAAGGTGTCATTTTGATAATCAATGCGCCATGATTTTAACAATCCCCATGCTTTACGTGCAGTATCTGCTGTCTGAGCAATTTGAAGCAATTGTTCTCCCTCGTGGGATTGGGCTAACACTTTTTTCCAGAGTGCAGTTTCTTGTTGTGAAGATAATAAAATCGGATGATGCGCGATTGATCGTAGGGTAAATTCATCCCATAAACGTCGTAACCAGCTTTGGATCGGTAAAATATCTGGGGTTTCCCAAGTGAATTGATTTTTTTTAGAGTGCTGATTATGATCGTGTTTGATCAATATCGCAGATAAACGACGATTCGGCGTGAGTACAGTAGTTTTAGGAGGTAGGTTGTCAATAAAATGGGGCACGCTTTTTCTCTACAATTCAGATGGAAATGTAATGTTAAAAATAAGTCCTGAGTGTGTTTCGGGTGCTTCCAGTGTGATGGTGGCATGATGTAGTGTAGCGATTTGACGTACGATGGCAAGACCTAATCCACTGCCTTGAGACTCTGAGCCTAAGATTCTGTAAAATCGACTGAATACACTATGACGAAGTTCTTCCGGAATCCCTGGTCCTGTATCAGTAACTTGCAAAACGATATTATCTGCTTGATTGAAAATGGCAATTTCTATGATGCCACCGCGAGGGGTATAGCGTATCGCATTATCAACAATGTTTCTGACTAAGATGCTTAGCGAAATTTCATTGCCTAAGATAGTAGTATGTCGAGGGGAATTTGACATCGTGATGGTGATATTTTTTTCGAGTGCAGCAGGCACCAGTAAGGCAACAATTTCTGTCACAATCTGCTGTAAGTCAATACGGTGTATATCATTGAGCTGTTCTTCGTGATCCAATCGGCTTAAAGTTAATAATTGTGTGACAGTGTGTGAGCTACGATCGACGCCTTGAATAACCTTTTCTAAAGCAAGTTGTTTGGCTACAGGATCTGTTTCACGCATCGCAACTTGCGCTTGCGCTTTGATTGCTGCGAGTGGTGTTCGTAATTCATGTGCAGCATCACCAGCAAAACGCTTATCTCTTTCAAAGGCATGTTTTAAGCGTAAAAATAATCGATTTAATTCATTGACCAGAGGTTGAATTTCCACGGGAACATTTTTTGCTATTAGTGGCTCAAGATTCGTTGAGGCGCGATTAGAGATTTCATTCGCGACATGGGTCACTGAGCGTAATGCAAGCGTGATAATTAACCAAATTAAAATTCCAAACAAAGGATAAGTAAATACTAAGATGTAAATATTATTGCGCGCAATATTATCCACTAATTGATCGCGAATATTGTAACGTTCGGCTACTATGATTTTGTCGCCGGTGACCGGGTCATAATTAGCAAAAGTGCGCCATAATGTTTTGTCAATATAAGTGTCACTAAAACCATTTTTTATATTTTTTATTTGTTTTCCTGCAAGTGAATTTGCGTAAAATAATAAAGTTCCTGTTGATGAATATACTTGAAAAAATATATTGCTTTGTTCATTGTTTTCGAATTCGAATGAAGTGCGAATTTCGGTTTGCGCAGCAGAGTTATTTTTTGCAAGGCGTGTAATAATTCTAATGAATGAAAAATTTTTGATTAAGTGTTCATCCATGTGAGGTTGAAGAATTCTTTGATCTAATAAAAAATTACCAACAGCCGTGATCGAAGAAGCAATCGTAATGCTAACCAACAAGCTCACTAATAAAAACTGGCGGATGGAATGTATCATTTTTTATCTTTGCTCTTGTCAATGATATAACCAATACCGCGAATAGTATGAATGACATCTGGCCCTAATTTTTTGCGTAAGTTATGGATATGCACTTCCAGGGCATTACTGTCGACGTCTTCACCCCAGCCGTACAAGGATTGTGTTAAATTTTCACGTGAAAGTACGCGCCCTGCATTTTCGAGTAATTTATGTAAGAGGGAAAATTCTCGGCGTGAAATACTGATGGATTCGCCATTAATTGTCACGGTATGTGCGGCGGGATCAAGAGTAATATTATCGTGAGCTAAGATTGGTTCGGCCCGTGCCGAAAATCTTCGCTGGAGGGCGCGCAGACGTGCACATAATTCATCGATATCGACGGGTTTAGTCAGATAGTCATCGGCGCCATTATCGAGACCTTTCACCCGATCTTCAATGGATTCACGTGCAGTCAAAATGAGTACAGGCATGGTGAGTCCTAGTGCCCGCAAATTTTGTAAAACGGTCAGTCCTTCCATGCGTGGGAGACCTAAGTCGAGTACGACAATGTCAAAAATCTCTGTTTTGAGAGCTTGATTAGCAGAAGCACCGTCTTTGAGCCAGTCAACAGTATATCGGGCTTGAACTAAGCCTTTTCTTAGACCATCACCTAAGAGTTCATCATCTTCTACTAATAGCACTCGCATAAAAGAATCCTTTTTGATTGAGTGACAAGGGCTCAAACGATTAATGATTTCATTAAGTATAGCAAATTTATAAAGAAAACCACGCAGAAATGACGGAGCAGCTTTAGTGCACAACAATGATTTAGAATTGTAATTTTTCGCGTGACTTAGGGTTTACCCTGATATTTGAATGGGATCGCTATTGTAGATGAAATTCCTTCGTTGATTTTTGTTTTCGATACGCATATATTTGCTGCTGGTTAAAATTTGGCAATTCTTCACTGTGTATTTAAAGGATTATTTGAATGGCATTGACAAAAAAGGACTCTAAAAAGAAAAGTAGGCTTCAGCCTTTAAAGAAACAACCGGTTATAAAGCCAATCAAAATAAAAAGTATATCTGATGATTTTCCTATCGTAGGAATAGGTGCCTCTGCTGGAGGGCTTGAAGCCATTCAGGAATTTTTTACACATGTTCCGAAAAAGAGTGGCATGGCTTACATTGTTGTGACGCATCTTGATCCTAATCATACTAGTATGATGCCGGAATTAATAAAAAGTCATACTGAGGCACATGTTGTCACAATTGTAGATGACATGGAAGTTTTACCAGATACAATTTATATCATCCCTCCACGAAAAAATCTTTTAATTAGAAATGGCTTTTATGCTTAGTGGAGCAAACTGAACCTCACTATACTAATCTCCCGATTAATGTTTTTTTTCGATCGCTTGCGATGTATAAAGGAGGAAGTGCTGCAGCGATCATTTTGTCAGGCACTGGCACTGATGGCTCGATAGGGGCGCGTGACATTAAATTAAACCGTGGTATGGTGATCGCGCAAGAGCCTGCATCTGCAAAATTTGATCAAATGCCAGTCAGTGCGATTAATACTGGCGTTGTCGATTTTGTTTTACCGCCTGAGGAGATGTCACGTCAACTCACGCGGTGGTTGAAGAAAATTGATATGGATGACAGTAAAAATTCATCTGAGCTTCAACATATTTTTATGATCGTACGTGCCAAAACAGGCTATGATTTTTCTTGTTATAAGTTGAATACAATCCATCGGCGCATAGAAAAACAAATGTACATACATCATCTCACTAGCATGTCGGATTATGTGAAAGTGCTTAGAGATAGCCCGCAGGAAGTTAATATATTATTCAAGAGCTTTCTAATTGGTGTTACTCGTTTTTTTAGAGATTCAGAAGCATTCGACGTATTTAAACAGACGGCACTGCCTGAGATATTCAACAAAAAGCCACCGGATTATTGTATTCGTGTATGGGTGCCGGGTTGCTCAACGGGGGAAGAAGTTTATTCAATCGCCATTGCTATTAATGAATACATGGAAGAAACGCAAAACCATTGCTGTGTTCAGATTTTTGGCACAGATATTGACCGTGATGCGCTCAGTGTGGCGCGTAGTGGTATTTATTCAGACATTATTGAGCATGATGTGAGTTCAGGACGATTGAAACGATATTTTACGAAAGAAAAAAATAAATACAAAATCAACAAAGAAATTCGTAGCATGGTCGTGTTTGGTGAGCAGAATCTCATTAAGGATCCTCCTTTTACGAAAGTTGATATTATTTCCTGTCGAAATTTATTGATATATCTCAACATAGCATTACAAAAAAAAATATTACCTATCTTTCATTACAGCTTAAAACCGCAAGGCGTTTTGTTTTTGGGAATGTCAGAATCCGTCGCGGGTTATTCAGATCTTTTTGAATTAATTAGCAAGAAGGCAAAACTATTCGAAAGAAAAAACACAATTTCGCAGAAACAGGCTATAAAAAATTTTCCTGATTTATCTCAGCATCATGAAAGTACATTAAGTGACAGCGATAAAGTGAACATAAATAGCGCTAAACCAGAGAACAATTTCATGTTAAAAAAATATTTACTTAATAAATTTGTGCCTCCCTGTATGCTTGTAAACAAGCAAGGAGATATTTTATATATTCATGAAAAACTCAAAAAATATATTAATGTACCCTCTGTGTTAGATGATTTAAATATTACAGATGTCATGCATCATAACATCAAGAATATTTTAAAATCAGCCATTATGGCTGCAAGTTCAAAGAAGAAAGAAATGACTTATCATGATTTGGTCATTAAACATCATAATCATATTTATACCATTAACTTAAAAGTTCTTTTTGTAAATGAGCCAGGATCATTACACAATATGTTGTTAGTGATTTTTGAAGAAGAATCCATACAAGATGCTAAAATAATTCGAAAGACTGTAAAAGAAATCCCGGCTAATAAAAAAGATAAAATCATTCTTGAATTAAAAACTAATTTGCGTCATACAACTGAGAATTTACAAGCCACTGTTGAAGAGCTTGAATCAAGCAATGAAGAACTTCAATCAATGAATGAAGAATTGCAAAGTACCAACGAAGAAATTGAAACTTCTAAAGAAGAACTAAATTCATTAAATGAAGAGCTTGTGATCATGAACACAGAGCTTCAAAGCCGAATTGACAAATTAGCAACAGTACATGATGATATGTCAAACCTGTATAATAGTACTGAAGTGGCCACCTTTTTTCTGGATAATAATCTTTGTATTAAGGGATTTACGCCTAAAGCACAAGAATTTATTCATCTTATCCCAGCAGATATTGGTCGCTCGATTGCCCACTTCGCTACTACAATTAAATATGAAAAATTGATTGATGATGCAGAAGAAGTCTTAAGAACACTTAATCAAAAAACAGTAGAAGTGCAAAGCAAGACAGATCGATGGTTCCTGGTTCGTATATTACCTTACCGGACCTTGTCTAACATGATAGACGGGGTGGTTGTTACGCTCACTGATATTACTGAGCATAAGGAAACAGAGAAAAAACTAAGTCATCTCAATAAAATATTAGAGAATGCACTGACATGCTGGAAAAATATATTAGATGCTCTCATGGTGCCATCATTGGTGTTAACAGTGGATTTAAAAATTGTTTCTGCAAATCGTGCGTTCTACAAAAATTTCCATTTATTACCTGAAGATGTTATAGATAAAAAGATTTATGATGTCAAAGAATTTAGCATTCCGATGATACGGGATACACTAGAAAAAATTTACCCAGAAGGTAATTTGTTTGAAGGATTCGAAATTGAAACAGACTATCCAGGCGATAGTTATCAAAAAATCATAATTAATGCGCGTAAAATTTACAATGCTGAATTTGGTGACGACATGATCTTGCTTGCGATGGAGTTAAAATGATGGATGAAGCACTTGATGATTTGCGTAAGCGCGCTGAATCTCTTCTACGTGAACGCAGGAAGAATACATCGCCCAGTCAAGACGTTTATCAAATTGTCGAAGACTTAAATCTTTATCAAATAGAACTTGAAATTCAAAACGAAGATTTAATTAAGACACAGTTAGAGTTGCAAGGTTCACATAATAAATATGCTGATTTGTACAACTTGGCGCCCATCGCGTATTTCACTTTAAACAAGGATGGTTTAATTGTTGATGTCAATCAATCGGGGTTGGATTTATTTGGCATGAAAAAAAGCATGCTCATTAACCGATGTTTTTCGCGATATATTGTGCCAGAGTTTCAAATATTATTTTCTCAATATAGGAAAATGCTTCTTAAAGAGAATTTTTCAAAATCGTATGAACTTAAGTTGATATCCTGGAGTGGGCCGGCGTTTGATGCGCAATTAGATTGTAAATCTATTCAAGGTGCCAATGGAGAGCGACAGCTTTTAATTTGTATTACTAACATCACTGACAGAAAATTATTAGAACAATCCATGCATTTGAAACAGATAAAAATGGCTTCTATTGATAAAATGCGACTTATCAATGAGCAAATATATTCTATTGCTTATAATCAAAATCATACGATGACGATCATTAATAATTATATTTATGGATGTATACGCAGATTAGAAACAGACAAATATAACCCAGATGAAATTTTAAGAACTCTAAAGGAAGTTTCTCAACAATTATGCGTTCTGGCAAATACGATTCATCAAATGAAAAGTTTTACTTCGAAAATTATTCTTCGTTATGAGCGTGCTAATATTAATGCCATTATCAAAGAAACGCTTGCTTTAATTCAATACGAAATGCTCGAATTTCCAATTGCAATACAATATGAACCTGTCGATAGTTTTCCTACAGTTAAACTGGACAAATCACACATTCAGCAAGCGATTTTAAACTTGGCGCGAAATGCTATCGAAGCGATGCGCGATGCACGTATTAATGATCCGAAGTTGCTGATTGACGTACAGCATACCTCAACAAATCAAGTAGAGATTGCATTACTTGACAATGGACCGGGTTTTGAACGTCGTCTTATCCATAAATTATTTGAGCCACATTTTACAACCAAATCTTATGCCATGGGTCTTGGTTTATCAGTAAGCCGGACTATCGTAGAAAAACATGGTGGTCAATTGATCGCGCAGTTAAATGAATCGGGGGGAGCTTGTTTTAAACTGTCTTTACCGTGTGTATCAGCAGTAAATTAAATCAATTCCTGTTTTTTCATAGATTAAGATAATCCCTTGCCTATCATGCAGGGTAAACCCGTATTTATTGTTAAAATCTCTATCCTTTTGAGCTCATTCTTTCTCTGATTCATGGTGAAATGAAGTAAGGTACAAAAAAGTTTAGGGAGATTAATTCATGAAATCTGACCTTCTTTTGCATATCTTAATAATAGATGATGATGAAGTAGATATCTTAGCTATTCAATCTTGTTTCAGAAAATTGGACATACCTGTTTTTTTTAGTATCGCAAAAAATGGTGTAGAAGCTTTACATATGTTGCTGGAAGAGTTAAAGCTACTGCCACAGATTATCATTCTAGACAATAAAATGCCAAAAATGAATGGCATTGAATTTTTAGAAAATTTACGTGCAGACAGTAGATTTAATGATATACACGTCTTTATGGTAACAGGTTTATATAGCACGAAAGATAAACTTGCTACGCGTGATTTAAATGTTGCAGGTCGAGTCGTTAAACCGTTAAGTCAAGACGATGCGCTACATATGTACATGGCTGCTTTAAAATTGCCCGGATTTCAAGCGCGATAAATAATAGGATAAAAGCATGAGCATTAAAGTAAAATTATTTTTATGTTTTATTTGTTTTTCAGTGCTTGCAATGAGTGCAAATGTTGCATCTTATTTGCTTTTATCTGATATAGAATCCAGTAGGTTAATGCTATACATTATCATCATTTCATTTGTTGCTTCATTGATTTTGGCGTTATTTTTTTCTTATATTATGTCAAAACCAATTAGTTTACTAAAAAAAAATGTAGAAAATATTAACTTAAAGGATAAAATTATTTTTCTTGATAGTGATGTTACAAATTTTACTGGAGAAATTGGTGTATTAGCAAAATCATTTAATCATTTTATCTCTAAGTTGCGACTATATACCCAGGAGCATCAATTGTTGCTGGATGTTACAAATATTCTCAATGAGAAAAATAAATTTGAAGATTCACTTCAAAGTTGCTTAGAGACGATTTGTAAAGCGTTTGAATGGCCAATAGGCCATGCTTATTTTCCTGTACGTGAAGATAATGATGATATTTTTGTCTCAAGTAATATTTGGTATTTATCCGATAAGGAGAAATTCTATAATTTTTACTCGCTCACAATGGAAACTCCATTGAATATTAAGGTAGGAACACCTGGTCATATTTTCAAGCAAGGTGAGCCTGCATGGGTAGATGAATGGAATAATTCTGAACGTATATTAAAAAATAATGTTTATGGTGCGTTAGGTTTGCCCATTAAAATCAATGGCATGATTGTGGCAATATTGGAGTTTTTCTCTTATAAACCTATAAATGATACAGAAACCTTATTTCCATTTTTTAAAGTATTAAGTGCTCAGTTAAGTCATGTCTTCGAACAACAAAAAATTCAAAAATCATTCCAGTTAGCAGAAGAGTCCAGAAGAGCTTTGGCTGATCGTACGCTATATGAAAAAAAATTAAAACGCATATTATCATCATTGCGAAAATCTAATGCTGAACTTGAGCAATTTGCCTACGTTGCTTCACATGATTTGCGCGCACCTTTGAGAGGTATTGCCAATATTGCGGGATGGTTAGAAGAAGATTTGGATGGCAGTCTCAGTGAAAAATCCAAGAAGTATTTCGAAGCGCTTAAAGTTCGTGTCCAGCGATTGGATGCCCTAGTAATGGGAATTTTAGATTATTCTCGCGCTGGTGCAACAAATAAAAAGAAGACATTAGTGGATATTAATCAGTTATTATCTGAGATTATCAATAATGCATCGTCTTCTAAAAATGTTAAAATTATTATTGACAATACTATGCCTGTTATGTTGGCAAATAAAACAGCTATCACACAAGTTTTTCTTAATCTAATAAACAATGCTATTCAGCATCATGACAAGCCTGCAATCAATATTCATGTGGGGTACGAAAAACAAAATACATTTTACAAGTTCTATGTCTCAGATGATGGCCCTGGGATTGATCCTCGTTATCACGAAAAGATTTTTGAAATGTTTCAAACTTTAGATTCGCGTGATACTCAGGAAAGTACAGGTATAGGTCTGACAATCACTAAAAAAATTATTGAACAAGCTGGAGGGAATATATGGTTGAAATCTGATCTAGGCAAAGGTTCGACTTTTTATTTTACTTGGAAAGTATCTAAGCCTATTATTGAACATCACGATGAGAAAGAATATGAATTACAAGTTTGAAAAAGCCCATATATTACTTGTTGAAGACGATGAAGTTGATATCGCCAATATACAACGATCTTTTGAAAAATTTGATATCAAATTTCCCTTGGTTATTGCTACAGATGGGCTCGATGCTTTAAATCAGTTGCGGGGCGAGGGGGGGTATGAATAAATTAGATCCTACCCCAAGGTTGATAATATTAGATATCAATATGCCCAGAATGAGTGGTATAGAATTTTTAACTGAACTTCGTAAAGATCCAAGTTACAATTCTGTGCTGGTTTTTGTGTATACGACGTCAAATAATGAGCGAGATGTAGCGGCTCTCTATCGTTTGCATATTGCAGGTTATATTTTGAAGAGTGTGCACTTTAGCGAATCACTAAGAACAATTGAAGTTTTGAACAACTATTGGTCGCTCTTGAGAGTGCCAAGAGATATCACTCTAGCAACAGATGAAAAGGCCGAAAAAATTGTAGGATCTCAGGATTTTGAATGAATGAAAGATTATAAGGATGTTCCGCAATTAAAGCTTTTGCATTGAGATGATTTAATGTTTTTTGTAATAAGCTGGCAACCTTTCCCAATAGGATGAGTTGAATATCAGGGTTTTTCGTCAATAATTCAGTCAATAAACAATCAATGAAGGGTTGCCACGCTAACGCATCTTGTTTAACTGTGCCAGACCGTAAAACAAGGGTTGCGTTTAATAAGAGAAAGCCATGTGTTAATAAATGTGAAAATAATTCATGATTGGTTTGAATGAGGTGTTGTTTATTGAGTTGAGCAATATTATCTTGTGTAGTTTGATCGGGGGGTAATAAACCTTCTGCGACGAGTAGCATTTTAATGATGTTACGCAAAGAGGTTGCACGATTAACTTGTTTTGTGAGTCCAGAGCTTGACCAGAGCTGGTCAACATGTGCGTCCCAAAAAGCATAACCATTGGCTGAAATAGGCCTAGGATAAGGTGATTCACCAAAGAGAATATATTGCGTGTGCTCGACGGGCAGAGAAAATGCAGCAAAAATTTTTTCACGTCCTGGCAGCCAATTGTTTTGTTGTGCGAGAGAGTGCAAGTAGGATTGATCCATTTTCTTGAGTGCATTGTCTAGGTAGGGTAGCCAGGAAGGATCAACAATTGATAAATTGAATAATGCGTCATGCATCATGAAAGGGTTCCTAACAATGGAAAAAAATGTATTGGAAATATTAGCGTGTCCAATTTGTAAAGGCGAGTTGATTTTTGATCGTCACTCGCAAGAGCTCATTTGCCGTTTTGATCGTAAAGTTTGGCCTATCGTGGATGGGGTTCCAGTGATGCTAGAATCTCGCTCGAGGCGGCTGGATGTGGATGAGTAAGGTGCAGGCAGAGCGTTTACTAAACTCTGCCATTCTCGCCGCAGTTTACCCCCGCATGTTTTAAGGGCGTTGTTGCATAATTGTCATTCCCGCGCAGGCGGGAATCCATTAGAATGAAATCAACTTCTCCTGTGTCAGTCAGCTGAGATTTACACAGGTTTAGAAATCCGGCTCCATTGAAGGTATCGATGACACCTGTTTCTGATTTTTTTACTTTTTCTCCTTTTAAAGCGTCGGTTATTTTTTTGTAAAGCATCATATTGTTGACCTCGGCATTATTTGGATTATTTTAAGTTTACTCATTTTCATTTCGATTATTATCTGAATTGAAAATATCTTCACCTTCTAGTCCGCGAGGGCGTTGTGATTTATTTTTATCATGACGATTTCTTGAGTAGCGACGATTGCGTCGATGCTTTGCTGGATGGCGTGATTTACGTTCACCTGGACCCATGTTTTCTCTGGCCTGTGTCTGAGGCACGTTTGCATTTTCTGTGTTGGGTGAAGAAGAAGCTTCACTGACAGAAGATGATGTCTCGTTAATTTGCGGTAATGCAATCACAGTCGGTACCAGTGCTGCAACTTGTGTGGGTTGTTCTTTTCTCGATTCTGTTTGTTGAGATGAAGCAAAATGAGATTCAGTCGAAGTATGTCTATCATCATTAATATGCTGATATTGTTCAGTATGCGATTCAACTTTGTGCGCATGACGTGGTTCGTGTTTATGCACAGCATGATCTTGTCGCTGTTGATGTGGACGATGTTCGCTGTGGGATTCATGTTTGTGTGTACTGTCATCATGACTACGATGATGCGGATGGTGCTCAGCATGTGATTCTTGTTTGCGTGAAGAAGATCCTTCGTGGTCTTGATTTTGACTTTGGTGTCTACGATGACCTCTGCGTTGATGATGACGACCACGACCACGTCCACGATCATGCTCACCACGCTCACGTCGAGGCGGATGTTCTTTTCTTGGTTGTGTTTTTATTTTTGGTTTTTCATCTTCGGTTGCTTTTTCGTCAGCGCTTAAAATGTAGCTGAATAATCGCTTCAACAATCCTTGACCTTGGCGTGTTTTCTTTTTGCTGGGCGCAGGCGTTGGTGTGGGTAATTCAATCAACATGCTCTTAATAGCAGCTTCTTGAGGTGCGCGTCCAACGGTGGTGGTGGATGTCGTTGGGAGTTCGAGTTCTGGTTTTGCAGCGAGTTGATAGCTGACAACTTTTTCACTTTTTTCGTTGAGATCGCTGCGGCGAATGCGTTCCACTTCGTATTGTGGTGTCACGAAATGCGGATTAGGAACAAGAATAACGCCGACATTTTGGCGTTGCTCAATGCCAATAATCGCTGAGCGTTTTTCGTTAAGTAAAAATGTCGCGACATCGACGGGTAAGATCGCGCGTACTTGAGCAGTATTTTCTTTCAACGCATTTTCTTCGATGATGCGGATGATGGAAAGTGAAAGAGATTCAGTGCCGCGAATAGTGCCATGACCTTCGCAACGCGGACAGGTAATTTGACTGGATTCACCCAAAGACGGACGTAAACGTTGACGCGACATTTCAAGTAAGCCAAAACGAGAAATACGACCAATTTGAACTTTTGCACGATCCATGGATAACGCATTACGTAAACGTTCTTCGACTTCGCGTTGATTTCTGACAGGTGTCATATCGATAAAGTCGATTACGACTAAACCGCCTAAATCACGGATGCGTAATTGTCTCGCAATTTCATCAGCAGCTTCGAGATTCGTCGTGAGTGCAGTTTCTTCGATGTCCCCGCCGCGTGTGGATTTTGCGGAATTGATGTCGATCGAAACTAAAGCTTCAGTGTGATCAATGACAACTGCACCGCCAGAAGGTAAGCGTACTTCACGCTGGAAGGCGGATTCGATTTGGCTCTCAATCTGGAAGCGAGTGAAAAGCGGCGTTGGATCACGATAGAGTTTAATGCGATGCGCAAAATCGGGGCGCACGAGTTTAATGTGAGACAACACATCTTCGTAGACTTCAGGTAAATCAATTAATACTTCATCGATGTCTTTACGTAAATAATCGCGTACCGCACGAATGACTGTGTTGCTTTCTTGATACACCAAAAAGGGAGCAGAACGAGATTCAGTGGCTTTGCTAATGGCGTCCCAGTGGCGTAATAAAATATCAAGGTCCCACTGCAATTCTTCAAAACTTTTACCGCTGCCGGCTGTGCGGATGATCAAGCCCATACCTTCAGGCAAGTTGAGTGCGGCAAGATTTTCGCGTAAATCAGAGCGCTCATCACCTTCAATACGACGTGAAATACCACCCGCTCTTGGATTATTTGGCATTAAAACGAGAAAAGAACCTGGCAAAGAAATAAATGTCGTGAGAGCAGCACCTTTGTTGCCGCGTTCATCTTTGTCGATTTGGACAACCAATTCTTGACCTTCTTCGAGGACATCGTTGATTGTCGGACGTCTGCCGCTGTCTTGATAGTCGGGTTTGAAACATGCGCGCGCGATTTCTTTTAAGGGTAAAAACCCATGACGTTCGCCGCCGTAATCAACGAAGGCGGCTTCGAGACTGGGCTCGATGCGTGTGACGCGGCCTTTGTAGATGTTGGATTGTTTTTGTTCTCGCGAGGAGGATTCAATAATAAGATCGTATAATTGTTGGCCGTCAGCCAACGCAATCCGCAACTCTTCATTTTTGTGAGTTGCGTTAACAAGCATTCTTTTCATGTTCACCTTTATGTATCTGTGCGTCACCTCGACATGTAGACTCTCAACTGCCATGCAGGAGAAGAAGAGGTAGGCGCAAATTTATCTGTTTGCCATGATATACCGTTCGCAATGTTGGGTGACGCAAATTCTGTTGATTTTCCTGGCCACTGAGCGTGACAACTATTAATATTCCGCCTGTGTTGACGTTTTGATTGGGGGGCGCAGGACTTTAAGTTTGCAGTCTGGGGCGCGTATATATCGTAAAATTCACCTATTTAAACGTTAGAGAATATATCAGTATTTCAGGTGGTTATCAATGACTAAGCAGGTTCAGCACGCGGTTCGTTATCTTACTGTTACGACAGAGTACGCCGGCCAACGAGTAGATAATTTTTTAATCACCTTGCTTGGCAATATTCCAAAAACACGGATTTATCGCATGGTGCGGAAGGGGGAAGTGCGCATCAATAAAAAGCGTGTCGAGGCAAGTTATCGTTTACAAGCGGGCGATTTATTACGCATTCCGCCCGTATATCAAGCTGAAAAAGCACCCATCGAACGTCCCAGTGATTCTTTGCAAGCATTGCTCGCGAAACGGATTTTATTTGAAGACGATGCTCTATTCATTATCAATAAACCTGCGGGGGTTCCTGTGCATGGCGGGACAGGTTTAAAAATGGGTGTGATTGATGCGCTGCGTTTTATGTATCCCAAATTGCTGCATCTCGAATTGGCGCATCGATTGGATAAAGAAACATCGGGTTGTTTATTGTTAGCAAAAAAACGTAGCGCGCTGAAAGTCATACATACCTTATTGCGTGAAGGGCAAGTCGAAAAAAAGTATCTCGCATTAACGCTTGGACATTGGGAAAAGAATGAATTGCGTGTTGATGTGCCTTTATTAAAAAATCAACTCGCCAGCGGCGCGCGCATTGTGCGTGTCGATCCTGAAGGGAAGTCCGCGTTGACTGTTTTTAAACCATTACAAACTTTTCAAAATGCCACGTTAGTCGAGGCGACTTTACACACTGGCCGCACACATCAAATCCGCGTGCATGCAACCTATCGACATCATCCGTTGGCGTGTGATGAAAAATACGGTGATCGTGATTTTGATCGTGAGGTTAAAAAAACAGGATTGAAGCGATTATTTTTACATGCGCATCATGTGTCGTTTATTCATCCTGTGACTGAGAAGCGCATTTCTGTGACCGCAGAGTTAGATGAAGATTTGAAGGCTTGTTTGGGGAGGTTGAGCTGAGGCCCTCATGTTGCATACTTGCACATTGCAACCTTGCAATGTGCAAGTATGCAATATAGAGCAGAGGGGGATGGGAGGGCGCTTTCATAAAATGCTTCCCATCCGGCAGCGCATTTAGCGACTGCGTTGAGGTATTATTTTAGGTTTTTGCATTAGAGCATTGATTCAATCTGCTATGGAGTGAAAAAACCGAAAGATAGAGCCATTAAAACATAATGAAATCAATTAGATGTATCATGTCTCTCAGAGGTGTTTCTGCGATTGACACCCATACCTCTTCCGGCATACAATCGCGGCGCTATGCAAAGAGAACACTTGCCGCTGACTATAGATCCCTTTCGTTCCGCTGGACGTGAATTGTCTTATGGTGGCGCGCTCCCTATTCGTGCGATGGAACGGCTCACAACGAGTCTTGTTTCCCACGAGGGTGATGTCAAAGTCCAGCTTCAATTAGCTGTTGATGCACAGGGAATCCCTTATTTAAAGGGTAACCTTGAGGTGTGTCTCAATTTGCAATGTCAGCGTTGTTTAGAATCATACGGACATGAAGTCAGCAGTGAGTTTTTGTTAGGGATTGTGCGTTCAACTGAAGAGTCTGAGCGTTTACCCAAACATTATGATCCACTGGTGATTGAAGGGGAAACACTGATTATTAGTGACATGATCGAAGAGGAATTGATTATCAGTTTGCCTGTTGTCCCGATGCATTTGCCATCGGATTGCAGTGTCAAGCTCGACGTCTTTTCTGCCGAATCTGTCGAAAGTGATAAAAAAGAAAATCCATTTCAGGTTATCGAGTCACTGCGCGTGATTAAGTGACACGCCTTTCGTGTCATCCTGAGAAGTGCTCTTTAACGACGAAAGATCTCCCTACTTTTTTAGCGGGAGATCCTTCGCATAAAGCGCTCAGGATGACAGTTTAAATTGATAAGAGGTATATTTTATGGCCGTTCAAAAAAGCAAAAAATCGCGTTCAACACGCGGTATGCGTCGTTCACACAATGCTTTGAGTGCACCGACTTTATCTGTCGACAGCACAACGGGTGAAAAACATCGTCGTCATCACGTGAGCCCAGAAGGCTATTATCGTGGTCGTCAAGTGATTGAAACCCGTGCTGTTGTTGAAGATGACGCAGAAGAAAACGAAGAGTAATCTCGCTTGAAACTCCTCACCATCGCAGTGGATGCAATGGGCGGCGATCACGGTCCTGATGTCGTGGTGCCAGCTTCATTGCAAGCGCTTGCAACACATCCTGATTTGCGACTGATCTTGGTTGGTGATGAGTCTTTGTTGCAAAAAAAAATCCGACAATTTCGTGGAGCTCTTTCTGATCGCTTGATGATTCAGCATGCTTCGCAATGCGTAGCGATGGATGAATCACCAGCAACTGCATTACGTGGCAAAAAAGATTCTTCGATGCGCGTGAGCATTAATTTAGTCAAAGAAAGGCGTGCTGAAGCATGCGTGAGTGCAGGCAACACAGGTGCACTGATGGCGACCGCGCGTTTTGTTTTGAAAACACTCCCTGGCATCGATCGTCCTGCGATTATTTCAACTTTTCCCACAATTACGGGTGCGCGTGTCCGCATTTTAGATTTAGGCGCCAACGTTGAATCTACGCCTGAGTACTTACTGCAATTTGCTGTGATGGGTTCAGTGCTAGTGTCTGCTACTGAAAATATACCCAGTCCGCGCGTTTCTGTTTTGAATATTGGTCATGAAGATATTAAAGGCAATGAATTAGTGCGTGCGACATCGCAATTGCTTACAACGACAGGTATTGTGAATTACACGGGATACATTGAAGCAGACCATTTATTTCGCGGTACGACAGATGTTGTGGTGTGTGATGGTTTTGTAGGTAACGTGGCACTGAAAACAACAGAAGGTGTTGCGATTCTCATTAAAAATACTTTAAAGCGAGAATTCAATCGAAACATATTCACCAAACTTGCGGGACTTATTGCATTACCGGTTTTAAAAGCGGTGGGGCGATTTATGAATCCCGATCTTTACAATGGTGCAACATTTATTGGCTTAAAAGGGATTGTTGTCAAAAGTCATGGTGGTGCGAGTATTGCAGCATTTGCGCGTGCACTCGAAGAGGCGCGCTTTCAAGCAGAAAAAAATATTCAACAACGTATTAGCGATAAAGTCGAACAACTTTTAAAAAATACTTCTATCGGCAAGGCTGATTAACTATGACTTATACACGCATTTTAGGAACAGGCAGTTATTTACCCGAACGAGTGATGACAAACGCAGAGCTCGAAAAAATCGTCGACACATCAGATGAGTGGATCCGTACGCGCACTGGTATTCGTACGCGTCATGTTGCAGCAGAGGATGACACAGCATTAACGATGGCTTTTCATGCTGCAAATGCTGCAATGTCAGCAGCACAAGTGACACCGCAAGATATCGATATGATTATTGTTGCGACGACTACACCTGATAAAGTTTTTCCGAGTACTGCATGTCTTTTACAACAAAAATTTAATATTGGCGGTGCAGCGGCATTTGATTTGAACGCGGTTGCTTGCGCAGGTTTTATGTATGGATTAAGTATTGCAGATAAGTTCATTCGAACAGGTAGCATCAAAAAAGCTTTAGTGATTGGTAGTGAAGTGATGTCACGTATAGTCGATTGGAATGATCGCTCGACATGCGTTTTATTTGGCGACGGTGCAGGTGCTGTCGTTGTTGGTGCAGATTCCACTCCAGGTATTTTAACAACATGTTTACATGCAGATGGTCGCTTTGCCGATATTTTATATTTACCGACCAATTCAGGTGTGCCAACACAATTGGCAGGAAAACCCGTCATCCACATGTCAGGAAATTTTTTATTTCGTCAAGCCGTGAATATTTTAGGCGATTTATTTGATGAAACATTAGCGAGTGGGAATATTCAAGCGTCTGAAGTGAATTGGTTAGTGCCTCATCAAGCCAATGTGCGTATCATTCAAGCGATGGCGAAAAAATTAAATTTACCGATTGAGCGTGTAGCGATTACACTCGAGACACAAGGGAACACTTCCAGTGCATCAATTCCGTTGGCGTTAGATACCGCGATTCGTGACGGACGTATCCAGCGAGGAGATTGTTTATTGTTGGAAGGATTCGGCGGCGGATTAGCTTGGGGTTCCGCTTTAATTCGTTATTAATGGATGATCATCATGGATTCTTTAGCAATTGTATTTCCAGGACAAGGTTCACAATCAGTTGGGATGCTTTCTGATCTCGCAACGACTTTTCCTATTATTCAAAAAACATTTTTAGAAGCTTCTGATGTGCTGGGCTATGATCTTTGGACATTAACGCAAAAAGGTCCTGCAGATAAATTAGATGAAACGGTTCACACACAACCTGCTATTTTGACTGCATCATATGCTTTGTGGCGGGTGTTGCAATCGCATCATGCATTTAAACCTGCTGTGATGGCGGGTCATAGTTTGGGTGAATACAGTGCGCTTTTGTGCGCGAATGTATTTGATTTTGCAGATGCTGTGCGGCTTGTTGCATTGCGTGGACAATACATGCAAGAAGCTGTGCCATTCGGCGCGGGTGCATTAGCTGTTATCGTAGGTTTATCGGAAGAAGATGTTTCAAGTCTTTGCCAGCAAGCTGCAGGGCAAGATGTTCTATCACCTGCAAACTTCAACAGCCCAGGACAAGTTGTGATTTCAGGACATGCCCAAGCTATTGAGCGCGCACTTGTGTTAGCGAAAACATTAGGCGCTAAAATGGCGAAGCTTTTGCCGGTCAGTGTGCCGTCACATTGTTTGTTAATGAAACCTGCTGCAGAACGTTTTGAAAAAGCATTAGCCGATGTTGCACTCCGCGCGCCGACTATTCCAGTGATTAACAATGTGGATGTTGCGGTATATCAAGATGCAGCGCAAATTCGTGAAGGTTTATTAAGACAATTGTATTCACCCGTTCGTTGGGTCGAAACGATTGTAGCGTTTCAACCTTACCACGTGACACGTGTGCTAGAATGCGGTCCTGGTAAAGTTTTAAGTGGTTTAATGAAACGGATCAACAATCAAATTAATATGCTGCAATTTGCAGATGTTTTAGCATGATTTTTTAATATTTTAGCATTGTTGTTATTGAGGCAAGTCAAGCGCAGTGAGGCGGAGCCGAGCGAGCCATTGCGTAAATAACAACAATGATGAGTAAACGAGAGAAATATGTCATCCCATGAAAATATACACATTGCATTAGTCACAGGCGCAAGTCGCGGGATTGGTCGTGCGATTGCACTTGAATTAGCACGCCAAGGGCATGCTGTCATTGGTACAGCCACCACTGAAAAAGGCGCTGAAGCGATCACAGCATATTTCAAACAGGATCATTTATCGGGTGAAGGATTCATGTTGAATGTGGCTTCTCCGGAGTCCGTCGATCTTTTGATTGAGACATTACAAAAACAACAACGTATGCCTGGGATTCTTGTCAACAATGCTGCTGTGACGCGTGATAATTTATTATTGCGCATGAAAGAAGATGAATGGCAAACGGTCATTGAGACAAATCTCAGCTCTGTTTTTCGTCTCACAAAAGCATGTTTGCGTGCCATGATGAAAAATCATTGGGGACGCATTATTAATATCAGCTCAGTCGTAGGGGCAACAGGGAATGCTGGCCAAGTTAACTATGCGGCAGCGAAGGCAGGCCTTGAAGCATTTACCCGTTCTTTAGCCCAAGAAATTGGTTCGCGTCAAATTACCGTCAATGCGGTCTCTCCAGGCTTCATTGATACTGATATGACCCGCAGTTTACCTGAGGCGCAACGACAAATTTTATTAGAAAAAATCCCCCTAAATCGACTGGGACAACCTGAGGATATTGCGGCAACCGTAGCATTTTTATCTTCAGAATCAGCAAGTTACATAACGGGACAGACTTTGCATGTGAATGGCGGGATGTACATGGCATAACCAATGCCTGTAGATTCAACTTGAAATTTCTAGAATTTAAACTAAACTGGCACCAGATTTTTTTTGAAATGAGAGGAAAAATGCATCATGAGTACAATTGAATCACGAGTCAAGAAGATCGTCGTCGAGCAGCTAGGCGTGAAAGAAGAAGAAGTCACTAACGATTCATCTTTCGTAGATGATTTAGGGGCAGATTCTTTAGACACCGTTGAGTTAGTGATGGCGCTCGAAGAAGAGTTTGAAACGGAAATTCCAGACGAAGATGCAGAAAAGATTACAACGATCCAGCAAGCGATCGATTATATCAATGCACATATGGAAGAACCCAGCAAAGGATAAATGATGAAACAGCGTGTCGTCGTAACAGGGCTTGGTATGGTGACGTCGCTGGGGCATTCAGTGGATGCTACTTGGCGCGCAATTTTATCAGGTCAAAGCGGTGTATCAACCATCGATCATTTCGATGCCTCAGATTTGAGTTGTAAAATCTGTAGTCGAGTGAAAGATTTTGATGCTTCTCGTTTTATGCCTGAAAAAGAGGCACGTAAAAGAGATTTCTTCATTCAGTATGGCGTGGCAGCCGCAACTGAAGCCATGACAGACTCAGGTTTGACCGTCACAGAATCCAATGCAGACCGTATCGGCCTTGCAATTGGTTCTGGGATTGGCGGTTTACCCATGATCGAAAAATGTCATGCTATTTTGCTCGAATCAGGGCCCCGTCGTATTTCACCCTTTTTTATTCCAGGCGCAATCATCAATATGATTGCTGGCAATGTTTCCATTCAATATGGTATGCGTGGCCCGAATATTGCAGTGGTGACTGCCTGTACCACAGGGACACATAATATTGGCCTTGCTGCGCGTACGATTGCGTATGGAGATGCTGATGTGATGTTAGCGGGTGGTGCCGAAATGGCGACCACAAAACTCGGTATTGGCGGATTTGCTGCGATGCGTGCACTTTCAACACGCAATGATGAGCCTGAAAAAGCTAGCCGTCCATGGGACCGTGATCGTGATGGTTTTGTATTAGGTGATGGTGCGGGCGTGTTAGTGCTTGAGAGTTATGAGCACGCCAAAAAACGCGGTGCGCGTATTTATGCTGAACTAACGGGCTTTGGTATGAGTGCAGATGCGAATCACATGACATCACCTGACCCAGAAGGTCGTGGGGGCGCAGCTGCTATGACCAATGCAATGCGCGATGCAGGTGTCACACCGGATCAAGTGCAATATATCAATGCGCACGGTACATCAACACCCGCAGGGGACGAATTAGAAATTCTCGGTATTAAACGCAGCTTTGGCGATGCTGCAAAAAAACTCGCTGTCAGTTCTACGAAATCCATGACAGGGCACTTGCTCGGTGCAGCCGGTGCAGTCGAAGCGATTTTCTCTGTATTGGCGATTCGTGATAACGTTGCGCCACCCACCATTAATTTAGATAACCCTTCTGAAAACTGTGACCTTAACTTAGTGCCCCATACTGCACAACAACGACAAATAGATATCGCACTATCCAACTCCTTCGGATTTGGTGGGACTAACGGTACGCTATTATTTCGTCGGTTCTTGGGATGACTACTTTTAATTTTAAGCAGCGTGTTACTTTTATCATTGCCACAATTGTATTGATTGTGTCTTTCTGCATGATTAGTGCGTGGGTGCAATTTTTGCATCGCCCACTCGTGGTGCGCGATGAAGGATTTCGTTATGAAGTGCGTGAAGGCACATCTATTCATGCCGTCGTTCACGATTTATATTTACTCGACATCATTAAACATCCCTATTTTTTTAACCTACTGATTTGGTTGCGTGGTGATCGACACAATCTCAAAGCAGGCGAATATCTTTTTCCAAAAGGCATTACAGCTAGCCGTTTACTCACGCAAATTACGAGCGGTAGCGGTATGGTGTATCATGAATTTACGTTGATTGCAGGATGGGATTTTGGGCGCGTACGCAGAATGCTGGCGGCAGATCCCAATTTAAAACACACTTCAGAAAAAATGAGTGATGCAGAGATTATGCAATCGCTCGATCATCCAGAATTAAAACCAGAAGGTTGGTTTTTTCCCGACACGTATTATTTTGTGCGCGGGACTTCAGATTTAGTGGTGTTAAAACAAGCATTCACACGCATGCAAAAAATATTAATGAATGCGTGGGATGATCGCGCATCTGATTTACCCTATTACACACCGCAAGATGCTTTAACGGTTGCTTCTTTAGTGGAAAAAGAAACCAGTATTCCGCACGAACGTCCGATTATTGCGGGGGTGATTGTCAATCGTTTACGCAAAGGGATGTTGTTGCAAATTGATCCCACAGTGATTTATGCGGCAGGCTCAAATTTTCATGGTACGATTCATCGCTCAGATTTATTGCGTAAAAGTCCTTACAACACTTATGTGACAAAAGGATTGCCACCGACGCCGATTGCAATGCCGGGTGGCACATCTATTCTTGCAGCAATGCATCCTTTGCATCATGATTATCTCTATTTTGTTGCAGAAAATTATGATATGAATGGGCCACACCGATTTTCTGCAACACTTGAAGAACACTACAGTGCGATTGCGCGAGCAAAGCACGGTAAATCAACTCTTGAATTTTTTAATAATGATCTTATCCAACATTATTTTTGGCGAACACTTTTACTGCCAGGGATATTTCAGTAATAAAAGGAAGGCATCATGGTAGGCAAATTCATCACCATTGAAGGGATTGAAGGCGCAGGTAAATCTTCTGCCATGCGTTTCATCGAATCATATTTGCAAGAATCCAAAATCAATTTTGTGAGTACGCGTGAACCCGGGGGTACACCTGCAGCAGAAGCCATTCGACAAATTTTGCTAGCCCCTAATGATGAAGCTATTACATCTGAAACAGAATTATTATTAATGTTTGCTTCTCGTAGCCAACATGTGACACATGTCATTCTTCCAGCATTGAAAGCAGGACGTTGGGTGGTGAGTGATCGTTTTACCGATGCTAGTTATGCGTATCAAGGTGGCGGGAGACGGTTGTCGATTGAGCAAATTACCCAATTAGAACACTGGGTAACGAACAATACGCAACCTGATTTGACGATTTTATTAGATGTTTCGCCTGAAATTGGTTTGGCACGCGCTAAACATCGTGGCCCGCATGACCGCATCGAACAAGAAAAACAGGATTTTTTTGCGCGCGTTCGCGCTGTTTATTTGGCACGTGCAAAGCAATTTCCGCAGCGCATTCATGTCATTGATGCATCGCAATCTGAAGAAAAAGTACGAGCTGAAATAAAAACACAATTGGATTGTTTTTTATGAGCAATGCATTGCTATCCTGGCATGTTTCAATGTGGGAAGGCTTGTCTCAACGTCTCACTCAAAATCAATTTCCGCATGCCTTGTTATTTCACGGACAAAAAGGGGTTGGTAAAAAAGATTTCGCGAGATATCTTTCGCAAGCTTTATTGTGCCATCAGCAAAATGCGTGCGGGGCTTGCTCTGCGTGTGCTTTATTTTCTGCGGAATCACATCCTGATTACTGTCAAATTGTGCCTGAAGGTGCGGCTAATAAGATTCGTGTTGATACAGTACGCGATACCATTGAATTTGTACAAACATCGCCTTTGATTAGTCAGTATAAAGTCATTTGCATCGATCAAGCCTCTGAGATGAATGCATTTTCTGCAAATGCTATCCTTAAAACACTCGAAGAACCGCCCGCACAAGTCGTCTTTATTTTAATTTGTCATGATCATTTAAATTTGCCGGCAACGATTGTGAGCCGTTGTCAGAAAATATTTTTTTCGGTACCCAGTCAACAAGATGCATTGCATTGGATGTCGATGGCTTTACCAGATTATTCAAAAGAACAATGCTTGCAGGCCCTTCATGCAGCAAGTGGTGCTCCTTTATGGGCGGCAGAATTATTAACAAATGGATTGATTGAGCATCAATTGGCGCTGCGCTCAGATTTGATGGCTGTGGGTTCACAAAAAATTCATCCTGTGCAATTAGCAGAAAAATGGTCAGCTAAATCCATTGCCGAAGTCGTTTCTGTGAGACAATGTCTCGATTGGGTTTTTATGGAATTACAGGCGATGTTATCGCAACCCACCCAAAAAATTGCTCGAGAGCCTTTGTTGGATTATATAAACTATATTCAACAACTCTGCGGTTGGGTTCGGCAATCTCAGAGCTTAAACCGACAACTTATGATGGAAGATGTTTTTATTCGGTGGAAAATACTATGCAATTCGTAGATTCACATTGTCATTTGGATTTGATTGAGCAAACCGAAAATGGTCCCTCGATTCCAACATTGTTAACAGAGGCGGAGCATCAAGCTGTCAAATATTTTTTATGTGTGTGTGTCACCTTAAAAGATTTTCCAGCTATGTTTGCTAAAATTAATACTTATCCAAATGTGTGGGCTTCTGTGGGTTTGCATCCTAATGAGGTTGCTGATCATGAGCCGAGCATTGAAGATATTGTTCAATTGGCGCGTGATAAAAAAGTCATTGCCATTGGTGAAACCGGGTTAGATTATTATCGCACTGAAGGTGATGTGGCGTTTCAACACGAGCGTTTTCGTCGTCATATTCGCGCGGCACGTCAGCTGAATAAACCTTTAATCATTCATTCGCGTCAAGCCAAAGCAGATACCATTCGTCTATTGAAAGAAGAGCAAGCTGACACGGTGCAAGGTGTCATGCATTGTTTTACAGAAGATCTCGAAATGGCACAAGCTGCGATCGAATTGGGATTTTATATTTCTTTTTCTGGTATCGTCACTTTTTCGAATGCTAAAACCTTGCAAACAGTGGCACGTGAAATACCACTAGATCGTATGTTAATTGAAACAGATTCTCCGTGGTTGGCGCCTGTGCCGCATCGTGGCAAACTAAATCAACCCGCATATGTGCGTCATGTTGCCGAATTTATTGCGACATTGCGTGGTGTTTCGCTTGAGGAAATCGCAAAAGTCACAACGGCGAACTTTTTTAAATTATTTCATGTGGAGGCTTCTTGATGTTTCATCCTGCCTCAGTCTTTATTGGATTACGTTATACGCGCGCAAAAAAACGTAATCATTTTATTTCTTTTATTTCTTTGATGTCGATGTTAGGGATTGCATTGGGCGTGCTAGTGTTGATTACTGTGATTTCTGTGATGAATGGATTTGATCGCGAAATCCAAAAACAAGTTTTCGGCATGGTATCGCCTATCACTGTGACGACACCCGAGTCGCGACTCGCGAAATGGGAAGATGCACGCCAGTTTCTCTTGAAAAATCCTCAAATCCGTGGCGTTGCCCCTTTTGCTGCAGGACAAGCATTGTTAACCCATTCTGGGGTTGTGCAACCTGCATCTGTGAGTGGCATTTTACCGTCACTCGAAAAAAATATGACTTCTCTTGACCAATATGTCATTGAGGGTAATTTGCAATTACTCAAACCTCATGAGTTCGGTATTATTTTAGGTGCTGATTTGGCGATGCATTTGGCTGCCATACCAGGTGATTATATTAACGTGATTACGCCGCAAGCATCCCTCACGCCCGCCGGCATGTTGCCGCGCTTTAAACGTTTTAAAGTCGTCGGTATTTTTCAAGCGGGCAATGGATTTGGATTTGATTCCCAGCTTGCGTTTGTCCATATGCAAGATGCGCAAACGCTTTTTCAATTTAATTCCAATGTGACAGGTTTGCACTTGAAAATTGATAATGCGTATGCCGCACCACAATTATCTCGTGCTTTATCACAAGAATTAGGTCCAACGGCGACTGTTTCAGATTGGACAGATCAATTCGGTGCATTTTTCCATGCAATTAGTTTGGAAAAAACTATGATGTTTTTTATTTTGATGTTGATCGTTGGCGTTGCAGTTTTTAATTTAGTATGTACGCTAGTGATGGTTGTTAACGATAAACAATCTGACATTGCGATTTTACGCACTTTTGGTGCAACGCCAGGAATGGTGATGCGGATCTTTATGGTGCAAGGTGCCATCATTGGCGTCATCGGTACATTGCTGGGTGTGTTATGTGGCGTTGGATTGGCAACGCATGTGACTGTGATTGTCGATGGTCTCGAAAGGTTATTTCACGTTGAGTTACTGACGTCGAGTGTCTATTTTGGTTTGACGCATTTACCGTCTGATTTGCAATGGATGGATGTGATTCGCATCAGTGTTGTTGCTTTAGCGTTGAGTTTTTCAGCAACATTGTATCCCGCTTTTCGTGCGGCGCGCATAGAACCTGCGGAGGCTTTACGTTATGAATAATGATTTTGTCATTCAATGTCAATCAGTCGCTAAATATTATTCTGATGCAGACACAAAAGTCGAAGTTCTCAGTGATATTTCACTCAACGTGAAGCCAGGCGAGCTCATTGCTATTGTCGGAGCGTCAGGTTCTGGGAAAAGTACTTTGATGCATTTGCTTGGCGGCTTGGATCGCGCGTCGTCAGGAGAGGTGTTAGTGGCTGGAAAATCTTTAGCAACCCTAAATGAATCAGAAAAAGCAAAAATGCGTAATCAATATCTCGGATTTGTTTATCAATTTCATCATTTATTGCCGGAATTTACTGCATTAGAAAACGTGAGTTTACCATTATTAATTCGTGGAATTTCAGTGAGTGAAATTCTACCGCGAGCAGAGCAAATTTTAACGGCGGTCGGATTATCACAACGCATGACGCATAAACCTGGTGAATTATCTGGTGGTGAACGTCAGCGGGTTGCCATTGCCCGTGCACTTATCACAAAACCACTTTGTATTTTGGCCGATGAACCTACTGGCAACTTAGATCCGCGTAACGCAGAAAAAGTGTATGAGCTTTTTGTTAAACTCCAAAAAGAACAGCAAACTGCTGTTGTAATCGTTACCCATAATCTCCACATCGCTCGTCAAGCAGATCGTACGCTGACGTTGGAGAATGGAGTATTGGTATAATTTGTTTGGGAGAAAGCAGGATGTTTAGAAGAAGAGAAAATTATCTCACGTCAGCTGAGATCAAAATCATTGATGACGCTCAACAAAAAATGGTTGTGGCGCTTAAAAAGCGATCTCTCGCACCGGCAGATTTTGATACAAACATTGAATATCTAAAAAATTTTGAAGAGCTCAGTGAAGCGGGTTTGCGCGAACTTTGTGATCGTCATTTAAAGCAAAAGAAGAAAGCCATCGCTGATTATAGGACTACCAAATATCAACTTCTTCAGGAGTTTTCTTTAAGTAAGATCGACGACGAAGAAAAAACTTGGCAAGCCATTCAAGATCGATTGTATGGGTCTATCAGAGAAATTATTACAGAAGAATTTTCGAAAGAGCCAAGAATTATCAATCTTGATGTGAGTCACAATACCAATAAAAGAAAAGATACGGGTGTTATTGTGTCAGTAGATAAAGAATATACAATCACTTTTTCAGATCGTACTGAGATTAATTTAACTTCTCTTGATAATAAATCTTTAGCAAAAGCAAGAATTCAATTCGATGAGAAAATGTTGGCGCTGGCTGAGCAAAATCATCGTTTAGCGATTTGATTCGTCTTTTCTCCCTTTGAAAAAGGGAGGAAGGAAGGATTTTTGTAAAGTCGTTTTTTATAAATCCCCCTCAATCCCCCTTTTTCAAAGGGGGAAGGTTCTAGATATTCCCTTTTTCAAAGGGGGAAGGTTCTAGGTGTTCCCTTTTCCAAAGCGGGAAGCCAACGCCAGTCTCCTTTTTTCAAGAGGGGCAAGCCTCTTAATTCATTCTCCTTTCCACACAAGGACGCCCTATGCGTATTTCTGTGCTCTGCTTTTTTGCAGGAATTTTATGTTTTATTTTATTACGCGCGATGCCATGTATAGGATGGCTATATGGATTTTTATGTGTTGTATCAGTATTGCTTGGTTGCTCAATAAACTTTAAATCAAGAATATTATTTTTATTGTTGATCTTTGCGACCGGATTTTTTTATACCTTATGGCGTTCTCATTTATTATTAGCATGGCAATTACCATCAACACTCGAAAGCAAAAATATCTCAGTCAGTGGTTATATTGTTTCTGTGCCAATAGTGACTCCCTTGCAAATGAACTTTTTGTTTTTAACAGATAAAATCGCCAATCAAAAAATAAAAACGCGCATTCGACTTTCTTGGCGCGATACTCAACACCATTTGCGTGCAGGCGATCATTGGCAATTGACTGTGCGTTTAAAAAGAATTCACAGCTTGATGAATCCTGGGGGCAGTGATTATGAAGCTTGGGCATTTATGTCGTGCGTGCGCGCGCATGGTTATGTGGTGACATCTCAAGAAAATATTTTACTTAAACATGAAAAACGCATTGCATGGCTCCATCAATTTCGACAAAAAATCAAAGAACAAATTGAACTGCTATTACCTTCTTCGAAGACTTCTGCATGGATTATTGCATTAGCTGTCGGTGAGCGTACTGGTATTCCTGCAGAGCAGTGGGAAGTTTTGCGTAACACTGGCACAAATCATTTAATGGCGATTGCAGGTTTGCATATTGGATTTATGTCGGGTTTTATTTTTATTCTTGTGAAATTACTGTGGCGTTGGATGCCGCGCGTTTGTTTTTATGTGCCAGCGGTGCATGCGGCAGCGATAGCGTCTTTGATCACGGGTGTTTCATATGCTGCTATTTCAGGATTTTCTTTGCCAGCACGTCGAGCATGTATTATGTTGTGTGTATTTATTTTTGCAATGATTTTGCGACGTAAATTACCACCATGGCAAGCGTTTTTCTTGGCGTTGTTATTCATTCTCATTCTAGATCCCCTGAGCGTATTATCAGTGAGCTTTTGGTTATCGATGGTCTCTGTATTTTGGATTACGATTGGAATCAGTGGTCGTATCGCGCCAAGCGGACTGTGGTGGAAGTATGGTCGCATTCAATGGGTGATTACTTTAGGATTGATTCCACTGACGGTATTACTTTTTCAGCAGTATTCCATTATTTCTCTATTAGCTAATTTCATCTCTGTCCCGTGGATGGGATTTCTTATTTTGCCATTTATTTTGCTGGCTTTTATAAGCTTAGTGATTTCACTTAAATGGGCAGGAATATTTTTTTATTGTGCGGATAAAAGTTTATGTATGCTTTGGTCAATATTAAATTTTTTATCGAACTTACCGTATGCAACAATTCCTCATGTATCTTCTTCACCATGGCTCATTGCACTGGGCGCATTTGGAATTTTATTGTTATTGCTGCCCAGTGGCTTTCCGAATCAAAGGCTAGGTTTGTTTTTTTTAATGACTTTATTGTGGCCGAGATATCCATTTATTCCTCAAGGTAATCTTCGTTTTACCGTGCTGGATGTTGGGCAAGGATTGGCAACTGTCTTGCAAACACAACATCACCTTATGGTTTTTGATACAGGGTTAAGATTAAGCTCTGATTATGATATGGGTGAAATTGTTTTGACACCGTTTTTGCAAACATTGCATGCGCGCGTTATTGATTTATTAGTTCTCAGTCATGGTGACAATGATCATGCGGGTGGTGCAGGTGCCTTAGTGAAACATTTTTCAATTGCAAAAATACAAAGTGGCGAGCCTGAGCGTATTCATTTAAAAAATGTTTTACCTTGTTTGCGCGGGGATGTATGGGACTGGGATGGTGTGCATTTTGCATTTCTTTCGCCATTGCAGGATGAAACACAACAAGGTAATGATCGTTCTTGTGTTTTAAAAGTCACTACCCGTGATCATAAAAGTATTTTACTAACAGGGGATATTGAGAAAAAAACTGAAAATTTTTTGCTGGCTCAGGAAGAAAATATTTCTGCAGATATTTTAATAGCGCCGCATCACGGGAGTAAAACATCAGGTTTAATGTCATTTATATCAGCGGTGCATCCGCGCTGGGTTATTTTTGCTGTCGGTTATCGTAATCGTTTTCACTTCCCAAATCCCATTGTTTTAAAACGTTATCAATCAATAGGAACCATTCCGCTCGCAACCGATCAAACAGGGGCAATCCAATTTGATTTGAGTCAAAAAGAATTGCAACCTCAATTTTATAGAGGAATGCATAAGCATTTTTGGAATGATTAAGACGTCGCTTGCTTCTTACTATGCACGAGTAAATCAATTGCCATGAGTAACGCAGCATTATCAATGGGTTTTTCAAATGAAATGGATGCGCCGAGAGACTCTGAGAGATCTAGATAACCCATTGGATCTAAACGACCGCCGCCAGAGATGGCAATGACTTCCATGTCGGGATGTTTATTGTGGACTTCTGAGATTAAAGTGATACCGCTTTTTTTCGGCATAATGATGTCTGTTACCATGATGTCAGGTTTGGTGCGGCGTAAAATTTCTGTGGCTTCTTCGCCGTTGGCTGCTGTATCCACGATATGAGAGGCGCGTGTCAGTACTTGGCATAACATATCACGGACTAAATCATCATCTTCGACGAGTAAAATTCTAGCCATGTTTTTCTCCTTGCTCATTGTATTCAGGTAACAAAATGGTAAATGTTGCACCGTGGCCTGGTTGACTATCTACTAAGATATCACCTTTATGCTCTGTGACAATGGTATGCACAGTCGATAATCCTAAGCCAGTCCCGCGCCCAACTTCTTTGGTTGTAAAAAAGGGTTCAAAAATTCTTTCGAGGGTGGGGGCATCCATGCCATGGCCCGTATCCTTAAATTTAATTTTGCAATAATGGGTATGCTGGTGGGCATCAGTCAAATGTTTAACGTGAGCGCTGTCATGAGAAATACGTTCGACAGTGATGGTAATCGTGCCTTCTCCTTCCATGGCATCTATTGCATTGGTGATGATATTGACGATGACTTGATGTAATTGAGTTTGATTGCCCAAAATAATGGAATCTTCAGTCGCGGGATGGTAGTCAATGATGATGCTGGCTGGAATGGTTGGGAGTAATAATGCTAACACTCCTTCGATCGTTTCTTTCATGTGGATGGGTTTAAACTCATGATGTTGACGACGGCTGAATGCCAGAATACGTGAAACTAGTTCTTGTCCGCGTTTAGCGGCATCGAGTACTTTGCTGAGGTTTTGATGGAGGACGCTATCAGCAGGGACGTCTTCGCGTGCCATCTCAACATAGCCCATGATGGCATAAAGCACATTATTAAAATCATGCGCGATACCGCCCGCGAGTGTGCCAATGGCTTGCAATTTTTGGCCTTGTAATAAGGCTTTTTCGAGTTTTTGACGGGATTCCTCAATGACTAAGCGTTCGGCAATTTCTTCTTGGTAGTGTTTTTCGGTGATGGTGAGATCAATTCTATGTTGTTTATTCAGGCGTGCAAGGTAGGTAATAAACACTAGACCCAATGTGATTAAAATGCCTAATAAGAGATGAACGAGGCTGTCAGGGTAATCGGGGGCAGGTAAATAGAGTGCAATCAAGCATGAGAAGGTCAAGCCAATAATTGCTACAAAGATGCAGGGTAGCAATACTTTGCGGCCTTTTTCTGCATGATTGTCTTCCATAAACGCCCATATCCCTTGAGAACGACTATTTAGATAGCTTAATCGATTCAGCGGATTGAGGCTATAACTCCATTAATATATACTGCTGCATGGCTCTGAGAGGTATTATGAATGCGGCTTAACAAAATCAAGCTTTCTGGTTTTAAATCATTTGTCGACCCTGTCAGTATTCCTATTCAGGGGAATCTTGTCGCAATTGTCGGCCCAAACGGTTGTGGTAAATCAAATATCATTGATGCCATTTCTTGGGTTATGGGTGAAAGCTCAGCGAAATATTTACGTGGCGAATCGTTAATTGACGTTATTTTCAATGGCTCGACTACGCGCAAGCCTGTGGGGCAAGCATCGGTTGAACTGGTCTTTGATAATCAAGATGGCACCATTGGCGGTGAATATGCCAGTTATGCCGAGATTTCTATTCGTCGTTCGATTAATCGTAATGCTGAATCCAGTTGGTACCTCAATGGTGCACGTTGCCGTCGTCGCGATATTTTAGATATTTTCATGGGTACCGGGTTAGGGCCGCGGAGTTATTCTATCATTGGCCAAAACATGATTTCGCGCATCATCGAAGCCAAACCCGAAGAAATGCGCACTTACCTCGAAGAAGCCGCTGGTATTTCACGCTATCGTGAACGCCGTCGTGAAACTGAAAATCGCATTCAACATACACGCGAAAACATGGCTCGCTTAGATGACATTCGGACTGAACTCGATCAACAACTCAGCACACTCAAACGTCAAGCAGAGGCGGCTGAAAAATACAAAATCTTAAAACGCCAAGAACGAGCTTTTCGTGCCAGTGCTTTAGCAGCGCAATGGCGACAATTAGACTCAAAGCGTGTTGATTTATCATTGCAGATACAGCAGCAAGAAACGGGCTTAGAAGCAAAACAAACCGAAGCCTTAGAAGTGAGTTTAGCCATCGATAATATGCGTGAATCTGCGCGCGAATCCACCGAAGCTTTCCAAGAAGTGCAACGTCGATTTTATGCGGCAGGTAATGAAATTACGCGGATCGAGCAAGACATTCACCACACCCAAGAAAAAGAGCGCATGTGGCGTGCCGATCTCGAACAAGCTACACGCGATTGCCAAGACGCTGAAAAATCACTCAGTGAAACAGAAGCTGCATTGGTTGTGCTCTCTGAAGAGTTAGCAACACTTGAGCCAGAACAACAAGCTGCACGTGACAAATTAGCGGCTATTCGATCTGTGTATCAAACAGCTGACACAGCGATGCAAGCTTGGCAGCAACAATGGGATACATTAAGCCAGCAGTTATCTCAATCGAGTGAAATGGCGCGTGTTGAACAAACCCGTGTGACATTGCTCGAACAAAAAATATCACAATTAACAGCGCGCGAAGCGGTGCTTGCACAAGAGCAAACACAGTCAAATGCTGTGGAGCTTGAAAAAGAGTTAAGTGAATTAAGTGTTTCTTCCAATCAATTCGAACAACACATGCAAGCGCAACAAAATGAATTGACAGCATTGCGCGAAAACCTTTCTGCAACGAATAAAACCTTACAAGATAAAACGCGTCAATTAGACGGCGTGCGTCAAGAACTTCAGCAATTGCATGGACGTCGTTCATCACTCGAAGCCTTACAACAAACCGCACTTGGTCAACGCGACAATCATATTGTCGATTGGTTGAAGCAACAACATTTGCAAGATCAACCACGCCTTGCTGCGGGTGTAAAAGTTGCAAAAGGTTGGGAAAATGCCGTTGAAAAAGTCTTAGGGATTTATTTACAAGCAGTGTGCGTTGATGATGTGTCTGCTTTTAAAGATCAACTGATGCAATTCAAAGAAGGTACATTGTGTTTATTTACTAAATCTTCCGAGACAGCAAAATCTTCTATTCAAGCGGAAACATTGCTTAGCAAGATTACAACCGATTGGCAACTCGATGGTTTATTGGCAGGCGTTTATATTGCCGAAGATTTAGATCAAGCGATTGCTTTATCTAAAAAATTGGCAGCGCATGAATCTATTATCACGCGTGAAGGCATTTGGATTGGACCTTCTTGGTTAAAAGTCTTACGTGAAAATAATCCTGCAGCAGGTGTGTTTCAACGCGAACAAGAACTTGCTGCGCTGGCGATTCAATGCAATGAGCTCAGTAAATCACAGCAATCGCTCGAAACTGAAATAGCAGAGTGTCGCACACAAATCGAATCTCTCGAAAAATCACGAGATGCTTTACAGGTTCAATTAAACGAAACTACCTCAGAAGCTTCCCGCGTACGTACGCAGCAAAAAATGCAGCAACAACGATTAACAGAATGGCGTGAACGTATTGCGCGCGTGACACAAGAGCAAGCTGACACGAGCAAACAACTCACAGACATGCGAGAAGAACACACAACAGCGCGTGCAACTTGGCAGCAAGCCATGCAAAACTTAGAATCATTAACCAAACAACGTGATCAATTATCAGAAGAACGCGATCGTTTGCGTGCTTCTGTGTCTGAGAGTCGCCAAGCTGTTGAAGAAGCTCGTGAAAAGTTGCATCAATTCGAGCTTACCTTCCAAAGCGCGCAAGCAAAATATACTTCTCATCAGCAATCTCTTGAACGCATGAAAACGCGGAAGGCGACATACATTGAACGTAAAGCTCTTCTTGAAGGTGAAGCAGATAATTTATCTTCTTTGAGTGAACTTGATGCCGAGTTAAAAAATGCATTAACAGAACGTATTAAAATAGAAGAAGAACTGAATGCGCGACGAGCAACTAATGATGTGATTGCACTAGAATTGCGTGAGCTTGAAGTGAAACGACATGAATGTGATGAAGCCACTGAAAAAGTCCGTGCTGCATTAAATACTTTGCGTCTCGAAGGCGAGGGTCTCAGAGTGCGTGCAGATGGCGTTATTCAGCAGCTTGAAGAAATTCAAATGCACATTGAGACTGTGTTAGCAGAATTACCTGAAGAAGAAGTAAATCCACAAACGTATCAAGATCAATACGAACAAGTTGTTCGACGTATTTCGAGATTAGGGCCGATTAATTTAATTGCCATCGAAGAATATGCAACGTGTTCTGAGCGTAAACAATTCCTTGATCGTCAATATACTGATCTGCAATCAGGATTGAGTACTCTCGAAAATGCCATCGCAAAAATTGATCGTGAAACACGCACACGTTTCCGCGAAACATTTGACAAAGTGAATGGGCGTTTCCAAGAACTTTTCCCCACTGTTTTTGGCGGTGGCCGTGCTTACCTTGAATTGACAAGCGATAATCTTTTAGAAACTGGCATCACGGTGATGGCATGTCCGCCCGGTAAACGTAACAGTACCATTCATCTTTTATCCGGCGGTGAAAAAGCTTTAACAGCAATCGCTTTAGTCTTTTCGATTTTCTATTTAAATCCTGCGCCATTCTGCTTACTGGATGAAGTGGATGCGCCGCTGGATGATGCTAATATTGGTCGCTTCTGTGATTTAGTGAAAACAATGGCAGAAAAAACGCAATTCATTTTCATTAGTCACAATAAATTGGCTATCAATATGGGTGAACAACTCATGGGTGTCACAATGGGTGAGCCTGGGGTGTCACGTCTCGTGAGTGTGAACGTTGAGGAAGCAGTGAGTCTTGCAGGGACTTGAGGCGTAGTCGAAATCAGTATTTGCTTAATCCGTCATTGCGAGGAGGGCAAATTCAGTTTCGACGAAGCAATCCAGTTTTAAAGACTGGATCGTTACAGCTAAACGCTCCGCCCCCTCGCGATGACGATTTGTAGCAAATGATAGAATATTTTGAAGGGAGCACAGCATGGATAGCTATCTCGGGCAGGGTCTATTTTGGATTAGTATTTTTGCTTTATTGTTTATGATTTCGGTATTTGCTGAGGATTGGTTCAAAAAACATAAGCACAAAATGAGCACGTTATTTTCCCGCGCTAGTTCAGGGAGTTATAATTATTTTGCGCAATCCACACAAGACAAACAAACCGACAAGAATGCTTTATTAGTCTTAAGTGTCATGGCTAAACCTGGTCATCCTTTCGGTTCCTATGATTTATTGCAAGCGATTTCAGCAGCAGGCTTACAATACGGTGATATGAATATTTTTCATTATTATCCTGAATACAGCATGCAAGAAAGAGATCAACGATCACCTTTGTTCAGTTTAGTTTCTGCAGAAGAACCAGGTGATTTTAATCTGGATCAAATAGGTAATTTTTCTTGTCAGGGTCTCATGTTATTTATGCAATTGAATCGTTCAGAAAATGTGCGTACTACTTTTCAATTAATGTTAAGTGTGGCCGAGCATTTAGCTGAAGACTTAGAGGCTCAACTTTGTGCAGATCCAAAAACACCTTGGACGCATGAAATCGAAGAAAAATATCTGCAGAAAATTGCACAATTTCAACCTGCTGGAATGTCATATTTATCCTCGCCATAATTTGCGCTTTTGGGCGCGGAGATGCGGGTCAGATTACTTTGAAAAAAGTACACACATAGTGATTCATATGTAGGTATTTATTACAATGCAATATGATCCGCAGATATGATGCCTAAAGGTGTAAGTTGTGGCGAGGAGAGGTATGTGAGTATTGAGAAGAAGGTTATTGAACTCCGGAATAAAATAGAAGATCACAATTATCGTTATTATGTGTTAGATGATCCGATTATTTCAGATGCTGAATATGATGCTTTATTTCGTGAATTGCAAACATTAGAAAAGGCACATCCTGAATATATTTCAGACGATTCTCCCACTAAACGGGTCGGCGCAAAACCTTTAAAAACATTTCCTGAAATCCAACATGTTGTGCCTATGCTCTCGCTCGATAATGCTTTTTCTGATGAGGATGTGAATGATTTTTCAGAACGCATTATTGATCGTCTCAAAATTCATGCAGCAATTGAATTTACCGCTGAACCGAAATTAGATGGTGTTGCGGTTTCCTTGGTGTATGAAAAAGGAAAATTAAAAACCGCTGCAACGCGTGGCGATGGTGTTACTGGAGAGGATATTACGAATAATGTGCGTACGATTAGGATGATTCCTTTACACTTGCGTGGTAAAGGACATCCTAATTTGTTGGAAGTACGTGGTGAGGTATATATTCCAAAAGAAGGATTTGCTGCGTTAAACGATTATGCAGCAAAACATCATGAAAAAATATTTGCTAATCCGCGCAATGCAGCGGCAGGGAGTTTGCGACAACTAGATCCAGCAGTCACAGCAAAACGACCGCTTGCTTTTTTTGGCCATGGGTTGGGTTTAGTGGAAGGTGGTGATTTACCAGATACGCAATATGACATCATGATGCAATTGCACACTTGGGGATTGCGTGTTAGTCCAGATTTAAAAAAAGTCACAGGTATCGAAGCATGTTTGCACTATTATAAAAAAATGGCTGAAAAACGCGAACACTTACCGTATGAAATAGATGGTGTTGTTTATAAAGTGAATTCAATTGCCTTACAAAAAAAATTAGGATTTATTTCTCGCGCGCCGCGTTGGGCGATTGCACATAAATTTCCTGCTGAAGAAGTCGTGACAACACTTAATGCGGTCGAATTTCAAGTCGGACGTACAGGTGCATTAACCCCGGTCGCACGTTTAGAGCCAGTTTTTGTGGCTGGGGTCACAATTAGTAATGCCACATTGCACAACATGGATGAAATCGTACGCAAAGATATTCGGATCGGTGATCGTGTTGTTGTGCGTCGTGCTGGAGACGTTATTCCTCAAGTGGTGCGTGCATTAACTCAACATCGTCCAGTGAATGCTAAAAAAATTCATTTACCCAAAACATGTCCTGTGTGTCATTCGGCGATTGAACACATCGAAGAAATGGCAGTAACCCGTTGCACGGGTGGGCTTTTCTGTGCAGCACAGCGCAAAGAGGCTATTCGTCATTTTGCCAGTCGCAGAGCAATGGATATTGTTGGATTAGGCGATAAAATCATTGAGAAATTAGTCGATACTGGTCGTGTTAAAACGGTCGCAGACTTATATCATTTAACCCTAAATGATTTGGCTGAGCTTGAACGCATGGCAGAAAAATCTGCGCAAAATCTTTTAGATGAATTAGAAAAAAGTAAATCTACAACTTTTCAGCGCTTTTTATATGCATTAGGTATTCGTGAAGTAGGTGAGGCCACTGCGCGTCAATTAGCTTTGCATTTTGGTGATTTGAAACCTTTAATGTCTGCAACGGAAGAAGCGTTACAAGAAATTCAAGATGTAGGTCCGGTGGTTGCAAAACATATTGTTACCTTTTTTCAAGAAAAGCACAATTGCGATGTGATTTATGCGTTGATTAAAGCAGGTGTTCGCTGGGATCCCATTGTTATTGATCATAAAAAATTATTTCTTTCGGGTAAAACATTTGTATTAACTGGCACTTTAAATACTTTAACGCGCGATGAAGCTAAAGAAAAATTGCAAGAAGTGGGCGCAAAAGTTTCTGGGAGTGTATCGCCTAAAACAGATTATGTTGTTGCCGGTAGTGATGCGGGGTCTAAATTAAAAAAAGCTGAATCTTTAGGTGTGAAGATTTTAGATGAAGCGGCATTGATCAAGATGTTGGAAGGGTAGTTTTTTAAAGCTTCTCTCTTTGAAAAGGGAGTACCTCAATGCTTCCCCCTTTTTCAAAGGGGGATCGAGGGGGATTTATAAAAAAGCATTTTAAAAAATCCCTCCTACCTCCCTTTTTCAAAGGGAGAAGAGAGCGACGAAGTGGGCCAATTCATTTATTAACCGCCGTCGTCCCGCGACTTGTTCGCGGGATCCAGTGACCTTGTTATTTCTGGATCCCGCGCATTAAGCGCGGGACGGCGGCGGTTAATATAAGTCGCGGGACGACGGCAGTTTTGTTGAAGCTCTGCGGAATAGGAAAGAATATTTTCTTAGTATTTAAACTCTTTAGAGGATTCATTCTCAGAGATTTCGACTTCAAGTGCCTGTGGTTTACTATCTTTATTTTTGAACACACCAATGCTTTTAAGATAGTTGCTCAGACTTGTTGCTTTTTCTTCGGCTTGCATTTCATTTTTGAAGGCATAGATTTCAGCGCTCAATGCAAGGGCGAAACTGATAATTGGCAAAGTGAATTTACGTTTGCTATTTCTATCACTCAATATACCGAATCCTTTTCCAAGCTCTTTGCAAAAAGAAAGTAAACTAATGACTGTAAGCGCACGAGAAGCATAACGTGCATATTTGGCATGAGTTCTTAAAGTGTTAAGTTTTTTCTCTTTGTGTTCAATTTGTTCGATAGATAACGTTTGATCTTGATTCATGGTTTTTTCCTTATCAGTGACAATGGTTTCTCCGTCATCGCGAGACCGTGAAGTCTTGGTCTCGCGCATAAATTTCTGTATTACCTCATAGGTCTAGGTGAGCTTGTTTTTTCTTCTTCTGCTTGTTCTGAATGCAGCTCCTTTTCGCGGATCTCTTTCTTAATTAACTCGACTAATAAATCTGTGCCTTCTCCAAGTCTATTAGTAGATAAACTTTTAATCAGACGCGTAGAACATTCTGTTCGATCATTTTCTTGCATGATGGATAACAGGTTTACCATTAATTTTGCATAAGAATTCGCAGATTCTTCAAAGCGCGAAATCCATTGAAATGACAAATGGTGCTCTATTAATTCAAATACATTTTTTGCAGCTTCTGGGTATTCAATGTAGTGAACTGCGAGATCAATCGCTTCAAAATATAAAGTAATGTTATTACTAAAAGGCATCGAATTTATAATATCGATGATGCCTTTTAAGCAAGATAATTTATTTTCATCCGACGGTAAATACATAAATAAACCAATTAATCCAAGAACAAGTTCGTGATTAAATTCAGTTGGGTTATTGTCATTCCTCAGATTAGAGAAGAACATTGATAAAAGCCCTACACTATTTGATGGTGTATTTACACTTGCGTAGGCAGCGAGTTTTAAAAAGTATTTTAGTGCAGTTTTTTGTTGCTCAGGAGTATAGTGACCCCCGCAATTTAGACCACCCAAACTGAGAATTTTGAGAGATAATAGCCCTCCCATTGGAGGAAAGTATGTCTCGAAAGAAGTGGTCGCCTTCGGCTAAATTTGAAATTGCATTATTAGCGCTCAAAGGCGA